>CAYXFD010000013.1:76335-77433 GCA_964464175.1 uncultured Candidatus Cloacimonadota bacterium | reverse complement strand
AGGGTTTCGCAAATTTAGAATGCCAAAATCCGCCTTCAACTGTAAAAGATCAGTAAAAGTAAGCTTTCGTTTTCTACTTGACTTTTCAGCTCCTTAACTATTATTGCTTTGGAGTTTAAGAATGCATGAGGCAAGTTATTATCTCAGACAAGACAATAAGAAGGTTAAATGCCTTCTCTGTCCTCATTATTGCCAAATATCCCCGGAATCTACAGGTATTTGCCGTACCCGTAAAAATATCGACGGTAAGCTTCTTGCTCTTAATTACGGGAAAACCGTTACTGTCAGTCTTGATCCCATAGAAAAAAAACCTCTGTATCATTATTATCCGGGCAAGGATATCCTTTCCATCGGGGCTAATTATTGTAACCTTCGTTGTGATTATTGTCAGAACTATTCTATCAGCCAGATGGAGAGTAAAACTATTGAGCTCAGTCCAGCGAGCCTGCTCCAGCTCTGCCTTAAGCATAATGTCTCACACGTTGCTTATACCTATACAGAACCACTGATCTGGTTTGAATATATTCTGGAGGCTGCTCGGTTGCTGCATGAGAATAATATCAGTTCGGTTCTGGTGACAAACGGATACATCAACAGAGAACCCTTTGCCGAGTTACTCCCCTATATAGCAGCCATAAACTTTGACCTGAAAGGGATGTCCGATGAATTTTACCAAAGAGTTTGTGGCGGGACTTTACAGCCGGTATTGGAAACCATAAAATCAGCAGCCGGAAAATGCCATCTCGAGATAACGAATCTGCTCATCCCCGGAGAGAATGATAGTGAGAAGATGCTTAATGACCTGGTCTCTTTTATTGCTGAGACAGATCCCAACATCCCTCTCCATTTCTCGCGCTATTTTCCTCAATATAAAAGACACACAACTCCGACTTCTCCCAAAACTCTGGAGAATGCCTATAACCTGGCAAAAGAAAAGCTGAACTATGTCTATTTAGGCAATATTCTCAGCGAATCTCATTCCAATACTTATTGTCCTGGCTGCCATACACTTCTGATAGAGCGAAAGAGTTATAATGTCATCAATCATAATCTGCAAAAAAATAGATGCAGCAATTGCTCGACAGTTATATACGGCAT
>CAYXFD010000013.1:0-76235 GCA_964464175.1 uncultured Candidatus Cloacimonadota bacterium | reverse complement strand
ATCATAATCTGCAAAAAAATAGATGCAGCAATTGCTCGACAGTTATATACGGCATTTTTTAATTGAAAAGAATGCTTAATCTCATTCTGCTTTCATTCCCTGCTCTATTTCCTGTTTATAGATTCCCTTTTCTCATCGATTTCTTTTGCTGTACATTACAACTATGCCATAAATAAGCTAAAGAGGAGATGCTTGCCGAGAGATTACCGAACGATTTCCAGTAAAACAAGAAAGAGAAAGATTAAATAGATTCGATAATAAGCGAGAAAAACCATGAAAAGAAAAAGGAAAAATGGCTATAAAGTCTTATCTGACAAGAAATTAGTGACTGCTGAATATCAAAAGATTGTCATATATTCAGGGGTTGTTTTATTGCTATTAGTCGCAATGTATGTTGACCTAATCTGCCTAAGAGATCAGGAGAGTAGTTTTTGTCCAAAATCATATAAAGGATCTATAGTAAGCACTGATAGCAAGTTGACTATTATTAGCGACAAGGGGGATTATGTCGCTTCAATCGATATTCGGATATTCAGTGGAGACCATAGACTCTTTCATAGCTCAGAGATTAACAAGTATTACGATGAAGATCTAGGTGCGCTCTATATTTTTGATTTCCCCCATAATTTCAGAACTTTTCCAAGAAATGCTTATAAACCAACAGACCTCGTCTTTGTGAGGGAAGACAATTCCATCGCCAGAATTGCTTCTCGAGCTACCAGTCTTTTTAGTATTGAACCAACTAAATATCTGCTTGAACTTCCTCCCGGCTTTACAAACCAGAATAATATCAGATCGGGATACGTAATCGAATGGTTTTAATCTGTTTGTGACTTTTATCATCCAGCAAATTCTCTGGTTCTGCTCCCTCTCACTCTTCTGTGAATTACCCTCAGTATCTCTCAGGGAAATCAGAGAGTATTTGTAAGGTTTGATCGATCCAACTGTGGATATCCTCTCTGCTCTCCAATATTTATCTCCTTTTTTCCTTCCGGAAAAATAATTACAACAGGATTATCCTTCTTCCTTCGAAAACTCCGAGATAAAGAAGAAAAATTCAACCCCTCCTCCAGGATAACTGTGCAGTTGGAATGGCTAACAATGATTATGTCAGATAACAGAATGAGCGCCCCGGTAACGGAAATAACTGTTGACAGATTTGCCTGAAACTAATAGTCAATTAGCTAAAGCATAATGAAATTGACGGAAAGCTGACGGTTAGTAATGAACAGAAAATGATTGGTATATTGAAGATGAAATCAAATGCAAAGCTCTGGAATTTAGTTAAAGTGATTATCCCGGATAATCTCTCTCTGCTCTCAATTTGCAGGCTGAGAGAAATCCGTTAATTATATAAAACACAGTGAACGATCAAATAGCGTGGTCAAAAAATTCTTCACCACGATACATGTTCAACCTTAGAAAAAATGAAGACTTAGAGTTATGATAAAGCCGATACTATCGATTATCACTCTGCCGGATAAGATTCTCATGATCGTTATGATCATTCTTGCTCTGTCCTCAGTTTTCTATCTGCGAGCGAATGATAATCGGACTAAGTTGGAGATCTATCGTGATAATCAGCTCCAGGGGTCCTATGATCTGGGTAAGGATCAGTTGATTCTTCTGGCAGACGGTATTACGGTTGAGATCAATAACGGCAGGGTTAGAATGAAAGAATCTATCTGCAGCAACCAAATTTGTGTTAAACAAGGTTACAGCAAGAAAATCCCTATCATCTGTGCTCCTGAGAAAATCGCCTTGATCATTAAACGACAAAAAGAGATCGATATCATGATAACCAGATGAACATAAGGTTCAAATTTCTGAATGCAATGCCAAAAGGAAGGATAATAAGATGACGAAAAGAAGGAAAAAGGGTTACAAATCAATCCAGGGAAAAAGCTCTTCTAATTTTGAGGTAAAGAAGATCATGATCTATTTTTTTGCTCTGCTATTGTTAATCGGCATCTACCTTTACCTGTCGAGCTTCAACAAAACGGCTGAACAAACAGATAACGAATCACTACGGGAAGAGCCGCGCTTCCGTAAAGACGGAGAATTGCGGTTTCTCGATCCGAACGGCAGTTTGATCACAACGATCGAGCTGGAAATAGCTGCTGATCTATCCTCGCGAACCCAGGGTCTGATGTATCGTCAATCAATGGAAGAAAACAGAGGTATGCTCTTTATCTTCCCTCAGTCTCATAATATTGAAATGTGGATGAGAAACACTTATATCCCTCTCGATATGATATTTGTCAGAGAAGACCGCTCTATCGCTCATATTGCTACTCATACCACCCCCTTCAGCGAGGAAACTATCAGGAGCCCGGAACCGGTCTTGTATGTTATCGAAGTGAATGCCGGTTTTACCGAAAAACACGGGGTCAGGACAGGTCAGATCGTGGTGTGGGATTAAGCCGAATTGAGACATACCGTTTTCTAAAGCAAACTAATGAGATAATTACCTGAAGTTTTCAAGCAAAGCAGTCATAGCATTCTTCCCGACAACCTTTGTTAAATCTATTTAGCAAGTAAATTCATTTTATTTTTACGTCATTGTTTCCCCGCAACATTATCATCAGGATATGTTTCAATATATTTGTTGACATTTTCAGGTATCTTATTTTAATAGGGTTGCATTCGGAAAGAACTTATCATAACAAGTATGTGGTAAATTAGTCATTACAAAAAGGGAGATAAGCGATGTTGAACAGCTCACGGATTTTTTCTCTTGTTCCAATCAATGAAGAGATTACTCCTCCCTTTTACATTTACTCAATACTTTAACATAAAATTGGAGGGATCCCGAATAAGGCATTACCCTGAAAACCAAACAGAGATACTCTGCCCTCAGAACTAATTTTACCTGATCAGTTTTATCAATTTAAGGAGGCAAAAAATGAAAAAGCTTTTATTGATCACACTCGTCTTAGCATTAATATCCTGTTTATTTCCAGGCGAAACCAGAGGAACAGACAATCCTCAAAGTACCACCCATATAAACCATGTCACTTTCGATGACAGCGGTGCATTACTTCACCGTCCCCCGGAGTATTCTTTTAATATAGAACCGTTGCCTATAATGGCATCCTGGTACGATTACTTCCCGGGAGGGTTTACTTCAATCCCTATCCGTCTTCAGCCATCTCCTGCCGGTATGCATCCGGGGGGTGGTTTATACTTTGCATATCAGGCATCACCTTCAGCAGGATCTCTTCGCAACATATATTACAGCTACAGCGAAGATGGTATGATAACCGCCGGACCAAGCTTAATTGACCTTAACCCATCCTCTTCCCCCGGATTTCCGAGCATCGATATTGATCAGGATAGCGGTGACCCCTTTGTTGCCTGGCATAGCGATTCCGGCATCTATCTATCCTGTGATCAATACAGTCTTATGGGATTCCCTGGTCTTTGGAATGAACCATACCTCGTATTGGCAGAGGCGGAGAATCCTCTCTTGTTTATCGGAGATTCTCCTCATAACGGTGAAAAAAGGCTTCATATTTTCGCCACCTCCTACGAAGATGACCCTGATGGTATTCCTCAGCAGGTTTTGAGATTAATCTACGCGGATTATAATAACCCCACGGATTTAGCTGTCTATAATCCTGCTCAATGGACAGAAGTGATTATCCCCTATCTCGACATCTGGAATGCTGCAGGTGTCAGAACATTCTGTACTCCGGTTGTATCACGGGACAGCGGCTACGTTGCTTTGGTCGGACACACCCAGAAGCTTGACACAAATGATCCTTATCATCCTGATAACATTCTGTTTGTTTTAGAAAATGACAACTATGGTGATGGAGACTGGACTCTCTTTATTGGTGATCCGACTATTCCTGTCGCGAATCCGGATAACTATTTCCTGGATGATAGTAATCAACCCTATCAGGATATGCGTTATACAATATATATGAATAGGCATAACGCGATCATTGATGATCAGGGAAATTATCATTTCCAGGGTATGTTTGCCTTGTTTGCTGAAGATAACAGTTGGTTTCCCAGCATGACGACAACAAAACATGTTAAATTTGAGCGTAACACCGAAACATTTTACCTTAAGGATATCTTTCCCCGGCACGAAGACGGAGAATCATTATATCTGCCCTGGAGCATACCCCCGGAGTTTGATAATAATGGTAGTCTGATCATCAATCCGAGCTGGCCAGTATATTGGCCCGATCCGGAAGATGCCTATCACGAAAACTACTTCCGTATCGTTCAAAGAGACAACAAACTGATAGCACTGTTCCAGACATATGCGATAACCAGTTCCGATAATAGCAGCTCCGCTGATTCCGGAGGGAGCCGGTCAGCTGTCAACACCCTGATTTTTCTCTCCGCTGATTATGGTGAGAGCTGGAGCGAAGCGATTAATCTCAACTCTTCGGAAACTCCCGAATTATCGGGCATGCTACCTGTTTACTGGTATCTTGCCGATAGTGTGGAACACCTTTATGATGACTGGCACAGAATACATTTGATGTTCTTTGATGATAACGATTTCGGTTCCTCTATTCTCGGTAATGGACCTGCAACAGGGGGTACTATTATGTACACCTCTCTGGATCTCGATTTTACCTGGTCTCCTCCTCCCTATGCCGAAGAAATTGTCACTATACCTTCCGGAATGCTGGATCAAAACTTCCCTAATCCCTTTAATCCGGACACGACTATCAGATTTCTTCTTCCTGATGAGATGCAGGTTTCGCTTCAGATATATAACCTGAAAGGGCAGCTTATCACTACTCTTATTGACGATTATCTTGTTTCAGGAGAACATTATTCCGTCTGGAACGGTAAAGACAGTAACAATAAACCGGTAGCGAGTGGTATCTATCTCTACAGATTGAGCACGGATAAACAGACTGAAACACGAAAGATGCTTTTGATCAAATAAACGGAGGTAGGTTTTACCGAACAAACAGTGATACATTTTTACCGGGACTATTCTACTCAGTTATCTTAATCCTGAGTAGCAGTTGGACTCTATGTTTGTTAGCAGAGAGAAAATCGAGCTCAGGTGTCCATTTTATCTCCAACCGTGAGATAGGAGCGATTTTTCTGCTGGGAATGAACTGACCAAACTGCCGGGCATTGCAACCCTTTTCTCCTCCCATGAATCATCAGCTTTTGGGTCGTTTATCACTCTCTGGCTCCAAAACAGATGAAATCTTGACAAACAAAGGCAAAGAAGATTATTAGGTAAGATTTCAACGGAGGATGACTGAGGAATGATCATTGATAGTCGCTATCAGGTGATAGAACGCCTTGGCATGGGTGCTTGGGCAATAGTATATAAAGTTAAAGACCTGCGAACAGATAAGATATTCGCCCTGAAAGTCTTTCAGAGACTTGATTCTGAGAGTCTTTACGAAAAATTTTCAGCAGAAGATATGTTTCTGATAACTCAGATTGAGCATCCTAATCTGATAAAGGTGAAAAAATTCGGTCACAGTGATCGGCACATCTACTATCTGAGCGAGTTTTACGAAGGTAAAACCCTTTCCCAGTTTAGTTTCTCAACCGCATCCCTGAATACTTTGTATCAAATCATTATGCAAACCTGTTACGGGTTAGATGAATTACACCGGTTGAATATTATTCATAAGGATATTAAACCCGATAATATCATGTACAGCCTGGAAGAGGGCGGTACAATGGTAAAGATCCTTGATTACGGTTTCACCAAAGTTGATGTTCATAAAAACCAGCAGCATGTATCAGGAACTTTACCCTATATCGCACCCGAGATCTACCGGGGTAAAAAGGGAGTTCCGGCGAGTGACTTCTATGCTTTGGGGGTAACATTATATAAAGTAACAACAGGCACTTTACCTTATTCTTTAGAGCAGTTGTCGGATATGATTACCGGAAGCAAAGGGAGTCTTTTCCCGAAATTCCCGAGTGAGATCAACCCCTCGGTCCCACCCAAGCTGGAGAAGTTGATCCTGAAACTGATGGAAAAAAATGTCGAAGACCGTTTCCCCGATTCCGCCAGTATAATCTCCTATATTAACAGAATTCAGACAAAACAATACCCTTATTCTCTGAAGTACTCTCTGGTAAACTCGATACGCAACAGCAGTTATTTAATCCGGGAAGAGAATACGCATGACCTGCTTGATTATCTCCCTCTGGTAAAAGCAAAAAATGGTAAGGTTATTGTTCTCTCCGGAGAAGAGGGAATAGGAAAGGCAGATATTCTGACTCTTTTTAGTTATCACCTATTAACTAATGAGTATCATGTTTTTGACTATACTTGTTCCCCGCAGCTTAAAGACCCTTTCTTTGCCCTGATAAAAGAGTATCTTTCCTCCCTGGACAATAACAGCAAGATATCTAAAAATCTGGTTAACATCTCTGACAAACTGAATAAATTCCTTTATGAATCGGAAGAAGTTGCAGCCAGACTAACTGAAAACAGCAAGGATCTGGCAAAGGATTTTTCTTTTGCTAAGAATTTTATGGAGAGCTTGTCCGAAGAAAAACCTCTGATCTTCATAATCAGGGCAGGACACTATCTAACCCAGGAAACAATTGATTTTATCAACTCCGTTTCGAAAACTGTCAGACTCAGCCGGATAATGATCATCCTCAGTGTTGACAATCCGGGCAGTGTCAGCGGACTAATTCATCCGATTCATATTGAAGTTGCTCCTTTTGACTTCCAACAGACAAAAGCTTATGTCGAAACACTGCTCAACACGAATGTTCCTGATTCTTTTTCGCAAGAGCTCCAGGAGAAAACTAATGGCAATCCGAGTTATATCAGGGAAGTATTAATAGATTTGATCAATAACAAACTACTTTGGAAGAAGAATGGCTTTTATTTTAAGATCAACTGGAATAATTACTTCCTCCCCGAGAGGATCGTACATCAGATATATGCAAAATTAAGTCATATCTCTGCTAAGAATTATGAGCGGCTGCAAATTCTTTCTGTAACCCATACACCTTTATCAAACAATCTGATAAAATTTCTGCTCGAAATTAAGAACAAAGAGTTGTTCTTTTTATTGAAGGAATGTATCAACAATCATATCCTGATCAAGAAAGGTGATTATTACTATTTTGCATTTGAAGAAGCAAGAGACAGGCTGTATTCAGAAACGCACAGCAAAACCCGTAAAGAAATAGCTTGCCAGACTCTCGATTATTTTAAGAAGGAAACAATCAGTGATATCCATATCTGTGAAGGGATAATTGACAATGCTAAATTAGCCGGTGATTATGAAAAAATCCACAATTACTCTCTTCTTTTAGTCAATCTCTACTCTAATACAGGGAATCATGAAAAGTCTTTCGAGCTAATCTCCGGAATTATCTCTCTAGATTTTTCCGGAAAACTGAATATTCTGAGAAAAGATGTACTTGCTGACCTGATGCTCTTTCAGGAGATTTCGGAACTGACCGGAAGAGTAAAAACAGCTCTTCAGCTCTTTAACTCAATAAAGAACGTTCCTGATATCTTTGAAAAATATTACATTAGAGGCATTTTAAAAAACGGTTGTGAGAAATACACCGAAAGCCTCAAAGATCTGGAACAGGCTCTAAAGATAGCCATTACCGGAAGGCAGCAGATCAGCGTCATGATCAACCTGGCATGGACACATCTGATGCTCAAGGAAATCGACAAAGCCGGTGAGTATTTAGAGAGACTCGAACCTCTGAATATGGCTCACGATCTCAGGGTTGCCTTCATGGATCGCAAAGCTTTGTTTTTTAACAAAATCGGAAAGAGAAAGGAGGCGATACAGCTGTTGGAAGATTTCAAGAAAAATATCCAACCGATGGAATCCGCCGCTTACTATGCTAAACTTGGCAGTTTTTATAATAATCTCGCCTTTTATTATAGTAATGAGAAGGCTTATGACGAAGCATTGCAGTACTTCATCATAGCAAAAAAAATGTGGGAAAGAATAAATTATGTCCGTTATCTTGGCATGATCTACAACAATATCGGGGACCTTGCCCTCCGCCAGGGGAATACCAATGAAGCGTTAAAAAACTTTGAGAAAGCTTTGAAATTATGCCGTTCTATCGAGCATACCAGATGCGAGCTCTTAACAAATCTCAACTTTGGGGAGGCCTATATTAAACTCGGCAATTATCAAACTGCAGAGCGATATCTTCTAAAAGCTAAGCTATTACTTGCTGATTGTCGTGACAAATCATTCAAAGGGGCGATTATTCACAACCTGGCAATTGTTAAGAGCAAGGTGGAGGGTTTTAACAACTACTATCAATTCATTAAAGAGAACAAACCTGAACTGCTTAAAAACGACATTACCGAGATTAACCCACTGATCAAGACTTACGTCCATTTTCTCATAGACCTCGGTCTTTTTGATCTGGTCTCCGAGATCCTGATAAAAAATACTAAACTCGATTATTTAAGCAGTCAGGAAGAGGAATTCTATTTTCACTCTTTAGGCTTACTCTGCCTTCATAACGAAGACTACAATGCCGCCCTGGAACACTTTGCTAATTCCCTGGAGTTTGCCCAAAGAAATCGCAGTTACTACGCCCAAAGTATATTATATACCAAGATGATAGAGTGTTATCTGGCTTTGAAAAATATTACTAAGGCAAGGGAACTCTTTGATAAAGCACTGAAACTAACCAAAACCTACAACTATTCATATTGGAAGCTCGTTCTACAAATTTTGAACGCTCAGATCGATTTACAGGATGAGAATATTAATCTCAGAATCGTTCTCCGTTCACTTTTTGGAATTCTCGAGGAGATCAGGGAGAACAGGCTTTATCATTTGGAACTGAGAGTAACCAAATTATTGACACTTATCTACTGGGAACTGAATATCAAAAGGCAGGCCAAAAAATACTTGAAATTATACCGTCAGACCGCTATATCTGCCATTGAAGGACTGCCCAAAAAGTATCAGAGACACTATAAAGATATTACCGGAATTGAAGAAGAGAGTCCGGGCTCTCTGCCTCAGATTCCGATAGCCGGCAGAAATCTCTACTCCTTTCTTCCCTGGCAGGAACAATTGTATGAGTTGCTGAAACTTGATGATGTGGAACGTTTCAAGTTTTTCATCGGCAGAATGCTTAACAAATTATTTGCACCTCATAGCTATTTACTCGTTCTGATAGACGATTACAATAAAGGGCAAAGACCCTTTTTTCTTCATAACTTCAAAGAAAAAGATGTATACTCGACAGAGAATGAGAAATTGATGAAAGAGAGCATCCGGGCAAACGTAATTATTCAACAAGAACAACTGGGAAAACACCTTCTTTATATCCCTCTCAGATTTAAAAGCATCATTGTCGGATGTCTGGTTATAGGAGATCAGGGGGAATTGGCATTTACCAGAACAGAACTGAAAGCAGCCCGAGAACTTCGCCTGCATTTGACCTCATTACTAATCAGGATCAGGGACATATCTGCTATAAGCAAGGATATCAGTCAGATGAAGCAGTTAATGATTGCTTCTAATGAGATATATTCTTTGAAAGAGATCGAAAAGATCGAACAGGAAATTATCTCTTTCAGCATCGATTTCGTGAAAGGAAACAGGGCTTTTATGATAAAGAAAGACTTATATGGAAATTTCATTTATCAGATAGCCATGGATAGCAGTCAAAATCTTATTCAGGATCATGCCTATATCAGTAAGACCGTACTGAGCGAAGTCTATAATACCCGCCGCTATGTCTATACGATGAATGCCATGGAAGATAATACTTTTAAAAATTCGATCAGTGTTCAGGACTATCAGCTTCATTCCATCTTCTGTGCTCCCCTGATTATTAATGATGAAGTTCATAGTCTTTTATACATCGATAATTTTGGAGAAACCCCAAGGGAATTGATTGTCAACAATGATTTAATCGGTATCATGCTTCTGCAGTTTTCGATTGCCTTAAAAAATGCCCGTCAATACAAAAATCTGATGAAAAAGAATCTGGAGCTCCAGTCTCTTGATCTGGCTAAAACAGAGTTCATGGGATTAATCTCCCATGAACTTAGTACTCCTCTCATGGTTCTCCAAAAATATGTTACTCAGCTCCGGCACAATGACTTCCCCAGCCGGGAAGAAAAAGAGAGTATCACTATTAAAGCTGATAATTTTTTGAAGAGGATAACTGATAAGATCAATGATATCTTCAATTTCACCAAATACAGTCTCCCCTCTACTATTAATAAAAATAAGATGAACGTCAAAGACCTGCTGCAGATCATGGTCAAAGAGGCAGAGATTCTGGCCAAAGAGAGAAACATGATCTTCTCCCTGGAAGTTAAGGATGATCTTCCGCTTATTGAAGGGAACTGGGAAGCTTTCTATTTGATGATATATCAGATCATCCTCAATGCTATTCGCTATTCCAAAGACTTCGGCACCATCAAAGTAGGAGCTCGCAAATCTTCCTTCCAGAATGAAGAGATTGATAATAAAGAGACTGTGGTTATCTATGTTCAGGATTACGGGATTGGTATTCCTGAAAAGGAACTGGAGAATATCTTTATTCCCTTCCATGAGATCGGTGACCTTCTGGCTCATCACTCCGGTACCGTCGAGTTTAAGTCAGGGGGGTTAGGTCTGGGTCTGGCAACAGCAAAAAAGATTGCTGAGCTGCATTCAGGTGCAATAAGCATTAAGAGTATTGAAGGTGAAGGAACAACGGTATTTATCATGATCCCCTTTTCGACTCTGAATGGGAGTATAGATGCCTCTGGTAAGGAGTAAGAAAAAAAGGATTATGAGACCCTTAACTTGGGGCTTAAGTACTATATGACTAAAACCGGATTAGAACAAATGATAGTCTTTTTGGCAAAAATCAGGCTGTCAATAACCAACAGCTTCGGCTGTTATCATACCGGCAATTTCATTCCTCATTTCAGCCAGGTTTGTCTTGCAAATAGTATTCTTGCCCTTGATACATAACTATGAAGCTTTCAACTAATAAGAAAACAAGAAAGCAAAACATAACTAACCAAGAGAGATTCGAATAGATATGAACCTTTTAGCACAACGAACCGGAAGTATATCCTTTTCCAAAATCTTTACGGATAAGAGAGATATTGCTGTTGTATTTCCTTCTGATTTCCATCAAAGTTTCCGTTTGACCGAGTTTCTCAATGCCTGGTCAGCTGACTTTCAAGCACTCTGTTTCTATTATCCTGATTTCCAGTACAGGCTTTTTAAGGAAATCGTTACAGAACCAAAGATAAGAGTTTCAGCTTTTGATAAGATGTCTGCTGACAAACAGACTGATCTTTTGCTTTTGTTGTCCGAAGACAAAAAAGCTCAAAAAATGGCATTAATGAAAGGAGCGGATGCCGTGGCCGGATACGGCAAGAGAGTAAACGTCCGTTTGCTTCCCTTTCCGAGTTCTCCTTTGGAGTTATGCCAACAGATAGCTGCTTTATTGAAGCTGCCTCATACGGGGAAGCAAGAAAATATCGATATTTCATCGCTCACTGCTCATCCTTCCAGAATAAAAAATGATATTGAATTGGAACTAAGGTTTATCTTCGATTTTAATACCGTACTGAGTCGATTCAGGATATCTTCCATAGTAAAAAAACTTAATCCTCCTTGCAGTTACCTGACTATCAGAACGACTAATTTCTCCAAAAAAAGCTGCCTAACGGTAATTCGTTCTGCTGCAGCAGATAATGACTCTCCCCGGGAGAGTTTACCACCAATAACCGATAAGAACTCAGCACAGAGGCAGCCTGCAGTTGAGAAAAGCAATAGTGTTTCGAGATTAGACCTGCTGGAAATTTTGCAGTATTCACTTAAAGCAAACGGTATCATTACTGATTATCGACCATTTTATGAGCTGCTTCTGGATTTCCGGTTAAGGGAAAAAGTTTTACTTTACGATAAATCTATCACGAAGGAAGAAGTTACCAGGTTTATAAATCGAAGAGGATTAGTAAAAATATCGGGATGAAAAGAGTAACAAACCTAATAGTTATAGGGTTATCTCTACCAGACGGGACTGATTGTCTGATATCGAAAACAGCAATGATCTGTCAGAATTTCGAGTAATTTTTTTTAGGAAACAAGATAAGAGGATTTAATGAAGAAAAAACTACCTTTCATCTTCCTGCTTTTAGCAGCAACCTTAATCTATTCGGGAGAGATTGATGATTTTCGCTTTGCTTTGGGATTATATTCTGATCAAAACTATTCTTTAGCCAAAACCGAACTCAGAAGCTTTATCAAACAATATCCGGACAGCGAGATGCTGGACAATGTAAGATTCCTGTTAGCCAATATCAATCTGAATGAGAAAAACTACTCAGAATCATTACCTCTTTTTGAACAACTATTCAATTCGGAAACTGATCCGGTAATAAGACCTGAAGTCTATCTAGGCCTGGCTCAATGCTACTTCTTTACTAACCGGCCGGATAGGGCTTACGAAATCTTCACCCGTTATCTGAGAGAATTCAAACAGCATAAGAATGCCTGGAAAGCTTTCTACTTTCTGGGTCGGATCGAATTCCAAAGAGGTAACTTTCCCGTTTCACTCAATAACTTGAACAATGCCGAACGGCTATCTGCGGATTGGTTGATCCGGGTTGCTAAAACAGAGACCCTGCTCGCTTTGGAAAGAGCTGAAGAAGTTAAACTGATTATTGATAACTACATCGCTGCGGAGACAAAAGAGGAAAACCTTTACAGAATGATCGTTCTTTATCTAAATTATCTTCTCAAGTCACATAATTTCCAACCCATCCTCAGCTATGCTTATCACTACATCCCCAGTTCTTCTCAATACTACGATGACTACCTACTCATTCTCAGTGAAGCTAAATACGAAACAGGCAACTATGAAAAGGCTCTATCTACTCTGCAACTGATTGAAAATGAGCGTGAACGAGCCGAATATCTGAAAGCTCTCTGCTATCTGGAACTCGGTCATCTTGACAGGGCTGAACCTCTTTTTTCCAAGTTGAGCAAGGATGCTCTTAATATCGAGATCAAATCAAACAGCTATTTTTATCTTGCCGGATTGAAGGGAAGAAACGATATAGATGCTGCCAATAAGATGCTCGAACAGTTTATCCGGGAAAACCCCGAACACTCTTTTACCGGAGCTGCTTTTTATCAATTGGCTTTGAATCATTTCCTCACCGATAGATTCTCTGATGCTCTTGCCGGTTTTGCCAATGCTTTGAATAAAGGGATATCAAATGAGTTTACTGAAAAAGCCCGCTTTCTGACTGCAGAATCATATTTTCAACTACAGCAACGGCAAGAAGCAATGAAATGGTACAAAGAGTATCTTACAGACTATCCTCAGGGAAGTTTCATTGACGAAGCTCTCTTCAAAACCGGTCTTTATCATTATGAAAGAGCTGATTATCCCAATGCTCTTGTGCAGTTTGAACGGCTGATAACCGAATTTCCTGGTTCCTCCAGATTGAGTATGGCTTATTTCTATCAGGGTGAGATCTTCACAGAGAATCAGCAATATGACATTGCAATTAGTAAGTATCAGGCTGCCCTTCCGGCTTTCGAAGATCAGGGCTTGTTGAGGATGAGATTAGCCCAGATTAATTTCCTGCAGGGAGATTATGACCAGGCTTTGCTCGAACTGAGCAATGTTCCGGACACACCGGAATTTCTGTTTGAGAAACACATCATTACTGGGAATGTTCATTTCGCTAAGCGTAGTTATCTCCAGGCTCTGAGGAATTTTGACGAAGCAGCGAAAAGAAGTACTAACGACCGCCAATGGGAAGACTCCATTCTACGGCAGGCAAGAACCCTATATCAGTTAAAAGAGTACCGGGAGGCAACTAAACTCTACAACAGTCTCTATGAAAGAACTCCGGACAAGCAGTATCTTCTTATGGCTGCAACAGCAGCTTTCACTAATGAGGATTATCGCACAGCTATCAGTTTTTATGAACGATATGTGGAAGACTATCCCGAAGAGAGAAATCTAAACCAGATCAGACTGCATATTGCTGATTCCTATTATAATCTGAAAGATTATGTGATGGCTGCTCTCAAGTACCGGGAATTGATTATACCTGATATGACTCATTCGATCCTGGTCAACAGTCTTAACGGATTGGAATGGTCAGCATTGCAAAGCGATGATGTTGATTTTATCCAGCTCCTGAATGAATCGATAACTCCGGAAAGCCCGAATGATTTTCTTGTTATGCTTTATGGCAGAAAGATAAGTTATTACTATTCTCAGGAAGAGTGGAACGAGGTTATCAATAACGTTCGTTTTATTCAGCAATTAAGCCCTTCCGAGCCTCAGCTCTTCGAATACAGGAGAATGATGGCTATCTCTCATACCCGGCTCAATCAATACTATGATGCAGAAAGGATCTTCAGTAGTTTGCACAGCGAAAAATCTGATCCGGCAGTACTCTACGCCTGGGCAAAACTCGAACTGGCCAGGGAGGACAGAGCAGCAGCTCTGGCTAAGATGCAGCAGGCTGTTCAACTGACAAATGACAGCCAGATCTGGCTTGAGTTTCTTACTCTCTCAGTTACCCTTAATGATCAGAACTTTCTCAGAAACTATGAGAGATATCTTCAGTTTGCCCGCAATGTCGAAAAAGAACAGGCAATGTTGTTACTGGTGAGATGGAATCTACGGAAAGAAAATTACGACAGTGCTCTGAGAACTATAGAAACTCTGTTACAAAGCAGTTATGAACCGATCAAAGCAAAAGCTCAATACTACAAAGGTGTTCATCTCTACCAAACCGGAAATCCCTCTGCTGCCATTCCGGAGCTGTTAAGAGTCAGATATCTCTATCCCAGGATAGAAGATGTCAGGCTCGAGGCCGAGCTACTTGCTATTCAGGCTTATATCGAAACAAACGATAAAGAAAATGCCCGAAAGCTGTATGATGCTATCAGGAACAGTCTTTCACCTGCTCAACGAGAAGAAATCAATGCTCTGCTGGAGGGTTAGAAGATGAGAAACTACAACGCTAATTCCTCGAGCTCCCTAACTTCAGCAGTAGTTACAGCTTATGATATCGGTTTGTTTCCAAACAATTCAATTGCCAGGATTTCATTAATCTATATCTTCCTGATCATCCTGTCAGTATTGATAAACCCCTGTTTAAGAGCACAAACTGTCGAAGAGCAGATCGAACTTCCTGATGTTATTATCTTTGGTGAAACAGACAAGCTCATTGACACAATCTCCTTAGAAGAGAGACTGCGGCCTTATTGGAATCTATCAACACTCGAGGCGTTCCGGTATAAACCCTTTCTGACGCCTGAACAGGTAAAGGTTCATCATAAAAGCAGCAAAGATGATAACGGCTATCTATCACTCCACGGAGGTAACGAACTCTTTCTTAATCTTCGTGGCCGTCTTCATTCTCTCCGGAATAAATGGTTAGCATTCTTCACAGAATTAAAATACGATGAGATCATTGAAGACCGCTTATCCCGGTCTTTCCGGATTTGTTGGGTTCCGGAGTATCAGAGAAGCTTCCTGGCCTTAGAATTCTTCTATTCTAATTATACTGAAACCGAGAAAGAGCATGGCATGCTTATCGGTGACCCCTCAGAACTATACGACCTTGAGATTACAGGTTTGTCTTTTTCGCTGACCCAAAAAGATTCTGCCCGCCTGTTTCTCCCCTACAGAGATTTCTTTCTTAAAGCAGCATATACTACTTATGAGCAAAGTAGTTTACCTCTCTCCAATGTTAAAGAGAAGGCAGATGATGTTGATCTTCAGACCCGGATTACTCTCCCTATCGATGATTTTGAAGTTGCATTCCCCCTGGAATTCGTGCTGCTAAAGAATAATACTCTCGGCTTCAACGCCGCTATAAGGAAAGATAATCTCTCTTTTCTTGATCACCTGGCTCTTCATGTTGTCGCCGACAGCTATTATGCTCTTCCAGCTCTTGGTTTTCACAGCAAACTCGAAATGTCCCGATTCATTCGCTTTATTATCAGTAACGATCCCCAAATTGATACCAGAACACGCTTTAACCTCTTAACAGAAAACCCCGATCAGTTTCTTGCTGTGAATAAACGGCTTGTTAAAACACCCCTGAATGGTTCTGTTGTTTTCGAAAACGACCGCTTTATTCCCTTATCTCTCTCCTATAACATCAGATGGCATAAAGATTATCTCTTCTATAATGACTCAAATACACAATACTTCTTCACCCAGAACATGATAGATCTTTTGGAGCAGCAGATTTCCTTCTCCTTTAGCTATTCTTATCACCATTTGCAGTTCCGTAATAACTTTGATTATTATCTCTATAAGGAAACTACCGGATCATCCGGAAACTTGACTGCTAAACGTGATGAGATCCCCTTCCTCCCGGAATGGAATAACATAACAACCCTCGGTTGGTTTGCCGATTCGCTGACTCTCCGCACTGATCTGAAATACATCTTTGGCAGAAAGAACTTAACCGGTAACGATATGCCTGATGTCGCTCTTCTTTCATTTTCAGGGCGGAAAAGAATACTAAAAAGCCTATCTGCAGAGCTTAGTGTCCAGAACATTCTGCAAGAACCTTATCGCAAGTTTGAACTATCAGAACCGTTGATCGTCAATCCGGACACTATATGTAATCAGATACCCGAAGAACCTCTGCAGTTCCGTGCCGGTCTTATTTGGAGATTTTGACAAGCATTATCTGCTTAACCGTTTGATACTAAACTCGGAGCTGCCCTCGGATTGTCATTAAAGTTCCCTTCTTCGTAAGCTTCTGTTAAGCGGGATGATTTGCCCGGTATTCAAAGAATAAGCTGTAACAATAATTGCAGCAGAAACTTCCTCTTGGTAGAAATTATCAAACATATTCGAAGAGATTGCGAATATCCTCTATCGACATTTTCTTGATCAGAGATTGACTCCCCTCCACGACAGACTTGAAAACATGCCTCTTTTGTTCCTGGAGTTTGAGAATCTTTTCTTCGACCGTTCCTTTAGTAATGATTTTGTAAACAAGCACTTTTTTTGTCTGTCCTATCCGGTAAACCCGGTCAATCGATTGATTCTCACTCATAGGATTCCACCAAGGGTCAACTATAATTACCGTGTCGGCAGCTGTCAGATTTAAACCGAGCCCCCCTACTTTTAAAGTCAGAAGAAAAACCCTGATCTTTTCATTCTTGGTAAAGTGCTCTATCCTTTGCTGACGGTGGCTGGTCTTTCCATCCATATACTCATATAGTAAACCTATTTTATCCAACTCTCCGGCTATAAGTTTTAACATCATCGCGAATTGACTGAATACAAGTATCTTCCTGCCGTTCTCTACCGCATCCTGGACCAGTTCCCGTAATAGCTCCATCTTTCCGGATATATTCTCTTTTGCTACCAGTTCTTTATCAACTAATCCCGGATGGTTACAAGTCTGTCTTAGTCTGATCAGAGCAGTTAAGATGTTTATATAATCGGATTTGATCTCCTCTTCTTTTTCTGAGAATAATCTCTCCTTTGCCAGTGCCAGGATCTTTATATAGGTCTTTTCCTGTAAGGGGGTCATTTTATTATAAACATACTGTTCCTGCTTATCAGGGAGTTCAAGTAGCACTTCACTCTTCCTTCTCCTCAAGATAAAAGGTGAGATAATTCCGGAAAGACGTTTTTTTTTCTTCTCAGCTGTCTCTTCATCTTCTGTATATTCTTTGCGGAAAGAGCGTAAAGAGAGTAAATACCCGGGCATAAGAAAATCAAATATCGACCAGATATCAATCAGGCTATTTTCAATAGGTGTTCCGGTCAAAGCAAGACGGTGGTCAACCTGAAGCTTTTTCACACCCTTACTCCGAAGAGTAAGTGGATTTTTGATGTGTTGAGCCTCGTCGAGAATGACATAAGCATAACTCCTCTGCATGAAATGATTTATATCCATTTGAATCAGCGAATAAGAAACAATGATGACATCACTTTCAGTGTTTTCCAGCAGAGGTAGGCGTTCTTTAGGATTCCCCTCATATATAGTATAGGTCAGATTCGGATGAAACTTCTCGATCTCCATAGACCAGTTATAAAGAAGCGTCTTGGGGCAAATGACTAAGGATATCTTCCTTACAGGATGAGAGTTTTCATAATAGTCAGAGAGAATTGCCAGAGACTGGAGGGTTTTTCCTAATCCCATATCATCAGCCAGTAATCCACCCAGTTTATACTTTTGTAACATCTTTAACCAATAGAACCCTGCCTTCTGATAACTCCTCATGATATTGACTAATGCTCTCGGTATTGGAGTGGTGTCCTCAGGATGCCTTCGCAATAACTCCTTGTACATCTTACTCAGATAAGTATCACCCCTGATCTTCATATCTTCGTTCAGCTCTGAGAGTATATAAAGATAAGAAAGATTATAATTGGAGATAAGATCTCTGTTCTTTAACTGCTTTCTGGTATGAGATAAGTATTTATCCAATTGAGAAAACTTATTCTTTCCGGTAAAATAGACCAGTCTGTTATCCTCTAATTTAAGATATTTCTCCTTAGCAGCAAAAAACTTCCGGAGCTCTTCATGGCTAAAAGTCAAATCCTGATACTTATATATAACCTCATATTCAAACCAGTCTATCTTATCGGTAGGCTTAATAGTTACTTCCGGTTTCAATTCAATACGATACACGAATTCCTTTTTTAGGGAATCATCCAGTTCCAATATCCAGTCGTCGGGGATATTCTCATAGAGGACTTTTTTCAGTCTCTCTTTTTTCTCTTCAGAACTATAGAGATACTCCGATTTACCGGCCATCAGATCTTCATCCGGATAGGGGAGAATATTGAGGAAATTCAGCACCTCTACCCTCTTATCATAGGGTATGTAGAACCATTCTTTCACTTTTGCGGCACTCTTAAAGCAAACCAATTCTGTCGAAAAAAAGATTGAACTTAAAGGGATCTCCTTACCCCTGGTCGGTACATCTGTTTCACTGCCTGCTTCAGACAAAACCTGAGGTGAAATCGTATCACTTTGATAGATCAGACCACCGTAAAGCCTAATCATTCCTTGTTCTTCTTTATTATGACCTTTAGCTACCTTGAGAATAACGGTGGGAGAAGAGGTATAATGGGGTGGAAGATCAATGTCGGAAGCAAAGTCGATATAGCATTTACTCATTCCAGCCTGCTTTGCCGCTATGGAAGCAAAGAAAATCAAATCTTCCTCAGGAAACAGATAGCCCTCTTCTAATATTTGCTTAAGAATTCGATCAGAAAATGGTAACTGCAATCTGTTGACTACATTTTCGATAAAGATGAAACTCTCATTCCCTGAATAAAAGGCTGAAATAAAACTACCTGAGGCTGCCTTTATCCTATAATTTTCTTCGTTCTCTCTTTGAACCTGAAGCGATAATGAATAATCATCTTCGGAGAAGATCAGCCTCTCCCCCGTTTCTTTTATCAGCACTTTTGAGGACAAGTCCTGTAAGTACGGAAAAGTACTGACAAAATCCTTCTTGTAGATCGTATAGTACTTATGCTTTTTACTGTATGAGCACTTAATTTTCTGTAATAGAGATAACAGGCCCAGCTCGCTATCTTTAAAAGCTGCTGTTTGCTCAGGGATCAGACTGATCTCCCCTGACTCGGATTGTCCTGATTTAATCTGATTCCGTTTGCCCAATTCCATGGTTCTCACCGGAAAACTTCTGTTAAGATTATTGATAGCAATTAACCGCAGGTCAATGTCTTTATAACCTGAAAAATAAAACCGGATCTTGTCATTATCCCTGTTATAGATACCTTCAATGTGAATCTTACCATTGATTATCAGCAATTGCCAGTAGGCAGAATATTCCAGTAGCTTTTTACTAAAAACTGAAAGAGAACTGTCCACCTTCAGGGCAGAGTCAATTATTGGCTCAGTATCCTCAACCTTTTGGATTTCAGTTGAGATATAGTTATAAGCATAGTCAATCACAGTTAAGTAATGATTACAACCAATTTCCTTTGAACAATTCAAACAGCTATGATCAAGAATCTTCAATTCCCTGGGATCATAAACTATAATGAGGTCTTCCGGCAGATATTTTTTCTTTTCAGCAGCAGCAAAAAACCGGATTAAAAGATTTCCTTCTTCATCCTCCACAGCCTGATACCTTAGTTCTCCTTTCTCGAAGGGAAAAATTTTGGTCTTGAAATACCAGGTATTGGATAATTCATGATACTCTTTGCTGAACAATCTCGCCATAGATACTACCTTTGAAAGGTTGATTGAAAATTTATAGGTATGAAGTCCTTTATTGTCAAATCATTTCTGAGCTCATTACTACTTCAATCTTGATATTATATCTATCTGTAAACAAAGCTCAAATTAGTTAAATCTAAACTGTTAGTCCAGACATAAGTCTCAGCTCATCTGTGACTTTAGGCTTCCGGTTTTCTTATCAGCAGGAAGGAAATATCATCGGGAATCTCTCTGCTGTAATGCTTTACTATGATGCGGTTTATTTTATCGAGAATGGCTTTTTCATCATCCCGCAAACTATCGATATAACTCAATAGTTGTGATTTCTGCTCTTCAGGGTCTTCGGTCTGATAAATCTCAAGAACCCCATCGGAGAAAAAGAGCAGTGAAAAAACCGAAGGAAGCTCCTGGGTTACCGATTCATAATCTGTTTGCTGAACAAAACCAAGTGGTAAGCCCTTTTGTTCAATAAAACAACTCTTCTCGCCATCGAAAATAATCGGTAGAGGATAAAGCCCGGCATTGGAAAAAGTAATCCGGTTTTCTGTCATATTGATCACCCCATAAAACAGGGTAATATGCCTGCGGTAGTTTTCCTGTAATAGCTCTTTATTTAGCAACTCTAATATTTTGGAAGGGTTGAGAACCGTATTATCCTGCATCTGATTATATTTTTCCCGGTACAGATTAAAGAATCCCTTGAGGATGATCGTTAAAAAAGCAGCAGCTACTCCATGCCCTGCAACATCAGCGATATAAAAGCCGAAATGTTCTGAATCTATCAGGAAATAATCGATAAAATCACCACTTGTATCGATGGAAGGGATGATATGCCTTCCTAAAACATAGCCATTCCACTCTTCCCTCTCCTGCGGAAACAAACTCTCCTGCATCTCTTTCGCCGCCAATGAATGCCGCTTTAACCTCTCCCGGTAATATTGCTCCTTTTTCTGATAATAGGATTTATCAAGGGCTTTCTGAATTATCTTATCAAATTTCTTGAGATCATCTACCGGTTTTAAAATATAGTCCCAGGCACCTGACCTGACTGCTTCGATAGCTATATTGATGTCTGAGGTTCCGGTGACAACTATAATTGGAATGAACTCGGCTTTCTTCCTGATTCTCTTTATAACTTCCAGACCATTGATATCAGGAAGGGATATGTCCACAAGAACTAAATCTGGATTAGAGCGGTCAAACTCTTTTAACCCTTCTCTGCCAGTCTCAGCAGTTAGAGATTGATAACCCTTTTTTTTCAAAAACATCTTCAGAAAATCGGCAAACAACCTACCATCTTCGATAATAAGTACTTTACAACTGCCAACACTATAATCCATCAGGATACTCCACTATAGTAAAAAATGAGATAGTCCCTTCCTAAAGCCCAAAACTATCTAAAAAATAACACAGCAAAAGATAAAAACACCATATAATTTCTCTATCTGGCAATAATATCAGAGAATCAAGACTAAATAACATCGGTCATCCCTATCTACCTGCCCTGCGTATTCGAGAATAATATATAACTCATTCTCGAATTGTCAAACAAAAAATAAGTGCCGGCATTGAAATCCCTTTCATTCTGCTATGCTTTAACATTAACCACAACGTTCTTGAAACGGGCTGGAGCTATTCCATGAGAAAGATGCATTGATTGTCCCGGTTCTCCCTTGCCACAATGATATGTTCCGAAATATCTCCATTCTTCCTGTCCGCAGATCCGGTCACAAGAATTCCAGAACTCGGGAGTAATCCCGTAATATGTAGGTTCTTTTACAATCCCGGTTATCCGGCCATTCTTTATCTTCCAGCCGATCTCAGTAGTAAACTGAAAATTGTTACGATTGTCATCGATTGACCAGGTTTTAGTAAAATCAACCAGATAACCGTTTTCGGTCTCTTTGATCAGGTCTTCTAAAGACCCCTTCCCAGGTGCTAAACAGAAGTTGGTCATTCTGACCAAAGGATAGTCTTCGGCAAATGAGGCCTTCATGTTCGAACTCGGTTCTAAACCAAGCCGATGGGCAACTTCCCGGGAAGTCTGCTGATTAACTAAGATTCCATCTTTGATGATATCTACTCTTCTGCCGGGAATGCCTTCATCATCTACGGGATGGAAGCCAATACCCTTGGGATCGGTACTATCACTGTAGATATTTACTATCTCCGAACCGTAACGAAAAGAGCCGAGCATTTCAGGTTTGATGAAGGTTTTACCTGCGTAAGAAACCTCCATCCCGAATATCCGGTCTGCCTCTGTGGCATGACCAACAGACTCGTGCAGCTGTAAGGCAAGATGTCCGCCTCCTATTATCAAATCTGCTCTCTCTTCACTAATCTCCGGGGCAGTCAAAAGATCAATTGCTTCCTTGATAATAACATCCGTGTTATGATTAAAATCATACTCACGGATAACTTCAAAACCACCTCTCTGGGCTGACATGTGTCCGGGATAGTTACGGCTCATTACCTGTGTTCCATCAGAAGAAACGACTTCCATCATAGGCATTGTATCATATACGGTCATATCGGTCAGTGTCCCCTCTGTATTAGCGTATATCTTATGCTGCCGGTAAAAAACGCAATAGAGAAAAGAATATACTATTTTATCATTACCGGTAAGCTTCCCGGCGATCTTTCCCAAATATTCCAGTTTCTCCTCATCGCTCATTAAGAAAGGATCCTCAACAGGTTGATAAACATAACTTGCTACTGTCGGTTTCACTGCAGGAAAAACTACCTTATCATTTTTGAAACTCTTTCCTGCCCGGGCATTCTTCATTGCCCGTTTTATCATTCTTTCAATATTTAAGGGATCGAGATCATTCGTACCGGCAAATCCCCAGCAGCCATCCACAAGAACTCTTATCCCAATGGCCAGAGAATCTTTCGTGGAACTTATTCGCTTTAAAACACCCTTTTCAAAGGCAATAGCCTGACTATCTGTAGAAGTAACCCGTACATCGGCAAACTGTACATCAGGGATGTCCATTTTCTTAATTATGTCGTTTACTAATATCTTCATTCTCTTTTTCCTATATTGTTTTTGTTGATGAGCTTATCTTAAATGCCGATACCTTGACATGGGGCATCGCATAGCTGTTGATCCCAAAGGCTCCGTAATTATCTGACATGGGAACAAGGGATGTTCTATTCTCTATCTCGGTTATACTCTTTATGACATCGACTATTCTGACCGTATATCTCAGATTATTCACAACTTTCTTAAACTCTCCATTCTCAATCAGAAAAGTTCCGTCCCTGGTCAAACCGGTCACTGAGGTCTCTTTCATGTTTATAAAATTCATATAATGCAGGCTTGAGATATAAAGCCCTTTTCTTACACCCTTTATCATCTCTTCTAAGCTGCTCTCCCCGGGTTGCATAACAAGACATTCGGCTTCAGCACCGTTCTTCTTCATACCGGTTTTGTGGCTGTAATAATTATCTACGAGGAAATTTTTGAAAACTCCATTCTTGATCAGTTCCAAGCACCGGTAAATATGTCCGTCAGAATTATAGGCAAAGTTTATTATTCCCGGGTAATTGGGGTCATCTGCCAGATTGATGATCTCCGGAAACACCTGCTTATCAAGTTTATCTTCAAAATAACTGTTCTTCCGGTCATAAACTGAAGCAGTCAAACCACCCCAGACAAGATAACCATAGAATTCAGCAAGGCATCTCGGAGCAAGAATAACTTCGTAGCTGTCAGGTTCAACATCTACAACATCCTTAGTCGCGATCTGTACCTTCTTTTCCAATTGCTCAATAAAGGCAGCAAGATTAAAAGCAGAAATATCCTCACTTCCAAATGATTCAATCACTGTGACTTCATTCTTATCGGACATTGCCTTCAATTCCAGCATTATCGGAGAATTTGTCATCCGCTTGTTAACACCATTACTGTTAACAATATAGTCAATCTGATAATTACAGATGAACGTTCCGAATATTTTAAAACCATAAGGTTCTACCGTTTCTGAGATCCTGCTCAATATCTCAATTTTTTTCTCTAAAGGTACTTTCAGAATATTATTCTCTTTAACCATCTCCGCTGCTGCTTCTTTGTTATCCTCCAGGTCAACGAAATCAGGGTCTTCCGGTAGTCTGTCTATAACCGAAAGTGCCTGTTCAATATTTATCCGGAGTTGTTCTTCTGTCGGATTGGCGATTTGAAATGCATATTGCTTCTTCCCTTTGTAAAGAGAAGCATCAAGAGTGATCAGTTTTTTTGAGATATTGTAGTTAATCTCGCTTCGAAAAAAACGAAGAAAATCTGTCTCCCATTCTTCATAATGAAAATCGAATTTAACTTCTGTATTCTCCTTACAGATATCCTCAAGCAGTTTAATGAAACTATTTCCCATTTTCTCTCCTGTAGTATATAATATAGGCTTCATTGTCAGTTATGAAGCAACTTCCATGCCAATATATTTTAAAAACAAAACAACATTTAGAATGTAATATTATGCCTGGTTTTCAGTTATATATACCGAAATAGATTTTCGGGAGGTAAATATGTCTAAATGCTTCATCTTGCTCGTTTTGATCTCATTGATAACAGCTTTGTCAGCAAACCCGGTGAATCTTTCTCTGAGAACAGGAATGATTCTCCCCGATGATGGCCTTGATAACGGACTGATAACCGGATTAACCCTGGGATATGAAATTTTTCCGGCAATAGAAGCACAGCTAAGCATAGATTATCATCAGCAAAACTCTCTTCTTACCAGAAAACTCATCCAGACTGCAACTCCATACGAATCAAGTAATGAACTGAGCGATGTGAAACTGAATATCATTCCGATATCCTTTAATGTGCAGCATAACTTCTCTCTTACACCAAGAATTATTCCAATAATTGGAGCCGGGTTAGGAATGAGCTTCCTAAGAGAAGAAGTCACCCCGTTAAATATAGAATTAGAAGATGAATTTGAAAGCTTTGAAGATTACAGTGGTTTGAATGCTCTGATTTGGACTGGTTTTAAATATGATCTTAGCCCTAAGCTCAACTTTCTGAGTAAAGTATTCTATCGCCACAATGAGTTAAAAAGTACGATTGCTCTGAAGACCTTCGGACATATCGAAAACAAACAGAATGTCAGCGGTATGGGAGCAAATCTCGGGATAGAATACTCTTTTTGAGAATGAGACAGACACCTGGTAGCCAAAAAGAAACTAACCACTCCAGAGGTTATCTGGGGTGGTTAGTTTTAATCTTGTTTGTTAACTATAAAAGCTATGCTTACTTAACAAGCACCATCTTCTTAATCATATCGTAACTATTATCAACCTTCATCCGGTAGAAATATACTCCTGAGCCTACTGAAGCCCCTGAGTTATCCCTTCCATCCCAAACTTCCGAGTAAAAACCTGCAGCTAATTGATCATTGGCAAGTAACTCCTTAACCAATTGTCCCCTGCTGTTAAAGATTCTCAAAGTAACATGGGAAGGATCAGCTAAAGTGAACTCGATCGAAGTTTCAGGATTGAAAGGATTAGGGAAAGCACCGATCAACTCTGTTCTATATACTATTCCCGGAGTATCATCATCATTATCAAAAGATACTACTGCAGAGATTGGTCCGTGGAAACCGGAAGTCAGGTCTAACTCCACAAACTCTAACCAATAGTAGTAAGTACCGGCTGTAGGTAAATTTTTGTCGGTATAGTTGTAATAAACCGTGGTCGATGAATTTTCGGCATTAATTACCTCGCCGGTAATCTTTTCTGCCAAGGCTACATTGTTATCTTCAGCCCGATGAATATGATAACCGAGCATATTGCTTTCACTTTCTGTTATCCAGGTCAGCTCTACAAAACCGTTAGCCGTAACACTGCTGGTAAAAGAACTCAATTCTACCGGTAATGAATCGTCTGTTAAGAAGCCGATTCCCCACTCGCTAAAACCGGTAACATCCTTTACTAACAGTCTTGGTGGTGTGACTGAGAGAATTTCTATCTCATTAGGTATAACTTCCCAAACATAATCCTGAGGTGCTCGTTTCGGTCTTCTCATAAACACAACATCTTCCAGATCAGTGGGAAGATTAGGAACTTCA
Organism: uncultured Candidatus Cloacimonadota bacterium; assembly: GCA_964464175.1. Lineage (GTDB taxonomy): Bacteria > Cloacimonadota > Cloacimonadia > Cloacimonadales > JAJBBL01 > CAYXFD01. The sequence continues at coordinate 49,985 of CAYXFD010000013.1, read as the reverse complement.
GAAAGATCAAAAGTAATATCACATTGAAAACCATCTAAAACAGCTCCGAAACGGTAATAAAATTGGCTATTGAAGGAAAGTACTTCTGCAGGAAGTACTCCACCTGCATCTCCATATATTTTATTTACCGTTAGCGTTTTAACAACTTCTACCTCACCAGCCCCTTCATCATAGACCATCGGATCAGTGAATTCAAAATCTACTACTACGCCTATTGAGGCATCAAAATCAACCGTATCGTCGGCAACTAAAATAGCATCATCAACTGTTGTGTGAACATCCCTGCTTAAAATTGTTACGGTTGTATCGTGATTAGGACCGATCCCGGCAGTAAAGTTTTCAAATTCGAATTCAAACTGTCCGCTTCCGTTATCAAATCTCACTACCCAATCAGGATCTGTCTCTGCCATGTTTATATCTGCTACCCCGACTGCTTGAGCAAGCTGTCCGGGACCTCCGCCGATAACAGGATATGAGACCAGGATATCTACCTGAAAATTAGAAGCTTCGGCGATCTTGACCCCGTTCAAATGCATAGTTGCTGTGCCGCCTGTATAAATACGGAAATCCCCTCTCTCGCCCGGGGTAAAGGGATCACCCCCAAAATTTACGACATTGACGAATTCCAGAGAGTGCAGATCAAAGCCGCTAACATACATTTCAACTACCGGATCAACTCCCAATAGATCATCAACCCCTTCTGATTCGATAAACACCGACTCTGTAACCCCATCTAACCAGTCAAAACCTGACCAGGCAAAAACCATCACGGGAGCCGGGGTATAGACAGTAAAGATATGAGGTCCTTTTATCGGAGCCCAACGGTGCACTCCCTGAAGATCGGTAATATCAAAAGTAAGTGATTGAGACCATAAAAAAGTAGAACTTCCAAGCAATAAAACCAAGAGTAAAATAAAGAAAGAAAATCTTGTACTAATTTTCATAACTCCCCCGTAAATCTGTTTCTCATGAGTCTTCTAACTTACAACTCATCATCATATACTGTCTCAAAATAATACAATAATTGTCAATGAAAAATTTTCTCCGGTTGTCCTGTTCAGGTATAATGATTATGAGACACTATTCTCTCGGCTATCTGCGGATCTTTAGAGTCTTTTAATGAATTTGCTTATTCCCGGCAAATCTTCTCCCGATAATTTTTCTTGACCGGATATTAAGTGACAACAGAATATCCATTAAAAAAAAGCATGGTTGTAATAGATGAATATCGGAATACATATCAGTCATGAGGCTGCCAAAAAAATCGGGGGTATCGGTTCAGTTCTGAGCGGTTTATGTAACACTGAAGCTTATCAGCAGAATTTCTCCCGAACGATCTTTTACGGACCTCTTTTCGATGATCAGAGTTCTTTACATCCGGAAAGATTAGGCAAAGACTCTCGAGTCCTGTTCTCTTCATTAGACGGTATCGAAGAAGATTTTCCGCACTTACGGGATTTGTGCCAGCAATATCATATTGATATAGTTTACGGCAAAAAGGATATCTATGATGAGATCCATCCCGATCAAAGTACGGAAGTTGAGTTACTCATAGTTGGGATTAAGAGGCTAAGAATTGAGCCTCTTAACACTTTTAAGTATCAGCTGTGGGAGAAATTCCGGTTTCAGTCGGACACCTATAATGATTGGGATTGTGAGCAATACGTGCGGCTGGCAGTACCGTTCGTTGATATTATGCAGTCTTTGACCGGTTCTGAAGACGTTATCACAGCTTTTTCTCATGAATATATGGGGGTCCCAAGCTGTTTGAAGCTGTTGTTAACAGAAAAGAAGAGCTGTCGGACGTATTTCTATGCTCATGAGGTTTCCACTGCTCGTGCTTTGGTAGAGAGAATTCCGGGTCATGACATCACTTTTTACAACTTAATGCTCAGGGATAGTGAAAGACAAATTCCTCTGGAAGAGAGATTCGGTTCTCAGAAAAACAATTACCGTAATGAATTAATTAAACTGGCCATCCACTTCGATGATATTATTGCTGTCGGGGACTGGATAAAGCAAGAATACAGATATTTACAGCCTGAAGTGAAAGCGGAAAGGATCCATGTCGTCTATAACGGCGTCCCTACGAACAGTATGGACTACGAAAAGAAGACTGTATCGCGTCAGAGATTAGCAGATTATTGTGAAACTCTCTTCAATTTCACTCCGGAAGTTATCTTTACTCATGTTACAAGATTAGTAATCAGTAAAGGGTTATGGCGGGATATCCGTTTTTTGGAAGAGATGGATAACTACTTTTCAGAGCATAATTTGAAAGGGTTCTATATTCTTTTATCGAGTTTGATCAGCAGTGGCAGAGACCCGAATGATATTATGAGAATGGAGAAAGAATACGGCTGGCCGCTCCTTCATACTGAGGGTTATCCCGATCTGATAGATTATGAAAGGGATGTTTATAATTCCCTGAAACTATTCAATGCTAAATCAATATCCATTAAAGGGGTTTTCATCAATCAATACGGTTTTTCACAGGAAGTAACCGGAAAGAGGATACCGGAAGGAACAACATTTTCCGATTTACGTTACGGCTCTGATGCCGAACTTGGCTTTTCTATTTATGAACCTTTCGGCATAGCTCAAATCGAAACAGTTCCCTTTGGAGGTACCGCTATTCTTAGCAGACAATGCGGATGTTCTTTTTTACTTGATTCCTGTTTCAGAGAAACATCACTAAAACCTTATCATTGGATCGATTTTTCCGAAGTTGACCTCACTGACGACCAGATTCTCCTCAATATCTCTGCCCAGGAAAGAACAGATTTGGAAAACAAGCTGTTCAGAAAGCAGGGTAGAGATATTTTCGATCTTCTCCCCAAGGATGAACAAATGAGAAAGCAGCTATACGAGCAGGCAAGAGAGTACGCTCACAAACTAAGTTGGCAAAAGAATGCGGGAGAATTCTTTAAAGCTGACCAAAAAACTGAATAAATATTTAGACACAATTTTTTAGATGGAGTTAAGTAATATGAAGAGTTTGCGCTACAGAGTCAGCATAATTATAGTGTTTTTATTCGCCTGCAGCTTTCTTTTTTCACAACAAGCTGAAGTATCGGTAAGATTAGAGCCGGAAGTAATCGAGACCGGCAGCAGAGGAAAAATCCAGGTAACCTATGTCTTTCCGGAAGGTTTGCACCAGATCCTGCAGGAAGACTATTTTTTCTTCGAGGTTGCTGAAATACCGGGAATTACTCTCGAAGAGATAGTCTATCCCACGGGAAAGATAGAAGCTGACGGTTTCATTCATCTCTATGGAGAAGTTGTGTTAACCCGGGAGCTTAACATCACTCATGATGCCGAACCCGGCAGTTACGAGTTAGCTATAACGGCAGGGTACCAGCTCTGTTATGATAACACAGGCACCTGTATAATGCCGGAAGAGGAAGAATTGAAGACGACCCTGGAAGTTCTGCCATCCTCAACCTCTCCAACTCAGGAACCGATCCTGCTCTATCTTCTTTTTGCCTTGTTAGGGGGAATAATACTCAATCTTACTCCTTGTGTCCTTCCTGTCCTCTCTCTTCGTGCCTTTACTCTGATCAAGGACAGTCAAGCGGATAAAAAGAAGATTACCCTCAATTCTCTCACCTATTCCTTAGGGATTCTCTTTTCTTTTCTCTCTTTAGCCATAATTGTTATCATTCTGAAAGCGTCGGGAGAATATGTCGGCTGGGGATTTCAGTTCCAGAACCCGATCTTTGTTCTTGTTCTTACCTCTGTCATCTTTGTCTTCTCGCTTTCGCTCTTCGATGTTTTCGTCATTTCCCTTCCCGATGCTAAAGTTACTGCCAAAATGACCAGTAAAAGAGGATTGGCCGGCTCGTTCTTTAATGGGAGTTTTTGCTGTTCTTCTCGGTACTCCCTGTACTGCCCCGATCCTTGGTGCTGCCTTAGCTTTTGCCTTTGCTCAAAGACCAGTGATAATTCTCGCTATGTTCCTGCTTATAGGCTTGGGTATGGCTCTGCCCTTTATCCTCATTGCCTTTAAACCGAGATTTGTTAGTAAACTGCCCAAACCGGGAGAGTGGATGAATGTCCTGAAAGAGCTTATGGGATTTTTACTCCTCTTCTGGGCTATCAAAATGCTGCAGGTTCTCTATTATCAATTGGGCGGAAGCGGATTATTCTCAGTAGTTTTCTTTCTCCTCTCTCTTGCGGTAGCCTTCAGGATAATCGGAAGATATTTCCGACCTGAGTTTTCAACCTTTAAAAAGATTCTCGCCCTGCTGATTGCCATTCTTCTGGTCGTTATGGTAGGCAATAACACTCTCCGTTTTCAGGAACAGACTTTCGAACAGGAATCAGAATCTGGTATGGTCAAGGGAAGATGGCAGACTTTTTCACCCGAAAGAATTCACGAACTTCAGGAAGCAGGAATTCCCGTCTTTATAGATTTTACTGCGAAATGGTGTACTACCTGCTATACGAATGAGATTACAGTGCTTTATGCTGATGACGTTCAGGCAGCGTTTGAAAGAAAGGGAGTAGAGCTCTTTATCGCAGATTTTACCAGTTATGATGAAACCATATTCTCCTGGATACAGAGTTATGGCAGAGTCGGTGTCCCAGTCTATGTCTTTTATCTGCCCGGCATTGAAGAGCCGGTGTTACTGCCGGAAATAATAACCAAAAGAATGGTCTTTGATGTATTGGAGCGAATAGATGAATAAATCGATGTTTAGCAATAATATTTTTAAGTTATGCCTATTTCTCATAGCATTGCTGCTTTTTTCCTGCAACAGATTCGATAATTCTTTCCAGCCCGCTGATCCAAACGGAAATGACATATCTCAGGCTTTTGACGAACATCTGGAAGGATTTACCGAAATCTTGCGGACTGCTCTTCTCGGGAATGATCTGACCCCGGTAATGGTTTATTACAGTGATGATTATCTCAATGACGGGAGCTTAAAAAGTGATGTTGAAAACTATTACCACGGTTTAACAGAGCTTGTAACGGAAGAGCTCCAGATTTTCCATGTTCTCCCCGACAGCGGGGGCATTTCACTCACCTTCAGTCTGATCATCCGGGATACTACTGCCGGAATAGATACAACTTTCACTGAATATTGCCTTGATGAAGAGCATAACTTTCTTTTCATAGGTAACCGGCAAAATGGGACTGAAACCTTTGATAGAAAAGTTTTAGTAGAACTGTTTACTGCAACCTGGTGTCCTAATTGTCCTTATGTTGAAGCTGCTCTTAATGATTTGAAACAACTCTATGGAGAGGCTTTCTATTATATTGAATATCATATTTCCGACCAGCTTGCTTTTGGTCACAACGACATTCTCGAATACTATGAACTGCCTCTTTCCTTACCAATAGGAATCGTTCAGGGACAGCTTAAGATCTCGGGCGGTCATCCCACAGAAAGTTATCCTGCTTACAATTTTGCTATCTCTCAGTATTTTGCTCTGGAGGCAGATTATCTCCTAACGGGATTTGATTACACCATAAACCAAGAAGTCCTTTCTTTTGCTCTGACCGCTGAAACGATGATCACAGACCAGCCGGATCTGCAGTTGCGTTATGCCTTGATTGATAAGGAGACAGACGTCAATAATGCAGCTGGAGAACCTTGCCGAAATGTAGTTATAGCCAAAGGTAGTGTTTCACTCTCTGCCGATGATCTAAACAGTATCCTTAACGCAGAGTTATCGATTCCGGACTTCAGTTTTAATGATTCTCGTCTGGTCGTCTGGATCCAGACGGTTGAGGATAACTATGATGAGGATACCTGTTTCGTTCATAATGTATATGAATATGAAATAGAGATACCGGGTAGCCGGCACTAATATTTTGACCTGCATTGAACAGGAGGTTAATAATGCGTCATTTAATCTTGCTTACAATCAGTCTTTTGCTAAGCATAACTCTGCTTCAGGGGGAGGCTATTCAGAGTTTTACCCTGCCTGATATCAATAATCAGGAGATCAATGTTACCGATTATCTCGGTTCTGATCTGATCATCATTGATTTCTGGGCAAGCTGGTGTGCTCCCTGCCTGAGACTTTTACCGGAACTGGAGAAGATTCATTCCGAGAATGATGAAGTAACTCTTTTAGCGATCAGTATAGATAATCCCCGTTCCGTCAACAGAGCCAAAAGCCTTATCCGTTCACAAAGATATACTTTTGTCACTCTCTTTGATACCAACCAGGAGATCATGAAGCAGTTTCAGGTTACAACCGTTCCCCATACTTTTCTTATCAGCCCCTCCGGGGAAATATTGTACGAACATACAGGTTACACCCGCGGAGACGAAGAAAAACTCAAAGCTGAAATCACCAGGCAATTGTCTATCCTGTCTGAACAACAGGAATCTATACCTCACCAAGAGCAAGAGGAGTTAAACAAAGAAAGATGAATAAAAGTGTATTCTTATCATTCTTCTTACTGGTATTCTTCTCTCTCAGCCTCTGTTACGGAGACTTCAGCCTGTCGGGGATCAATGAAGCTCAGTTCATTTATAAAGCAGCAGAAGATTCCCTTTCCAATTACTTCTACAACGAAACTACCCTAAGATTGAACTATAAAAATATCGAAGCCGGTATGTCATTTATCGCCGAATTACCGAAATATGATCAGTTTCAGGCTATCGAAGTATTACATCATAGTGACCTTGATTACCGCTGGGATGAAAGATATATCCAAATCAGTTTACCTGCTTCCAGAGTACGTGCCGGCTCTTTTTCCGAATTCTTCGGTAACGGTATTATAATGAGAGCTTTCAGAGATAAGGCTTATGATCACGATACCCGCTTAACCGGCCTGAACTTACGCTTAAGTTCAGGAGATCATAATTTAAAGGCACTATATGCCACTCTTCCCAGTGAGAATAATGTTAACCGCAAGGATATCATCGGGGGGTTGGATTATTCACTCCCCTTTCTCTGGTTTAACCAGTTAGGTTTCAGTTTCACCAGGCAAGAGGTTCAACGAATCGATAGTAAGTACAGCACCAGAATTACCGCCGGAAGCAGGATCGAGCTGCTTACCGATCTCTACGATTTTTATGCTGAATATGCCGAGACAAAGACCTACAGGAATATAGCCGGCGAATTCCGGGGACAAGCTCTTTACGGTATGGCAAACACTTATCTTGGAAATTTCACCATCTCTTCGGGTTATAAGAGATATGACCGTTTCGATGATCGAATGAATGACCTCCCCACTCTGAATGCCAGTGAAGAACCTCTCTCCGAGAGGATTCAGCCTGGAGCCGATGAAGAAGGATTACTCGGGCAACTCAGATATATTCCCGACTTCACTACCGAGATTTCAGTTATCTATTCCGAAGCCTGGAACAGCAGTTTTTCTATCAGGCAGAGTGATCTCTTTATCGAAGGGAGAAAAGATTTTGATAGTTTCATCTTAGGTTTGGAATATGCTCAGTTCGAGACAATAGACAAAGATTGGGAACTCTGGTACAAGGAGATTACTCCGGCACTGCTTTTCGATTTTGCTCTTTTCACTTTACCGGTACATCTTCGCACTGAATTCGGATATCGGGAAGAGACCAGGCAGGATTCAGAGAGGGAAATTTACAAGCCGCTCCTGCAATTCGATATCTTTTTCAGGAACTTGTCACTCTCTTTGATATCAGAGTTGGAATTCAATGAACTAAGTAACCCGGCAGACAACCGAAACTGGTTTGGACTGGAAGCGACAGCAGACCTTTTTTCACATACCGAACTGAAGTTATTTGTCGGAGAAGAGAGAGGAGGCAAAGTTTGCCGAAGCGGAGTATGCTATTATACTACCCCGTTTCAAGGATTACGGTTAGACCTGATAACGAGATTCTGATCACTGGAAACGGTATTTACTGACAAAGCTGCCGAAGGAACAAATGCCACAGTTCAGCGATCTTAGTGAAAGAAAATGGCTGCAAGCCATAGCGCTATAATTTTTTAGAGAACAAAACCGAAGGAGGTTGGAATGAAAGTTTTCTTATTGATCATCCTGCTTTTTAGTATATCACTCACCCTTCTCTTTGGGGAACTCCCTTACCAGCCGAGACTGATTGTAGCAGAATTGATTACTGCCAGTTGGAGCCCTGATGCTGCCGAAGCCTATAGCGGTATTGATGAATTACAGAACAGGTATTCCTCCGGAGATGTTATTCCTGTTCGTTATTATACCTCTCAGAACAGTGGTCAGTACTCAGCACCGGAAATCGAAAATCTTGTCCAGGAATATTCGGTCAGCGAATTCCCTTCCTTTATAGTTAACGGCAAGGCAAGAATAACCGGGGTAAATTTTCCGCTCAGCAATGGTCTCCCCTACCAGGCACTCGTGGAGAAGGATTATTATTCACCTTCGCCCTTGCAGATAGAGATTTTGAATTTTGACACTGCCTCAGGAAACATTGAGATCATGATCACTATGTTATCGGACACAGAAGAGTTTCAAAATGCCACTACCCGCTTTATTCTGATAGAAGATAACGTCTCAAATGAACTGACAAATTTAGCAAGGACGATAGAACAAGAGATTTTTTCGCTCTCCGGTCAGAATAATACCATTACCCTGAATACCTCCTTTTCTACTGAACCTTCCTGGGATGAAAACAATCTCTCTGCCTTAGTCTATGTCGTTGATTCAGAGGGAGATATTGTTCAGGCTGCTTCGACTTACCCCTCTCCTGCATATAACCTGAGAGCAGTCGTACCGAACAAGAGAATGGATATCGGACCTGCAACGGGATTATTTGAAGTTGAGTACTTTTCTTTATTCAATCCTGGAGACTCTATTGATCTGACAATCAATATTATGATCGATAATGCTCCCGCTGGCTGGCTTACCTCTTTTTGTGACGAAGATGGTCTGTGTTATATTGGACCTTATGATTTCCCCCTTGAATCAGGTGAAGTCAGAAGTTTTCATGCTAATGTCATCCCCGACGAAGCCGGAATGATGGACTATCATTTTACAGTTCAATCCTCTCTTTTCCCTGATGATTATAACATCCCCTTCCGCTATCTAACAAATGATGTTGACCTGCTCATTATTGACAGTGACGGGTGGTCGAATTACGAAGACTATTCCACTGCTGTATTAGAAGAGAGCCAATATTCCTACGGGGTTTGGAACACGGTCTATGCTGATATTTCGGATTCAATAACCCCTTATTTCGATACCCTGATCTGGATTACAGGAGAACGGGAACCTGCCCTGACCCTCACAGAAACATCATTCTTACGTTCGTTTCTCGATAACGGATACAACCTATTCCTCTCCGGACAGAATATCGGAAAAGACCTGATTTCTAATCCACTCTATTCTGATCCCTCTTTTTATCATGACTACCTCCAGTCCGACTTAATTACCGCAGATACTGACAGCCGGTCTGTCAGTGGAGTGGAAGATGATCTAATCACAGATGGCTTGAACTTTGCGATCGCCGAGGGTGACGGTGCTGATAATCAATATTCACCGGAAGTCATCGCCCCTCTCAGAGATAGTTCCTTTCCCATTCTTCACTATCATAACGGAGACGACTCAGTTGCCGGTATTCGTTCTCTACACTACGGCAGAAATGCCAAGATTATCTATTTAGCTTTCGGTTTCGAAGCAATTGACAACTACAATGACCGTTCCGATATGCTTTTGAATTCTATAGCCTGGTTTTCTACTACAAACACTGATGACGACACACTCCCGCTAACTGATACTTCCCTAAAACTCCTTCCGAGTTATCCCAATCCCTTTTTCCTCAATAAGACAGGAACCGACCGGACAACAGGTAATTATGTCGTTATCCCCTTCTCTGTACCAGACGGTCAACTCGCTAACGATGCTGTCATTACTATTCACAATGTCAAAGGACAGTTGATTAAAACCTTGACAGGTTTGGAGCTTTCAGCCGATAATATAGGTAAGGTTATATGGGATGGGAAAAATGAAAGAAATAGAAAAGTTGTCAGCGGCGTATATTTTTACAAACTAACCAATACTAAGCAAACGGTAATAAGAAAGATGTTAATCGTTAATTAAATCAAAAGGAGTAATGATGAAGAAGCTTCTCTTTTTTCTAAGCTTTCTTCTCCTGCTGACACCTCTGTTGCTGGGCACACAGATGTTTGTCGTGGGAGAAATGTTCACGTCAACTACGTGCCCGAGTTGCCCCCCAGCGCGGTCTGCGTTGGCTCAACTTTTTAATGACCCTGATAACTTCCCCTATTTCATTCCCCTTATTTGGCAAGCTAACGGTGCTCACACCAGCCCCAGTTTCTCGACAAGATTCGGACTTTATAACGGACAATATGTGCCTCATGCTCAATGGGGAGGAACGAATACTATTATAGGTGCTACCAATGCCTATAATAACTACGTGAATGCCTACAATCAATTAGTGGGACTGAACAGCCCCCTCGAGATAAATCTCGACCTTACCATTAATGACCAGAATCAGTTACTCGTCAATGCTGAGACTATTATGACCGGCAATATTTCGACAACCAACAACCGGATATTATTCATTCTGACTTACGACCTGACCGGAGTAATGGATCCTGACTATTTTGCCTCTGTCAAGGCGTATAGCCAGCAGAATTTCAATCTGACCTCAACCGGACAATCCGAAACCTTCTCGCATACATTCAATCTTGATACTTCCTGGGATATATACAATGTTTCCGCAGTGGTTATTGTCCAGAGTCTCGTGACCGGTAATGCCCCTATCCATCAGGCTGCCAAAGCCTCATTTGCCGGGCTTATGCCTATGTTTTCGAGCAATGTCCATCAGGGACCACCCAGTCTGTCTGTTCAGTTTTATGACCATTCCATGCCCTCTCAGAATATTGTTTCCTGGGAATGGGATCTTAACGGAGACGGAAATATCGACAGTACGGAGCAAAATCCGGCTTTTACCTATACTGAACCCGGAACTTATGACATTACTCTCCGTGTCTCTGACGGAACTGATACGGAAGAGTTGGTTTCGGAAAACTACATAGTTGTGACAGCCCCGGAAGGCATCTCCGGAAACATAGGCGGTACTTGGCATTCAGCTCATAGTCCCTATCTTATCTCCGGTGACGTTATCGTTCCCGAAGACTCTTTCCTGATCATCGAACCGGGGGTTGAAATTCGTACCAGTCAGAGTTCTATTACGATTGAAGGGTATCTTTATGCTAACGCTGAAGAGCAGGAACCGATTGTCTTTACTTCAGATACCTGGTGGCTGGGGATGAGAATAATAGACAGCCAGATTGAGAACACGCTGAAGAATTGCCATATCTCTAAAGCAAATCAAGCTGCTCTAATCGTAACAGGTTCCCGGGTCAATATAATAGGAAACACCTTCTACCAAAATTCCGGGGGCAATGATCCCGGAGCTTTGAAGATAAGCACTACCGATAATATTACTCTCCAAAACAACATCTTTGCCAACAATCAGAGCACAAACGGAATTGCAGCTCTGGAGATCAATGCTTCAAGCTTTGATGTTAAGAACAATCTCTTCGTCAACAACTCCGGGCAATTTTCCTCGGCTTTTGGCGTAAAATCAGGTGCTGCTGTTAATTTTATCAACAATACCATTACCCATAATGTAAACCTGGGAACTAACGCTTTCCACATCTTCAACCATAACTCCTTCTTACAGATACGTAACTCCATCATCAGAGGAGCAGAACCTGCTCTTTCCAGTTTCCCCAATTCCGTTACTCTAATTGAATACAGCAATATCAGCGGCGGATCTTCAGGAACAGATAATATTGATGAAGATCCTTTATTCATTCAGCCTTCTGACGGGTCGGGTGTTAACTTTGACGGTTTGTCGGCAATCTGGTACTTAGAGGATAGTTCACCCTCTGTGGATACAGGTAATCCGGGAGTTGCCTATAATGATCCGGAAGATCCGGATAATCCCGGATATGCTCTCTTTCCCGCCAAAGGAACGGTAAGAAATGATATGGGAGCTTATGGCGGTTCCGGTTCCGGGTATTGGGTAAGTACTGATCAGGATATACTGATACCGGTACCCTCTCGCTCCGATAGAATAACAGCTTATCCCAATCCCTTTAATCCCAGCATAACTATCTCATTGGATAAAATCAACTACTCGCCAAACAGTCCCATCAGCCTGAAGATTTACAATACCAAAGGGCAGTTAGTCAGAACGCTTATCGAGAGTTCTCCCTCTGCAAACTCAGAATTTGTCTGGGACGGAGTAGATGATAATTCCGGAAACGTTCCTTCCGGAGTATATTTTATTCGTTTCACAGCTGAAAACCTGAAGGTTAATCATAAGATACTGCTGTTGAAGTAAAAACGAACTGATCCCCACAAAATACAAGAGCGGTTACCACCCTCCGTAACCGCTCTTTTTCTATTATTGCTGCGTAATTAAAGCTTCAAACTCTTTAGGCTTCACCCACATAAGGGTTATATTCCTTTTCTTCTCCGATCGTAGTTTGCTCACCATGACCCGGAAGCACCAGAACCATCCCCTCTAAGCTGAAAAGCTTATTCTTTATCGAAGCTGCCAGATCAGAGAAACTGCCTCCCGGCAGATCAGTTCTCCCTACGTTTTCGGCAAAGAGGGTATCTCCACTGAAGAGCAAAGTACCCGTCAACAGGCAGACTCCTCCTTTTGTATGCCCAGGAGTATGAATGACCTTCACCTCCTCTTTCCCCAGAAAAAGTGACATCCCATCTTCCAGTATAACCTCAGCCGGAGGAGATACTGTAGTTTTCTCATAATACAGGCTCAGATTCAGATCTGCTTTGTAAAGCATCGGTTCATCATCTTGATGAATACATAATTTTGCTTCAGGATATTTCCCTTTGAAATAGCGGTTTCCTCCGATATGATCACCATGTCCATGAGTATTGACAATATACTTCAAAGTCAATTTCTTATCGGTTATGGACTTCACTACTTGCTCTCCCGGAGCTCCCGGATCTAACAGCATGGCTTCGAGGCTCTTTTCATCCCATAACAGATAGGTATTTGTTTCGAAATCTTTGAGCAGGACAAATTGTTCAAATTTCATTATCTACCTCACTCTTTTTAAGTATTAGATTTTATCAGCAGGTCATCGATCTTGCTACGTGATAGTTTATGAACCTTGACCTTACCCTGAAGGTCGTTGTTCAAGCCGTAAGCAATGGTATCCTCTTCCTTAGCTTTATTAGTGTAACTTAAAACCAATTCAGCAGCCCTATGCAACTCGCCGGGATTCATCTCTCTGCTTTTGTTAATAACACCTACCGGTCCCAAACAGTCTGCTGCCTTTATAACCGTCTCATCCTCAACAAGACGGAATATTTTTTCCAGTTCCTGCTCATTTCTACCGATTATCAATTTGACTTCCGGACTCAGCCGAAAATGCCTGCCGTAGCGGAGAAATTTGATAAATCTCCCTTCCAGCATGTTATATGAGAAAAGATCTTTTAGCCGCTCGGAATACCCCTTATCCGTTAGCAGACAACCTCCGCCAGGTGTGCTATACTCCTTCAGTCCAAAATCCTTTGCCAGTTCTATTTGCCTCTGCCGGCTTCTCCCCTGAATATCGAGCATCTCTTCTTTTTTTACCCAACCCTTTTTTATGGGCAATGTATCAGCGAGTAATCTCTGTGACAGGGGTCTGACAATAAGATCGCGAAATCCGCTCATTTTCGCTACGGCATTCATAGCATCAAGTCTCTGTGACATCGGACGTTGTCCTAAGACCTCCCCCGAAATCAGGAAATCTCTCCCCTCACTCTCCAGAAGTTCCCCCGCGGTTTTAAACATCAGAGAGTGACAGTCAATACAGGGATTCATATTCTTTCCGAAGCCGTAACGCGGTTTTTTTAGAACTTCCAGTAATTCTTCTCCGATATCGATAACCTTTAGCTCCAAACCGGCAGCTTTAGCTGCTTCTTCAGCGTTCTCCGCACCAAAAAAAAAGCTCTCAAAAAAGACCGGTAAAACTTCGTAACCGAGCTTTTTCATCCACAAAATGCTCAACACACTGTCAAGCCCGCCGGAAAAGAGAGCTAACACTCTATTGTTACTATGCATTTGCTTTTTTTTCTCACTTATTAGGTCTTTATTGGATACCGAATGACGAAATGATAATTGCCCCTTATTGGTTGCCAGAAAGCAACTATTTTCATCTAATTCCCATCACAGGTAAAGTTGCAGGAGGGCTAGTCTTTTAACTGTCCAGAAGATTTCTAACCATAGCAAGAAATTCTTTGAACGAAAATGGCTTTTGAATATAATTAACCTTGAAATCAAGGGAGTTTTCGTTTTTAAGAACATAATCGATGTATCCGGACATAAAGAGAACTTTTAAACCGGAAATCTCGGTTTTTAATTTCAGAGCCAGATCATAACCGTTCATTTGGGGCATGATCATATCTGTTATCAGCATATTGATCTTATCTTTGTTCTCACCTGCCAATCCGAAAGCTTCTTCAGGTGAATTTGCCGCCAGGACAGTGTAGCCGGAATTTTCAAGCATCGATTTGAGCATCGATAAGATAGACATTTCGTCTTCTACTAACAGAATTGTTTCGTTTCCACAGCGGACTGCTTTCTCCGGAATTACCTCCGCTTGAACAGTTGTAACATCACTCACGACACGGGGAAGATAGATCTTGAAAATAGTCCCTTCATTAAGTTCACTATATACATTAACAAAACCTTCGTTCTGCTGAACGATACCGTAAATCGTGGAGAGCCCGAGCCCCGATCCTTCACCGACTTTCTTGGTTGTGTAGAAGGGTTCGAAGATGTTCTTAAGAGTTTCCTGATCCATCCCGTGACCATTATCCTGCACGGAGAGCAAAACAAACTCACCGCATTTATAACCGGGATGATCAGCACAGAATTCTTGATCAAAGGTGACATTCTCAGTAAAGATCGTTATCTTTCCAATCCCTTCAATAGCGTCTCTGGAATTTATACAGAGATTGGTCAATATCTGGTTCAGCTGCGTAGGATCGATCTTTATCGACCAGAGGTCTGCTGCCGGTTTCCAGGATAACTCTATGTTCTCCCCTATCAGTCTCTGCAACATTCTGAGCATATCATCAATACTGCTGTTCAGATTAAGTTTTTTAGGGAATATTGTCTGTTTACGGGCAAAAGCCAGAAGCTGTTTAGTCAGATCAGCTGATCTCTCCGTCGCCTTTTTTATCTCTTTCAGATTAGGATAATTGGGATCATGGGGATCCATATCCGCCAGGATCATTTCCGTGTGACCAAGAATAACACCGAGCATGTTATTATAATCGTGAGCAACGCCACCGGCAAGTCTGCCTATTGCATCCATCTTCTGAGCCTGAATGAGCTTAGCCTCTAATACCTCTCTATCCTCTTCTGCTTGTTTTCGCTCTGTAATATCGGTAATAAACCCCTCCAAAGCTATCACTTCACCCTCTTCCGTATAGACGCCGCTTCCTTGTTCCCATACCCACTTCTCCTGACCATCTTTGGTTAGGATTTTGTACTCGCCGGCAAAATCTTCCTTTCGAGCTAAAATTTCCTGCCATTTCTCCCAAAGCATTTCCCTATACTCGGGAAAAATCAACTCATTGAAGGACAATTTCTCATTAAGCAGCAGTTCCTCCTGTCTATAACCCGTCAGATCCAGACAACCATCACTAACAAATTCCATTGTCCAATCTCTGTCGTTCTTACAACGATAGGACATACCGGGTAAATTAGCCAAAAGTGCAGCCTGCTTCCGTTCACTTTCCTGAAGGCTCTCTTCTCCAAGCTTCCGCTCTATATAAATACTCAACTGATTGGCTATCAGTTCCAGGATTCTGATGCTGTGGTCATCATAGATATCCTTTTCTTCATAGCTCTGAACTACAATAACACCCCAGACATTTCCGGTAATCCTGACAGGTACACCTAACCAGTTTGCAGCCACTTCCCCGATTAGATCTACCTCTCTCATTTCATAAAGCTTCAATAGTTCTTCTTTATTCACTAAAACAGCTTTCTTCTGCTTCAAAACATAGCCGGTTAAAGATTTCTTCGCATCCCAGACTGCAATATTATCTCTTTCATCGATGAAGTATGGGGAAGAAAACTCATCGGCAGCTACATTATACTGGGCTATATAAAAATTGGTAGTATCGATCAATTTGGCGAGTTCGTCTCTTACTATCTCATACAGTTCACTGATATCTTTCGCTGAAGCAACGGCATGGGCTATATTATACTGAACTTCTTTGATGACAGCATCCCGTTTGTTATCAGTAATATCTTCCACAGTACCCTCATAATAAAGAGGATTTCCTGAGTTATCACGGATAACTCTGGCACTTTCCAGGACTGTGATAATCTTGCCGTTCATCAGTCTCCAGGATGTTTCCAACCCTTTGACAAAACCTTCGCGGTCAAGCCGTTCTCTGAAACTCTTTCTGCTGTACCTCGCTTCGAAATAATCTTTTTCCAGATTACGATTCTTCAGCTCTTCGAACGACTCAAAACCGAGCATCGTGATCAAAGACTGATTGGCTAAAAGGATCTCCCCCTCAGGGGTTGTCCGGTAAATCCCGATAGTAGCGTTTTCATAGAGATTCCGGAATAGTTCCTCACTGCTTTGCAGACTCTTCTCGGCTAAAATCTTTGCCCGGGCAAAACCCAGATCACCGGCTACTTCCTCCAGCAGATCGATCTCATCCTGAGTGATCTTATGTCCCTGTATCATACAGGTGCGCATTAGCCCGACAGGCCGTTCATTCTGGCTTATCGGAATTACTACTGTTTCATGCAGAGAATCATCATTTATCTCGGGACATGTCCGGCAATAGTTATCCGGATCAGAGACAACAACTGATTTTCCTGTCAATACCGTTTCTTTGATACACTTTAGCACAGAACCTTCTCCGGTGAGAGAAATCTGCCAGTCAGATTTTTCATGTTCACCGGAAGTGGCATAAGGTCTGATAAACTCCTCACTCTCATCTAATAAGGAGATCTCGATATTCAGATACTGTCTGGTCTCCAGCAATATTTCACAGGAATTCTGCATCACCTTGAACAGATCATCTTCCTGAACTATCAACTGATTGACATTCCGGATTGCCATTAGTAATGAGTTTAAATCCTTAACTCTTTCCTGAGCTTTTTTGGATTCTGTAAAATCTCTGGCTATCTCAAAACGGACATCACGCCCGTCAGTCCATTTGATAATCTTGTCGGTTATCAGAAAATCTCTTTGCAGATGGAGATTATTGTGTTCCCAATTATAGGATGAACCCTTATTTTTCAGTATTTTGTCATTCGTGCAAAATTCACAGGGAGTTTCGCGGTTTTGTAGTTCCCGGTAGCAAATCCCACCGATCAGGTCCTTTCCGAAAACCGATTTTAGGGTCTTATTAACAAACAATATCTCATAGGTCTCAGGATCAGAAATATAGATCGCTTCATCGATACTGTCAAATATCGACAGCAGCTGTTTTCTCTCTTCTGCCAGCTTGTCTTCTGCCTTCTTATGGTCAATATAGATACTCAACTGCTCGGCAATAAGTCTTAACAACTCTACACTGTTTTTGTCGTAAGCATTCTTGTTCTTATAATTTTGCACAACGAAAACAGCCTTATATTTACCGTCGATCTTGATTGGTACCCCTAACCAGCTTTCTGCCGTTGTTCCAATCTTCCTGACCCTGCCGGCTTCTGCCATTTTCTCGATCCTTTCTTTGCTAAGCAGGATAGCTCTCTTCCTTTTGAGCACATATCCTGTTAAAGAACCGTCGGCAGCCCAGGATTTTATTGAGTCTTTAACGTCTTTCTCGAAAGGAGTGGAAAACATACCGGTTGTTTCATCGTAGAAAGCAATAAAACAGTTCCTGGTATCAAGTAAAGTACTCAATTCCTCCCGGACTATCTCATACAACTCGTAAAGTGATTCAGCAACAGAAACAGCATGGGCAATATTAGCCTGGATAATTCTTATCGTTTCATCTCTTTTCCGTTCGGAGATATCACGGACAGTTGCATGAAGAAATCTCGACCCGCTCATTTCAATTCTGGTCAGCAAGACAGTAGCAGAGAACTCTTCTCCGGTCAGTCTTCTATGAGTCCACTCGAAAAAGCTGGAACCTTTTCGCATTGCTATCTCGATCATTCTCTTTGCTTTTTCTTCTGATAACGTTCCGTCAGGTTGTTTTTCAGGAGAGAGTTTCCATGGTTCACAGGCTGTAAACTCAGCTAAATCCTTTGCCTTGAACATGTCGAAGATCGCTGAATTTCCGGAGGTAAATCTCCAGGTGGGTGGTTCCAGAGTCATCATGGCATCTTTAGAATTTTCAAAGATCAAGCGGTATCTTAACTCACTCTCCTTCAAAGATTTATCTGCCTTTTTTATTTCCGTAATGTCTGAGAGAGAGATAATTACTGCATAAGGTTGGGGATCCTCGCTTTTGAATAAAGGACTGGTATTGATATTGATCCAGGTAACCTTGCCCGATCTTTTCTTGAATCCCATTATGACATTCCTGCACGGCTTGCCGGTTTTGAGGGTTATCATGGAGGGATGCTCTTCTTTGGGATAAGCAGAACCATCTTCTCTGATAGTATCCCATTCCCGGTTGAGTGAAGTATGCCCGACTACTCTTTTTTCCGAAATACCGAGTATTCTGGCAGCTGCTTTATTCCAGGTTAATATCTCCCCCTGGGCATTCTGCAGAATTATCCCGTCATAAGCATTATTTACGATCGTAGTATAACGGTATTCACTCTCCCGCAGTTCCTGCTCAGTCTCCTTTAGATAAGAGAGATCGGTCTGAACTCCGATCATTCTCAAGGGGCTTTTCCCTGCTGATCTCCTGATTACTTTTCCCCGGTCTAAAACCCATTTGTAGCTGCCGTCCCGGCATAGCATCCGGCATTCGTCGGAAAAAAATGCTGTTTTATCTTTCAGATGACTCTGAAGTTTCTTCCGGTAGTGAGACAGATCCTCGGAGTGGATGAGTTTTTCCTTTTGCTGCATTGTACTCTCCAGATCATTGTCTTCATATCCGAGCATTTTCTTCAAATTAGCGGAATAGTTAACCTTTCCATTCTCGATGTCCCAGTCCCAGATACCATCACCAGTCCCTTCCAGGGCAAATTGCCATTTACTGTGACTCTCCAGAAGAGATTTTTCGGCTTTCCATCTCTGCAGAGCATTTGCTGTAACTCCGGCAAAAGCCTTTAGATCTTCGTTGTCCGGTCTTTTTGTTTCTTTATCTCCAATGATGACTACTGTGCCCACCAGACTCTCTTTATGCATGAGCGCAATTCCGGTAAACCACTCGACACCGAAAACCTTTTGAATCATATTGCTAACTACTTTTGGGATAGACCCAAAAGTCGTCTCCTCAAGAGAGCCTGCGTCACCAACAACTTCCTGAGTTATCCGGCGGTACATCTCTGGTGTTACTTTCATACGAAGTTCTTCCAGTTTTCTGCCAATTATTCCGGACAATTTCTTATTACTCTCTTCAGATATCGTGGTAAACTTTACAATCAAACTCGAAGTCTTTTCCTCATAGATCGATATCGAAACAAACTTTGCATTAGTTATCTCTTTTAGCTTATGCGAAATCAGAGAATAAATATTATTTGATACGGTAACGGAGGATAATTCCATTGAATAATCATTCAGGATCGTTAACAGACGATTCTTCTCTTTGATCTTCTGTTCGGCTTTCAGCTTCTTTCCGGCATATACCAGATCGGCTGCAACCTCTTCCAGCAGTTCTATCTCTTCGGCAAAGAAGACTTGTTCGGGTGTGGTGGAGACACACATTAGGCCTATTAGTTGATCATTTTCAAGCATAGGGATGACTATTTTTTTATGCGGAAAAGCTATGCTAAAATAGGGACAGTCCTTACAGTATGTTTGATAATCTTCTAATTCTATTGTCCTTCTTTCTTTTACGGCATCGTTAATACACGTGGGAGCATTTCCATCTACTTCAGGAATAACAAACCAGTCTCCGTGTCCTAACTTTCCGGCACTGGTTACCGGAGATATCTTTCCTGTCCTCTCATCAATGAGCGAGATCTCGATATTCAGATATTGCCAGGTCTCAACGAGAATCTCACTCGCTCCTCTCATTACAGCCAAAAGATCATCTTCCTGAACAATTAGCTGATTAACATTACGAATGGACAGAAGCAGCGAGTTCAAACTTTCGATCTTATTCTTTGCCTTTTTGCTCTCTGTTATATCCTGAACAACAGATAAAACACTATCCTCATTGAATCTTGTTATTCTCGCCCTGAAGAACCTGCGCTCCTTATTGACAGTTAACTCGTATTCTAAGGCCTGAAGTTTTCCTGTCTCCAGGCATACCCGGAATGATTCCAGAAAACTATTAACAGCATCCTGGGAAAAAACAGCGGAGAGTGACTTCCCGATGAGCTCTTCCGGTGGTAGAGCAAGCAAGTCATCGTCAGAGGCATAAATCTCACGGTAAAACCCATTCCGGTCAATGACAAAAAGCAGGTCGGGGATTACCCGGATGAGTGCCGCGTTACGATTGACATGTGTCCATAGTTTTCGCTGTATTTCATATATTCTTAATGCAGTCTTTATAGTGGCTATAACAAGATATGCTTTCGAACCCTTATCTATAAACCCGTAGGTAACAATATTTTCACTCTTTCTTATCTCGTGTTCCGAACCTTCGGTAGTCAGAAAAATCAAGGGTAAATCTCTTTTATCAAGTATAGATTGTGCCGTAGCTATAACATCTGTTCCCTTATCAAGGGAAGCATCAAGCATTACAAGGTCAATATTAGTATCGGAGTCGATAACCTCATGAGCTTTTTTGCCGCTATCAGCAATTATAACGCTGTAGCCATACTTCTCGATGACCCTTCTCAGGTCATTCGCAGCTCTATCATCACTATCAATTAGTAGAATAACCTTGTCCGTACAGCTCCCCATAATTAGATCATTTCCTTTTTTCCATTCATAAAAAAATAAAGCCATCAGCAATTTGCCGTTCATTGGTAAGATAGAGAGTAATCGGTCAAGTTTTTTTTTGCTTTTCTTCTATTTTTCAGATATCTCAGCAGCTTTATCTCTCCGCCAACTGTTCAGGCATTACAGACTTGCCTGCTATGCCTGCCACATACTCATATAAGTGCATATCTAATAAGATCATAACCGGTTTCACAACTCATTAAACAAAAAAGACCCTTTAAGATTTTTATGGACAGAATATAACCTCATGTTTTTTTTCTGCCTCAACGAAAGGGAGGTTTTGTGAAATATATTGTTGTTTTGTTGTTTCTCGGTTCACTGTTGCAGGCTCAGATCCCGGAAGGTTATTACAACGGAACAGAGAACTTAACCGGCGGTGAACTGAAATCAGCTCTTCACCATATCATCAAAGATCATATTCAATTCTCCTACTCACAAACATGGGATATCCTTAAGGTTACCGACAGAGACCCTGATAATCCCGCTAACGTTATTCTCATCTATACAGGCTGGTCGGTGGATGCCGCGCAGGAATACAATAACGGAAACGGTTGGAACCGGGAACATGTCTGGGCTGTTTCCCACGGTGATTTCGGAACTTCTATGGGAGCCGGAACAGATGTGCATCATGTCCGGGCTTCCGATATTTCGGTCAATTCGGCTCGCGGTAACAAGGATTTCGATAACGGCGGAATTGAATACATAGATCCTGACGGTCCGACAGGATGCTATACCACAACCTATACCTGGGAACCGCGCCCTGAAGACAAGGGTGATGTTGCCCGAATGATGTTCTACATGGCAGTCAGATATGAAGGAGGCTTTGGCGAACCTGACCTGGAACTTGTTGATTATGCCCCCTCATCCCCCAATAATGAGCCTTACCATGGAGTATTGTCAACTCTCTATCAATGGCATACAGAAGATCCGGTTGATGACAGGGAACTATACCGTAATGATGTCATCTATTATCAATATCAGCAAAACAGAAATCCCTTTATCGATTACCCGGAATTTGCCGGACTGATCTGGTTTCCCAACAGCAGTGATGACGACAGCTCAATCGATTTTCCCGAAACTCAATTATTACAGAACTCTCCGAACCCTTTCAACCCGTCAACAACAATCGCTTTTTCGATAAATTGGGGAGAAACCGGGGTACTCACTATCTATAATCCGAAAGGAGAGAAATTACTGCAAAAACAATTCGGGGAAGGCTCTCATTCCTATCATTGGAATGCTGCCCGCTTCTCTTCAGGTATTTACATTTATGCTCTGGAATCCTCCTCTGGTGCCAAGAAAACCCGGAAAATGCTGCTGCTGAAGTAAAAAGCTAACAGATTACTCAGGCAAACAGGATTAAACTAATTTCGAAAACAGAATCTCTAAACCACTAAAAAATTCTTGAAGTGATGAAGTATTCCCTTTTTTCCTTTCAAACCATTTATGCTTCGTCTATAGAAAACCACCTGCTCTTTTACTCCGTTAGACTTCTGCAGAAAACGAAAAGGTCAATCAAATCACTTTGGAAAAAAGAACTGTCTGAAAAAGGTTAGCACATACTCACCCGGAAATAGCAGCCAATTATCCGAATAGCTCCTAGACTGTTAAGGAACTTTTCTGCTGATCCGGAAACCAATGCTGACACTGTAGCCCGTAGCGTAGTAGTCGCCACGATTCGAAACAGTGCAGTTAACGGCTTGAGCGTCACTGCCGCCGCCGCGACACACACGCTCTGCACCGCTTACAGAACCCGTCGGATTTGTATATGAACCACTGGGATAGGAACCATGAATATCCCATACCCAGTTCCATACATTGCCGCTCATATCATAAATTCCTAACTCATTAGGTAATTTAGTCCCAACTGGATGAGTACCATAATCAGGAGCTGTACTACCACCAGGTAAATCTAATCCTGCATTAGCTATATACCAGGCATAATCCCCTAACTGCCCCGTTCCAGTACCCTGAACATCAGTTCCGGCATAAGTATCGTTAAATGTCCCTGCATTCTGGGCAGGTATCCCACCACGGGCAGCATACTCCCACTGCATCTCAGTAGGTAAACAATAACCATCCGCTGACCAGTCACAGGATACGTTCGTATGATTGCCACTACTTGTATTCCAACCGGAAGGCCAATCATCAGGATTAGTACCGTAATTACTGTAGCTGTATGCCGGAGTCAACCCTTCTATTATACTCAGGCGGTTACAGTACTCGATAGCATTGAACCAAGTGACATTGTTGATCGGATGATTAAGCGGATCGCCATGCTCTGAGTTATTGCTGCCGGGATTTGTTCCCATCACAGCCAAATACTCTGACTGAGTAACTTCATATTTATCAATGAAAAAAGATGAGAGAGTAACATTGGAAACTCCATTGTGGAAAGTGCCTCCTTGAACTAATATGAGACTATCCTGTATGGTATCAAATGTATATTCTGCACTGGCTATGCCACTCGGTTCCCAGTTTGTCATATAGGCCTTCGCTTTAAGCATTGTATCTGAACTTAGAGAAATTGGCCCGTTATAAAGGGTGGAGTTTTCATCGGGATCGCTGCCGTTGATGGAATAGTAGATAGCAGCACCATTTGTGGAACAGTCGATGGTTACACTTTGGCTGGTGTAGTAAGTACCACCGACTGGAAAGATAGTAGGTGTGGCAACTGTTGGCGCATTAAAGCAAACCCGGAAACCAAAATTTAGACTTCTATGCTCAGGATTGGCAAAACCTCGAGCTGAAACACGGCTGCTGTTTTCAGGCAGAGACCAATCGCCACCTCTGGCAATCCTGTAAGTGCCTGTGGAAGGTCCGGTAGGATTATTTGCTGAGCTTTCACTATAATAAGAGTAGGAATACCAATCCCAGCACCATTCAATCACGTTTCCGCTCAGATCATGCAATCCTAATACATTAGGATCTTTGAGACCGATTTGTTTTGTTCCCCACGGATTGTTGTTTCCTTCAAACCATGCCACATCGTCAATGTCATCCGATCCGCTGTAGAGATAGTCAGGATTGTTGACTGCTCCCCGGGCGGCATATTCCCATTCCGCTTCTGTAGGTAAGCGATAACCATTGGCATTCCAGTTACAAGTTACTGCATCCCAGGTGGCATTACCGGTCTCAGGAACTGCTCCCCAATCTCCAGGATCTGTAGAGCCATCTATGGTATATGCCGGAACAAGACCTTCAGCCATACTGCGAAGATTGCAATACTTGATAGCAGAATACCAACTCACCTCATAAACGGGAAAGTCCTCTCCTTCACCAGCACCGGAGGCTGGATTAGAGCCCAAGATTGCTTCATACTCTCCTTGAGTAATCTCATATTTTCCCAGGTAAAACGAGTTCAGAGTTATGCTGTGCGTCGGAAGTTCATTGCCGCCTCCTGTACCGGTAGTTCTGCCCATGGTAAAAGTTCCGCCTGATATCAATATCATGTTCGCAGGGGCAGTATTGATGATGTAGATACCTTCGACAACATCCGAAGGAATAAATGACGCTTTGTAAGCTTTGGCTTTGACAGTGGTATTCGAATTCACCGTTATCGCACCAGTATAGATAGTGGAATTAGTGTTTGGCTCGCTACCATTGGTCGTGTAGTAGATCGTAGCTCCCGGTGTGGAACAACTGATACTGACCATCTGAGAACTGGCATAGGTTCCAGGAGAAGGAAAAAATACAGGGGTCGCTACCGTTTCCATAGAAAACCTTCTGACAATACGAAAGCCGTGAGTGTTGAAATCAATTGTTGCGCTGCTATTACCTCGAGTTGAATTGGTACAATTATTGTCTGTTTGATTCCAACAACCACCACGCACAACACGTGTTCCTTCAACACTTGGACCCGTCGGATTTGTCTGATCGTTACTGGGATAATCATAACTGAACATATCCCACACCCACTCCCAAACATTTCCACTCATGTCATAGATACCCAATTCGTTTGGGGTTTTGGTGCCTATCTCGTGAGAGCGCCTTCCTTGCCCATCACCGATATCTGAGTTACCATAATACCACGCAACTAAATCAATTGTGTTACTGCCACTGTAGGTGTAGTTCTGGCTCTGATTACCTCCCTTAGCAACAAACATCCATTCCATTTCTGTAGGCAAACGGTACCCATTAACGTTCCAATTACAGGTTACATTGGTGTGGTTTGGCAAAAAATCCCATCCTACTGGCCAGTTATCAGGGTTAGTGCCAAAAGTACTGTAACTATAGCAAGGTATTAGTCCTTCCTGCATACTTCTTCGGTTGCAGTATTCGATAGCATTGAACCAGGATACCTGCTCCACCGGACGCTGGAGATTACTGCTTCCGCTGAAATCCGAAGGATTCGTACCCATAACTGCTTCATATTCGACTTGGGTAACCTCATAACGGTCAATGTAAAAACTGCTGATCGTTATATTGGACGTGCCATTGTGAAACGTACCACCCTCGATAGAAACAAACCCTGCCGGTGCTGGATTAACGGGATTAAAATCATTGCGGCGGGCTATAACCCGGGCACGGTAAGTATTACCGAATACACCCTGAGAACCTAATGCTTGAGACTGCCGGTAGATGTCCCAGATTATCTGTTTGCCTGTTCCTACTGTTACATAATCTCCGAAATCGCCTTCTATAAATTCAGGCAAGGGATGAATTTTGAAACTCACTCCTTCATCTCCTGAGATGACCAGGGTCACATGACAAGGAACTGGGTTCGCTTGAATACTTAAATCATATGTAACATAAATCAACCCGTTGTTCTGGTTCTGCCACATGACTACGTTCGAAACTACAGGGGGATCCCCTATTGTCTGAGCAAATAGAATCGGTATATACAATACGACTAAGATCGATATTAGAAACTGCTTCATTGGTACCCCTCCTTTGAATCACTTGACAAGTAGCATCTTATTGATTCTGTCATAGTGATCGGTCGTAAGCCGATATAAATAAACTCCGGATGCAACCTCTCTACCCTGACTGTCAATACTGTTCCATTTTTCCCGGTAATTTCCCGCTTCTCTTACCCCTGAGAAAAGTGTCTTTACAATCTGACCCCGTACATTATAGATTCTCAAAACTGCTTCGGTCTCTTCTCTAATACTGTATTCAATAATTGTGTTGGGATTGAAAGGGTTCGGATAGTTTTTTCCTAATGAGGTGATAAAGATCAAAGGAGTATCTTCTTCCTGATCATCAATGATTACAGATAAAGGACCGAAATACTTGTTCGTCAAATCGAGATTAACAGCTTGCAGCCAGTAAAAAAAGACATTCCCCGCAACTACGTCTTCATCAACAAAGCTGTAGTTAGTAGAAAAAGAGTAGTTATATGCCGGAATAATCTCTAATGAAATCTTCAGTGCTTCCGATAAATCCCCATTTATACCACGATAGACATTATAGCCCAACATACTATACTCAGCCTCTGAGACCCAACGTAACTCAATAAACCGTGTAGAAGTAAGAGCTGCTGTGAATGACGATAGTTCAACCGGTAAAGGATCATCCGGTATTGTTTCATCCAACTCAACATTTATTGTTGAATCTCCAAAACCTGTAAGGGCAGCCAGCGACCCGGTCAAGAAAAAAAGCATTGAAAGAAATACAAACCATTTCATTACCTAATCCTCCAAAATAATTTGTTCTTAGCAATGATGTTTGCCATTAGCAGAAAACTCATGAAATCGGTTAAAATATAGAAAAATATACAAACATCAACTATATAGTCATAGTCGTTGAGCTTAATAAACCGTCAAGTTTTTTTATCAGCGAAAAGACGATGAACAAAGACTACATTCTGGTGCTCCATTTTTCAATAATATTCAGTAATGTTCAAAAATTCATTAATGAGATTCTATGCTTCGATATTCGAAACATACATCTTTTCATCTTGAAATAGTTTGTATTGCAGATTCAATCGATATTACCTGTTCGTAACTGATATTCTCCCCCCCCATACATCAATTTTGGTTGAAGAGAGCCAATGAACCAGCTTTCTCCTTGCTTTTCCGAAATCGAATCAACTACCTCGAGATTGAGAAAAGAAGCTAAAAATGGTGGCTTTTACAATACTAAAACACCTACCTCAGAACCAACAAGAAATCCTTCATTATTCTGATTACCTAATCATACAACTTCTTTCAAAGCTCATCAAGACAGGACTCCTACATGTCTGTCTCCCCCCTCTCCCCTGCATTACAGCATAATTCTGGGAATAGAAGTATCGGATATTATTGATCCTTATGAGGGAAACCAGAGAGGTATTCCACAGTCGGAAAAAGCAGCATGTAGATTTCCTCTCCGGTCAATTTGTTATCCTTTTATATATAGAGGGTTCTTTTTTGGGAAGAACGATCAATTTAAGGAGGTAAGCAATGAAAGCAAGAAAAGATAAGTTAGTCTTATATGAAATACAAAGGCTAAAACAGAGATTAGCTCTTCCGGATAATCCTGTGATCCCGAGAAGTTTACGGAAACAGTTACGAAACTCGCTGAAGAATTATTTTGAATCGGACTTTGAGCATCAGAGATTAACGAGAATGACTATCTCTTTAAGGGGGAAGACCGATAAATATGTCTTCCAGATGTCGCATGGTTCGCAGCAGATAAAGCTCTATGAACCGGAAAAATACAAGAATCATATCAACACACCACTGCGAATAAGGACAAGGATGATCATGCACCTTGCCCATCAAACTCCTGGCTCCGGTATCAGCGAAAGATTACGAGTATTGCACTCAACCTACCCCTATTATCTCTTAAAGAGTCAACCGGTCAATCTGAGATTGCTCAATTTCCGGTTCGAAAGAAAGGTAAGGGGAGATGATCCTCTCGACATCTATGAAACAACGGTGGGAAATCAACCTGATCCGGCTTCTGATCTGCTCATAACGACAGCAGTATATTGTCCGAAAAAGAGTATTAAGTTCGAATATGAAGGTAAAGATGAACAGTGCTTTTATGCGGTAAACACCCGCAATAAAGAGCTGTCCAATACACTCCGTTTCCTGTGGAGTGATGAGCTTCAGCAACTCCCCGGCTGAAGCTTGTTATGCGTTTGCTAAATGAAGAATGTGATAAGGGAGAAAAGGATAACCAAGGAGGAAAACAAAGATGAAAGCGATCTATACCATGGCTATAAGAACGATCAGCGGTAAAATCGGCGGCTATGTCCATCTCAAATGGAAAGAGGGAAACAGAGCCGTAATCAGAAGATATGTCAGACCGGAATTAAAACAGAATCATCATAACTTCGGTTCTTCCCTGAAGAACCTGGTGAATACCTGGAAACTCTGTTCCACCGGTTTTAAAAATGATCTGAAAAGCTATGCCGGACAACGGAAAAAGTTCTATTCCGGCAGGGAAATTCCCGCTTCCACTAATTTCGCCCACTTTATCAGGTTTATCTACCGGTTCAGGAAGGATAATCCGGAAATAGAGCTGTCACTAACAACGAAAGAAGAACTGGAGGCTGCCGGTATTCCAACCAATGTAGCATCTATTATCGAACAAGGTTTTCTCCCGCCGGCAGAGGATACTTCAAACCTGACTCACAACTGGTAATCCCAGGCTGCTAAGCCCTCTTCCCTGTCAAATTTTCTCAAAACCTTCATTCCAAAGACGACAGGTATGGACAACTAAGAGCAGATACGAAAAGGATGGAGTTGCCGTACAGATCATTAACGGTCGTCTGACAGCAGATGATGAAGAGTCAGGTCTCCCCTCTTCGGGAGCAAAGGACGAAAAAAGCCCGGATAAAATGATATCCGGGCTCTGTTTCTGATTATAATTAGTTAGATATCCTACTTCAGCAAGAGCATTTTTTTGAAATCCTCAAAACCGTCATCGGTTTTCATTCTGTAGAAATAAATCCCGGAAGCAGCAGGTTGATTATCGGCATCCCTTCCATTCCAGACAACTGAATGTCTTCCTTTATCGTAGAGTTCGTTAATCAAAAGAGACTGCATCTTTTGTCCGAGCAGATTGTAAACTGTGATAGATACCTTTGTAGTTTCTGCGACAGAGAACCTTACAGCGGTTTCAGGATTGAAAGGATTGGGATAAGCTCCGATCAGTCTGGTTTCAAGAAGAACCGGCGTTGTTCCTGATTCCTCATCTTCGTTCACAAAGACATAAACAGGACCATGGAAATTAGTTGTCAGATCGAGATCGATCAACTCCAGCCAATAGTAGTATTCTTGACCACTAAAGACATTCTGATCAACATAATAATAGTCAGTTGCTACACTTTCATTATGGGCTTCAATCGTAACCGGATTTACTTTCGCAGCTTCTGTAACACTGTCTTCCGAAGCGCGAAACACGTTATAGCCAAGCATATTAGTTTCTGACTCTGCCCGCCATTCGAGGTTCACAAACATATCGGCAGTAATATTAGCAGTGAAGGAAGAAAGCTCTACCGGAAGCGGAGGATCATCTTCATCACCAAGAAAGATATAAGCGTCGCCTCTTCCAAAATCGATATTAAAGACAATCTCGTTATCAATACAGGCATGTGGTGCCGACCATCCTCCTGATACATAGTAAAACCCAGATGTTTGCGGATCTGCCGATATCGTGAACTGAACTAGTCCTGAACCGGAAACTCCAATTAACAGTAGATTATTGTAATCTTCCGGAGGATCCGGCGGATCTGCGGGTTCGGGATCGTAAGAGATCGATTCTGGATTGTCATGTGAAAAGAAAAAGCCTTCAACCATTGTTCCTTCAGGCGGAATGACTAATTCCTCCCCGACTATATCAATATTATCTATACACCAGTAATTACCCCATGTACCGGTATAATTCCATTTGAATCTGACTTCAGATTCCTTATCTACAGCAGAAATAAAAGAACTAAAGAAATCCGGATTAGCAGTATCGTCTGTCCAGGAGTCTATCGCTGTCCAGGAAGCACCATTATCCAAACTATAAGACAGAGTTGCTGTGGAAGAGAGCGCTTTCTGTTTGAAATAGTGGCTGAAAGAGAGCTGAATATTACGGTAATTCGTCAGATCTAAAACGGGAGTTATCAGGTCACAATTCTGAGTATTACCTGACCCGTAATTATGGCTGTTTAGAAAAGCATAATTACCGCTTGTCACTAACCCTCCGAAAACAATTCCTACCTGCCACACCTGACCGTTGCCAATGTGATCATCTAAATGCCAATAAACAGGGATTTCACTAACTGTATCGAAGTTCTCCGAAAATGGTAGGGATAAAGGATTATAGGTTTCCATGGTAACAGTATTCGAAGCTCCGGATTCTCCCGAATCATAAACTGCTGTTACATAATACTGATAAATACCGGGACTCATAACATCTGTATCTTCGTATTCCAACCCGTTTATCAGGCTCTGGTTGATCTTGGTCCCAAAACGGTAAACGTTATATCCCTGGAGGGAACGGGAAGCGGGAGCTGACCAGGAAAGAAATACCTTTGCCCCGCCTGCATAGCCGGTTAAGTTCTGGGGAGCGGGAAGCTGCGATGCTGGATATACATCAACAATCGCTGCCTGTAAATAACTGAAATCATGACTTCCCGGATTAAGACTATTGAGGTTGAAATATCCGTCATAACTGCCACTCCAACCCCAATTGAAATGGAAATTATCACTGGCATCATAGCCGTCACAATTAAAGGCATGTCCGGAACTATGAGTTGAGTCATAACCATGATAGAATAAAGGGTAACTGTTATCTAACTGTTCTTTGAGAAGCGATATCCACTCGTTGTGAGAATAATTATACTTCCACTCTAATGAAGCTGAAGCATCATAATCAAAAAAATCTACCAGAGCATCCCGGGCATCAGAAGAGTAAGCTCCTGAACCATAAGGACCGTAGTCCATCTCAGTTGCAACACCAAGATGAAATAGCAGCTGTCTGATTGAATTCGTGGGAGTGGTATCAGACATGCTTGACCAATCATAGGTAGTAGTTCCGAAATTTGCCGAGAGTAAACCGTATTGGGTATGAGTATAAGAGTGTGAACCGGTGCCCTGGTCCGGATGCTCCCAGTAGTTCATTACCTGTGCCGCTGCTACTGCAGGACATCCGGCATAAACGTAACCACCCGGACCGTTGACATCAGCAGGACATGATGTATTCCATGAATAGTTCTGATTCCACTGAGTTGACAACAGCGGTGATACTGCCCGTGAGCGATGGGGAGAAGGAATGTTCCCGGTCAAAATAGCTTCCCAGTCACCTATAGAATACTCATTTGATAATTCATTATTATTGATATCCAACATGCCTCTCTCATAGATCGAGAAGAATGAGGCAGCGTTAGGAGGGAAATCACCTAAACTACTCGAACCCGATACACTGTAACCGAGAATTGGACTTGAGGCATCGCTTCCGGCTACCATAACGAAACCTTGCGGTTCGAAATCAAAGACATAAAAGATTATTTGACCTTCAAGTCGATGGATGTAAAAGTCCTTAACTGAAAGATCCGGGTAATTGCCCCTTAAATTGTTTTGATGATTCAACCAGTTACTTGCTGCAGTTAGAGCGGTATCATGATCAACCGATTCTGCAAACAAGACTACTGTCAATAATAAGATAAACGATAATAAAAAAACATGCTTCATTTTTACCTCCGAAAAGAAAAAACTAAGATTAATTCTGAAACATCCTGAAGAAAAAAAAGCCTAATTATGATGTTGGGTACTAATAAGCATTAGATGCATTCCAATACACCAGGAAGTATTTGCCGCTAACACTGGACAATTTGCGACGTTAACTCTTTTCATAGCCACCTCAATTCCTCAGTAATAGCACTAAGTCGAGTTGCTAACTCAAAAATCAATTACAAATTTCTAACACAAGCTGTTACACTATATCCTTCTCAGCTTGAAATCTTCTGTATATCAAGTATATCTATAACGTTTTTTTGTCAATTTAAATCTTCTGAACTCAGAAATATAGCCATCGAGTTGTTGAGATTTACCTCTCATGATTACGCCCCTGATCAGGTCATCAGGGAAAAAAGTGGGTCAAATGCCGGCAGTATAACTTTTCTTTACAAACTTTGGGAGACTATTCTTGGGTCTTAAAATGTTTGGTCACTGAGGTAATTGCTTCTTTGGGTGATAGCCTGTAAAATGTTCTCCGCAAAACCATTCTGTTCCTACACAGTTACCAGTCCCTTCGAACGATGCATCATCTCGATCCCTTT
The DNA here is from genome assembly GCA_964464175.1 of uncultured Candidatus Cloacimonadota bacterium. GTDB lineage: Bacteria > Cloacimonadota > Cloacimonadia > Cloacimonadales > JAJBBL01 > CAYXFD01. Next base: position 17,824 of record CAYXFD010000013.1, on the reverse strand, counting down.
TCTGGTCTTATGGATTATGATTTTGAGACTCCCCTTCAGTATCTTTACTTTTATGCCGAACTGCTTTTCTTCCACCAGGTTTCGGAGGGGAGGGGATAAAAACCGAGATTATAGTAAAATTGCTGTTCGGAACAGACATAAACCTCTTTTGCTCCTAATTCCGCTGCTCTTCTCGCTGCTTCCAGCAAGACAGCTTTTCCTAACCCCAGCTGCCGGTAAGCCGGATCGGTCACCAAAGGTTCCAAATAGGCATAATCGCTGCCCGGAATATACCACAATCCGCAATGAGAGGCATAAGTATTCTGAGGAGAAACTACGGCAAGAACGAGTTCAGGAAGGAGATGAGGACTGCTCAGCATCGTCTCCCGCCACTCGATATCTTCCTTTTCCTGCGCCGGTTCACCCTCATGACCGAAACCACGCCACATAACCCGGTTGTATTGATAAAAATCCCAGTTATCTGCCATGCTGACGATCCCGAATCCTTCCGGCAGAGTGATTGTCAAATACTTAGGTATATCCAGAACCGAAACCGGCTCCTTTTCCCCGGTTGGAGTAAATCCCTGCCGGGCAGCAATTTTCTGCAGTTCCCGGTCATTGTCGGGGAGAAGAATATGCAGCAGACCTTCAGCAGAAAGATGCTCTTCGGCATAGGCAATGATCTCAGGGAACAGATAGCGGTAATCAGGATCAAGACAAATATGAATCTCTGCGAAAGTCAGTTCGAATGTAGCCAGAGCTACAATTTTCGCCTCCTTCTCCCAGATACCTATCAGATTTCTCTGCTCCTCATTATCAACAGGGCGGCTAATCATCCAGACCCATCTTCCCCAGAGAAAATTTGGTTTGATAACAGCTCTTTCGTTTATCCTGATAAGAAAATCACAGACTTTATGATAATCGGTTCCAAACCTTCTGTCATTATGGTAATTTCTGCAAGTTATACTCATCTCCTTTTCTCCTCTGATCTAATTATCCCTCTAACAGGGAAAAGATAGTTTAGTTACGGGTATTGTTTGTACTAAAACTACTCATAGGAACATTTGAACAAGATATTTCTTTGGAGCAGTTCTTGATAAAGAGAAATTTCCTTTTTTATTTTGACAACTGAGCTCTAAATTAGATATGTTGCCGAAAGGAGAAAAGAGATTATGAAAGAAGAGTATAAAACTGATCTCATCTACACTCTGGCGGATAGACCACCGGTTCGTGATTCTATCTTTGCTGCCCTTCAACATCTGCTGGCTATCTTTGTCGGTATCATAACACCGACACTGGTGATCGGCGGTATTCTGGGTCTGGAAGCAGAAATTCCCTATCTTATCAGTATGTCACTCATCGTTTCCGGAATGGCTACTTTTATTCAGATCAAGCGTTTCGGACCTATCGGTTCCGGACTTTTAAGTATTCAGGGTACAAGTTTTGCCTTTCTGGGAGCTATTCTGAGTGCCGGATTGCTTGTTAGAAGCAGAGGGGGTAGTTCGCAGGAGATACTCGGAGTCATTTTCGGGATGTGTTTTCTCGGTGCTTTCATCGAAATGATCTTGAGCAGATTCCTGCATCATCTCAAGAAAGTCATCACTCCCACCGTTACGGGGATCGTTGTTTCCTTGATAGGATTGAGCTTGATCAAGGTTGGTCTCACCGATATGGCGGGAGGTCAGTGGCTGCTGGATAACCGACCGGAAGAGTTCGGCAGCTTTGAAAATCTGGGTTTGGCTTTTCTGGTTCTCATTATTATCGTTATCTTCAACCGTAGCCGAAATCAGTTTTTGCGGATGAGTTCCATCGTGATAGGCTTGGTTGCGGGATATACAGTATCTCTTTTTCTGGGAATTGTTGATCTGAGCAGTTTGCGTAACCTGCCTGCTGTCAGCATACCCATCCCCTTTAAATATGGTTTTGGGTTTCGCTGGGAAGCCTTTGTACCGATTGCTCTTGTTTATCTTATCACCACTATTGAGTCTATCGGGGATCTGACTGCAACTTCAATGGTATCCCGGGAACCGATCCAGGGTGATCTATATATCAAAAGAATCAAAGGGGGTGTATTAGGAGACGGTTTCAATTCCGCCCTGGCAGCAATATTCAACACTTTCCCCAATACGACCTTCAGTCAGAATAACGGGGTTATCCAGCTTACCGGAGTTGCCAGCCGATATGTGGGGATCTATATTGCCGGTCTTCTTGTTCTTTTGGGTCTGTTCCCTCTGATCGGCGGGGTGTTTCAGCAGATGCCAAAACCGGTACTGGGCGGGGCTACGATCATTATGTTTGGAACAGTCGCAGCAGCAGGTATCAAGATCATCGCCTCTCATAAGATCGACCGGCGGGCAATGATGATCATCGCAATCTCGTTTAGTATGGGATTGGGGGTACAGCTTGTACCGCAAGCTCTGAACAATCTGCCGGAGACGTTGAGGAATATTTTTTCTGCACCTGTCACCACCGGAGGCCTGACAGCGATCATCACAAATCTGGTTCTCCCTGTTGTTGATAAATAAATGGAAGTGCAATTCAGAAATCAAATCCTCATCATAACAATCATCTCTGCCTTTGTTATCGTTAGAAAAAAACAGAGCGGTCAGGCTCCTAATCTAAGTATCGAGTTGCGTCGTAAAGAGACGTATCTATAACGGAGCGAAGACATCGCAAAAGGTATTTTGGAGTGAAAGCAAAAAAAAGTTGCTCTGCTGGATTTATATTTGGTTTATCTTGAATGAAAGAAGCGAAGGAAGTTAAGATGAGATTGATACTTGTGTTTTTTTATTATTAATTGCCCTATCCTGATCAGTGAGGCTATCTATGGAAACAGTTGAAAATGTCGATTTAAAAAGATTTATGGGAAGTTGGTATGTAATGGGGATAATCCCAAATTTTATCGAAAAGAATGCAGTCAATGGTATAGAGACTTATACGCTTAAAGATGACGGTTCTATAGCTATTGAGTATCAGTTTAGAAAAAATTCTCCGGACGGGAAGCTTAAGGTGATACACTCCAAAGCTTGGGTCTATAATAAAGAGACTAATGCCGAATGGCGTGTGCAATTTTTCTACCCTATCAGGTTTCCTTATCTGATTATTGACCTGGCAGATGATTACAGTTATACTGTTATTGGCGTCCCTAACAGAAAATTTGTCTGGATAATGAACAGGACTCCAAAGATAGCAGAAAACACATATAAAGAGATTATAGCAAGACTTAAAAAGATAGGGTATGATACGGAAAAGATTGTTGCTATGCCGCAGTTTCAGTAACAGAGGCGTTATTTATGATCCAATATATAGATGGTAAAGGCTTTTTTCTGGCTTTTATTTATGGTGCCGAAAACCTAATCAAAAATCGGGAGTATCTCAACAGAATAAACGTTTTCCCAGTAGCAGATGCCGACACGGGAACAAATATGGCTTCAACCCTTAGCTCTATAATAGAAGGAACTGAACCCGCACGTTCTTTAAAATCAACCTTACAGTCAATGGCCGATTCAGGTCTTTCAGGCGCACGGGGAAACTCGGGGATTATCTTTACTCAATATCTCTTAGGGATAAGTTTAGAGTTGGATGACAGTCTGCGTGTTACAGCTCAAAGTTTTTCTGAGTCTGCTGTTAAAGCAATCAAACATGTATATGACTCGCTGGTCGAACCGGTAGAAGGCACGATGCTTACAGTCATAAAGGATTGGGCTGATGCTTTATTGAAGCAGAGTAATAAGACAAATGATGTCTATGAGCTATTGCAGGATGCTTACCGGGAAGCACTTAGTTCCCTGGAGAAAACTCCTGCCAAGTTAAAGGTATTGGCTGATGCGAAGGTTGTTGATGCCGGTGCTAAAGCTTTTGTTTATCTATTAGAAGGTATTCTGGAATATCTGAAGAAAGGGAATTATCAGCTCCGGGAGATGAAGCTGACCAAACTGCCGGAAGACGAGCTCAAAGATGCACATACAGACCACACAACCGGTGTCCGTTACTGTACTGAGGCAGTTATCGGCAAACCTTCTCTCAGCTTGGCTGAGTTTAAAGAGAAGTTTCGCTCATACGGCCAATCATTTATCGTCGCCGGTACTACTGAAAAGATACATCTGCATATTCATACGGATGACCCTGCTCGTTTTTTCTTTGATGTCAAAGATTACGGACTAATTCTTAATATCAAGGTCGATGATATGCTTATGCAATATCTGATCAGCCACCAAAGAAAGTTTCCTCTGGGTATTGTCACCGATTCGGCTTGTGACTTACCTTTAGAATTATTGGAAAAGTATCAGATTCAGCGGTTATCATTCGGAATAAACTTTGGTGAGAACATCTTTTTAGATCAGAAAACAATCCTACCCGAGCAGTTTTATAGCATGCTGAAAATGGAAAAAGTTCATCCGGTGAGTTCCCAACCGAGTCCCAAACATATAGAGTATCTTCTGGAATTCATGTCCAACCATTATCAGAGAGTCTATGCAGTGCATATTTCGAAAGAGCTGACGGGTATCTATCAAACAGCGCAAAAATATGCAACTAAGTTTACTAACATCAAAGCTGTTAACACCCGTCATCTATCTGTTAGTCAAGGACTCATTGTACTAAGAATAGCAGAAGCCATCAGTTCCGGCATGTCCGCTGCTGAAGTTGATGAAAACTTAGATACCTGGATAAATAAAGCCCATATCCTCACTGATGTTAATACCCTGAAATATTTGGTTCGGGGTGGACGGGTCAGCCCTTTTAAAGGGATTATTGCCAAGGCACTTAATCTAAAACCGATTCTCTCGGTAGATAAACAGGGTAAAGCTAAAGCTTATGGGAAGTCTTTCAGCCGAAAAGATAATATGAAAAAAATCACTGCTGCTATCGCCGATATGGCTAAAGATAATGATATCTGGAAATACGCCATTGTTCATGCTGATGCACTTGACAGAGCACTGATCTATCAGGACAAGTTGACCACAGCTTTGGGTAAAGAACCTGCCTTTGTAATGCCTTTATCACCCGTTTTGGGCGTCCATAACGGGATTGGTGCCGTTGCTATTGGAATAATGATCAAATAAAAAAGGGGAAAGATGCTGAATATTATTTTGTTTACGGTATTGCAGGTATTTATGTTTATGAGTATCCTTTTTGTGCTCGCTTTGCTGATTAAGGATAACTCAATTGTAGATATTGGCTGGGGTTTAGGGTTTATTCTCATTTTCTTATCGAACTACCTGCTGTTCTCTGACTATAATCCTCGACAAACCTTAGTTACTTCTCTGATTTTTATATGGGGAATACGATTGGCTAACTACATCTATAGCAGAAATAAAGGCAAAAAAGAAGATTTTCGCTATGCTAAATGGCGACAGGATTGGGGTAAGAATTGGATTATCCGTAGTTACCTGCAGGTCTTTATGCTTCAAGGCTTTCTTATGCTCACTATTGCCTATCCCGTCTTTGTTTTACATTATGACAAAGGGAAACCGTTTTCTCTGCTCGATCTATTAGGTTTGTTTATATGGCTCATTGGCTTCTATTTCGAATCTATAGGAGATCTGCAAAAAACCTGTTTTAAGAGCAAAGATGAAAATAGGGGCAAAGTCATGAAGTCCGGTCTTTGGCGGTACACGCGCCACCCTAACTATTTTGGTGAAGCAGCTATGTGGTGGGGTATCTTTCTGATAATGCTTAATGTGCCCTATGGCCTGTTGACTATCTTCAGCCCTCTGATTATTACTACTCTGCTATTGTTCGTATCAGGGATACCTCTTTTAGAGAAGAAGAACGCCGATAATCCCGAATATCAGGAATATGCTAAACATACGAGCGTTTTCTTCCCTTGGTTCCCAAAGAGATAATGATTATCTGCCTCCGCTTCACTCTTCAGACTATTGGAAAAATCATTGATAACCAGATTATTATCAATGACTTCGTCAACGAGCCATTACTTAGGGTAGAGTTAACGTGAACAGGAGAATATGTTCTTCCCAAACCCCGCGAAAAAATTGAGATAACAACGGCTGACTATGTTGCAGTTATTAGCTGTGATGCAGTAATAGATAATGAGTATAGGGAGCGCTGGTCCGGATTCTCTATCGTTTTAGATAAGGCATCACGTATCTTATACTATCTGTTTTCTCCATGGGTTCAGCTACAGCACTGAATACACTCATTTTCTCGCAGACATTTTGCTGAGTCTTCTCTCAGATAAATGCGATAAGGGTATCCTATCCACTCACTCAGAGAGAAGACTACCCGGCATATTTTGAGCCATACTAAGAAGAAAAACTAAAGAAGGTATGATAGAGGAATAGGCAAGCGAAGCATTGAATAGGCTCCTGTGGCGGGACAAATCCAACCTTTCTTGATTAAGGCTGCAATCTATGCATCAGCTACAGAAAAGACCTCACAAGCTTGTTTTTTTACCCTATTCTTGATTCTGTCAGCTAATCCAGAATGCATCCGCAGAATATTTGACCAACAAGTTCAAACAGGATATCTGGTACCTTATCTTCAGAAATAGTTACTGACATGTTGTATATTGATTCCCTAAATACTGCAATGATTAGACTAAGAAGTGATATAAGTGACTGAATAGAAGAGATTTAAAACTGGAGCTAAAAGGGGGATTCGAACCCCCGACCTACTGATTACGAATCACAAGAAGCAACTCTTTGGGGACTGCTATATATGTATGCCTATATATAATTTTATCAATATGTTAGCAAGTATTTGTGTCCGACCTAATGACTAAATTACAAAATATTGTGTGCCTAATATGTGCCCAAGTTTTAGAATTCTTAATCTTCCATCGAAATTATTGATACTTTCTCATAACTCAATCTTCCGGTTTATGTAGCCCTATCATACGAAGTCAATAATCCAATGATCGGGTAGTATATTATTGTCCTTCATGATCAGTATTCGTTCCAAACCACGGTCTATGTCAGTATAGTAGTAGTAACCATTCTCCTGATGTATAGTATAAAGAGAAACACCTGGTCTTTTCTTCTTTGATGTTATCGCCCCATCGAGCTTTTGGATATCAACCTTGAAGTCTCCCGTGGTGAACAGATAGTAGTTTTTTCTTAATCTGTCGAAACTCTCTCCATCACCATTTCTTCGGCACTCTTCCTCGTCTAAAATGGCACCCAGGTGCAAACAATAGAGATTATCTTTCTTTAGAAAAGAAAAGGTAAATGAACCTGCAACATTAAACTCTGAAATGAATGGCATCTTTTCACTCTTGATATGAGTAGGGTTACGGTTGATAAAAGTACCGTTCCGGCTGGAATCTATAAATAATTGTTTTTGTAAGTCGAAATAGCAGTGTTTACCTGAAACCCATCGGCATTTGATTACCAGATCATTCTCTTCTCTTCTGCCAATAGTAAAGAGTGGTTTTGAGAGAAAAATGTAAGTAATACCGTTCATTTTCTCAGTCAGTTTCAGATTCCCCTTATAACTTAACTCCTCAGCCACCTTTCCTTTCATTGTAAACCAATCGGCTAAAGAAATGCCGCAAGAGCAGCAGATCACAGCTTTACTTTTATTCTTCTCTCCGCATTCTCCACAGAAGATCACTTCTTTTTCCGGTTTCTTATAGATCATTTCTCCACAAATAGAACAAAACATAGCATTTCTAAGATTAGCCTGGCGGCAATCGGGACAGTATTTGGGATTTTCGATCTTCTTCGCAGAATCACCAAAAACAACAGTCTTCCGTGGAGCTTCTTCACCGCAAAAAGGGCAAAAATTTACCGAACCAAAAATCTCTTTACCACAATTATCACATAGCAGTTTCATAAATAACTCCCGATTCCTCGAACTAATAACTATCGTCTTACGTCAATAAAGAATTCATTCCTTATTTAAATACACCCGAATTTCAGCAAATCCTATCCGGTTAACCTATTAACTCCAAAAACAAGCTAAGTTGCCTGCATTCTTAAAAATCGAATACATCATAAAATTTCCGGCTTTCGACTCTGCTACTAACCTTCATCATATACTTCGGCTCTGTGGGCACAGGATAAGATACTGGACTCTTTTCTCTTGCTCTCTCCTGTTTTATTAGAACAGCGATTCCGGCAAAAAACAGTCTTGGCAACACGAAACCCGTTGTTGTTGTTGGTGTTTGACCGATTGTTCCTATTGCGGTTGGCAACACGACAGTTGTTGTCGTTGTTGTTCCACGACCCGCCACGCAAAACGGCTCTAATGTTCGTATCATACCCTTTGTAAAGTAAAACTGTATTTTTTTTGGTTGTGGTTAAACTCAACTTCCGACAATACTATCTCCGTAATCCTAAATGTGTTACCGGCAGAAATAAACCCCAAATGTCCGTTTAAACTAAGTAAATGCTCAGCATAAGAGAGGTTCAGTTGTGCTCTTTTTTTTAGCTTTTTCTTGAATCTAACGAGATTCTTATTCTGAAGTCTGATCTGATCTTGAAAAAATCTGAACCCTAAGAAATTGATCCCCCTTTTTACATTGCTAATTATGTTTTTATCGGGATGAATGAACAGACGGTCTTCAGCTAATTTGTTTGTGATCTTAGATTTAGCAGTTTTAAGCTCTTCCAGGTTTTCTGCAAAAACTAAAGCATCATCCATATAACGTATATAAGACCTCTGTCTCAAATCCTCTTTGATAAAGTGATCTAAATCAGAAAGGAAAAAGTTTCCGAAGATTTGGCTTGTTAGATTACCTATGGGAAGACCCCTGTTCCTCATCATATCAATCAGATCATCTTGTTCAAAACGAAAATAGTAGTCGATACCGCTATCGTATGTATTAAGGAGCTCTCTCAGCAGATTCAACAATTTCGGATCTTTGATTTTTCCGGAAACTTTCCTCATCAAGATTTCATGATCAATTGTGTAGAAAAACTTCCTGACGTCAAATTTGTAGCAGTAGCGAGAGTTTCTGTAGAAGTAGAATGCCCTTTTTAAGGCACGATGGAGTCCTTTATTGTTTCTGCAGGCATAAGTGTCCGGAATCATACTGCGATCGAGGATCGGATTAAGGATATTGCTAATGGCGTGATGTACTACTCTATCTCTAAAGGGAGCACAATGGATAGTTCGCTCTTTCGGTTCATAAATATTGAATTTGTGATACCCCTCGAATCTGTAAGCCTGAGCCTTCAAATCTCTTTGGATCAGAACCAATTGGTTCTCTAAATCAAACTCAAAGCCTAATACATCCGGTCTCTCTTTTTTTGACCTTCCGGCTTTATGATAAGCGTTTAAGAGATTGCTCCAATCATAAATCTTTTCGTAAAGATAGCCAATCCTCTTAGGCATCGTTATTTTCCATCTTTTTTTTTCCAACCCCCTATCTGAGCCCCGATCAGATTGATTTGATTAGATAAAGCTTCGTATTGGCGGATACTTATAAACCCCCTTTGGCTCCATATTCGAGTCAGATGCCTGATAATCTCAAAATTGATATTTGCTTTGCTGAGGTAGCTATCCTTCTTTTGAGAGTATTTTGCCTTAATCAGCAGCTCCAAAATATCATATAAAAGGTTCTCCACTCTGACCCCCAAAGAGTAGCGGAAGTTTCTGGGAAACTTAGCTATGATAGGTAAAACCCAATCTATCAGATTATGCAGGTCACTTATCGCCTTTAATTCCATAACAAGTCCTTTAGCATCAAGCTACATTACAAAATATTTACTTTTTCTTAGAAAGAAAAAGTAACAAAAAGAAGTTCACCCCGTGAAATCCTGCTCCGCAGGTGCACAAAGTGCAATTTCACAGGGTGAAAAGGGTAAAAGGGTAAAAGTATAAAGGGTAATCATAAACGAGTCCTGGCAACACGAAACCCGTGGCTGTTGCTGGAGTTTGACCGATTGCTCCTACCGCGGGCGGCAACACGACAGCAGTAGTCGTAGAAGTTCCACGACCCGCCACGCAAAACGGCAGAGCTGCCGTTGGCAGGACCGCGGGGGTTGGTCTTAGCACTGCTTGAATATTCTCCATACCAGTCCCAGCACCATTCCCAGACATTACCCGACATATCATAAAGCCCTAATTCATTAGCTCTCTTAGTGCCAACAGGGTGAGTTTTACCGTTTGAATTAGAAGTATACCACGCCACATCTCCTATAGAATTGCTTCCCGAATAGGTAAAACCTCGCGATTTGTTACCACCACGGGCTGCATACTCCCATTCTGACTCTGTCGGAAGACGATAGCCGTTGGCATTCCAGTTAGCGGTTATAGTACCACCGCTCCAGTTTGACGGACTGCTATTATTATTGATGCTATAAACCGGTGTCAAACCTTCTCTAATGCTCAATTTGTTACAAAACTCTACCGCATTAAACCAACTGACTCTCTCAACCGGAAGATTATCACCTTTGAAATTAGATGGATTACTCCCCATTACCGCTTTATACTCCTTCTGCGAAACCTCATGTTTTCCAATATAGAAATCGCTTAATGTTACACTGTGAACCGGTCTTTCATCGCTGGCTCCTCCGGAGGGATTACCCATCTGAAATGTACCCCCTTCTACGAAAATCATATCTATTCCGGTTGATGAAGTATAATCTCCGGCTATACCGACGACCAGATCGATTCTACTGCCCCGGTTCAACTCTCCCGAGGAAGGAGAAGATGAAATCACTTTGCCGATGTTGTCGTTATCTCTGCGTTCAGTGGTCTGACCTACAACCAAACCGGCATTGCTAATCCTTGAACGGGCTTGTTCTATAGTCAATCCTCGTAAATTGGGAACGGGTACTCTTTCAACTTTATCTCTTAATCCTGTCTCAGATTCAACGGAACTTGTTTCACTAACCGCTGTTTTGCCAACACCGGATTTAAAAAGAAGAAAGGAACTAATTCCGCCAAGAGCTAATAGAATCATTACAATGAAAATTGCAACATTTCTCTTTTGAGGTTGATCCTTTTTCACCACAGGTTTCTTTAATCTCTTCTTTTTAGAAGGTTTGAAAGGTGTGTTTACAAAAGATAACACCTCACCAAAATTACGGAAACGATCTTCATATTTATACTGTAGGCATTTCTCAAGCATTCTATTCCAGCTTTCGGATATTGAGGAATGTGAATGGAAAGAACGCTCTTTTATCTGCATCAGAACATCAGACTGAGATTCACCGTTATAGAGCTGTTTACCGGTTAACAGCTCATACATCATCACTCCGAATGACCAGATGTCTGTCTCTCTCCCTACATCTTCGCCGATCAGGTGTTCCGGACTCATATAGGCTGGGGTACCGGCACGGCTGGCTAATTTCAAACGGCTGCGGGAGTTGCGGAATTTCTCAGCAATGCCGAAATCGGCAATCTTGACAGTGCCGTCTTTGGTTAGGAGGATATTCTGCGGTTTGATATCCTTGTGAATGATGTTCTTCTGATGGATAGCGATCATTCCATCAGCTATCTGTAAGGCTATCTCCCTGACCCTCTCTTCCGGAACTCTCTTGCCGGGATAAGAAAGCTTCAAATCTACCAGGTCTCCACCATCTATGTACTCCATATCAAAATACTTGATCTCTCCATCAAGATGAACATCATAGAAACGAACTACATTAGGATGATTAACAGAATCATGTTTATCTGCTTCCGATTTCAGTTCATGGATTACTTCCTTATCATCATAAAACTCTCTGGAGATTATCTTTATCGCCCGCCATTTTGACAGGTGTTCATACCAGACCTTATAGACAGTGCCGAAGCCACCCTTCCCCAGCTTCTCTTCTATCCGGTATTTACCGTCAATGAGAGTACCGGATGGCAGGTTGTCATAATCGAGACCATAGATACCTGTTCCCGGATCAATTGTACCGGAATCTGATTCACGCTTATCTAAGCTATCTTTCTGCTTGCTGTCTGATTCTGCCTGTTCTCCCGAAAGTACATTGGGTGTTCCGCAGAAAGGACAGGAATCCCAATCTTCTTTGATCTCTTTTCGACAGTTTATACAATAATGCATATATGCTCCTGTTGTTTAGTATCAAAACCAGAGCAGGATGCTCTGGAGACGTTGGTCAAAGGCAAGATGCCTTTGATACATTGGAAATACCAGACCTGGAAGGTCTGGAGACTTTGGTCAAAGGCTGGACCCAGTGAAGTAAAAAACAAGACTTCACGGGTTGAAAAGCCTTTGATACATTCAACAATCAGGCTCATCTTGCCTTCATTTCCTCTCATCTGTTTCTTCTTTGAAGTAAAAAAAAGTAAAGGGTAAAAGGGTAAAAGTATAAAGGGTAATCATAAACGAGTCCTGGCAACACGAAACCCGTAGTAGTAGTAGGGGGCTTGACCGACGCCGACCCTACCGCGGTTGGCAACACGACAGCTGCTGCCGCTGTCGGCCCACGACCCGCCACGCAAAATGGCATATTCTCCGTTATCAGGACCCCGGGGGTTGGTTTTAGCTCTGCTGCTGTAGCTTTCATACCAGTCCCAGCACCATTCAAAGACATTGCCACTCATATCATAAAGCCCCAGTTCATTTGCTCTTTTTGTACCCACTGGATGAGACCTACCGCCTGAATTTCCTTCATACCAAACCACATCTCCTATACTATTACTACCCGAATAGGTAAAACCTCGCGATTTGTTACCCCCTCTCGCCGCATATTCCCATTCGGTTTCCGTTGGCAGACGATAGCCGTTCGCACCCCAATTGGCAACTATTGTGCCGATTGACCAGTTGTTTGGACTGGTGTTGCCATCTATACTGTAAACAGGGGTCAAGCCTTCTCTAATGCTTAGTTTGTTGCAAAACTCTATCGCTTTATACCAATTGACTTTCTCTACAGGAAGATTATCTCCCTTGAAATGGGATGGATTGCTGCCCATTACCGCTTGATACTGTTTTTGGGTGATAGGATACTTTCCAATAAAGTATGAATCCAACGTTACCTTATGGACTGGTTTTTCGTCATCGTATGCATCTTTATCATCGCTGCCCATCATGAAACTGCCACCTTCTACCGGAATCATATCTATCAGATCAGGCAATCGTATTTTTGCCGGGATATTCTCTATCAGATCAGATGATTGTCTTTTTGATGGTCTGGCTTTATTCTTCAGATAGTTAGTAACATCACTAAAACTTCCTATCCTTTCCCGGAAATTGTATTTCAGGCAATCCGCTAACAAACTGTTCCATCTCTGAGACAGATCAGAAACAGCTTTATAAGGTCTTCTCTCTATCTGGGTCAGGATATCTGTCTGCGATTCGCCTCTGTACAATTGTTTGCCGGTTAACAGCTCATAGATCAATACTCCGAATGACCAGACATCTGTCTCTATACCTACATCCTCACCTATTATATGCTCAGGGCTCATATAAGCAGGGGTTCCGGCACGGCTGGCTAATTTCAGCCGGCTGCGGGATGAACTAAACTGCTCAGCAATACCGAAATCGGTTATCTTAACCTCACCATCTTTGGTAAGAAGGATATTCTGCGGTTTGATATCCTTGTGAATTATATTCTTCTGATGGATAGCTATCATTCCTCCAGCTATCTGCAAAGCTATCTCTCTGACCCTCTCTTCCGGAACTCTCTTATCAGGATAAGAGAGCTTCAGATCTACCAGATCTCCACCATCTATGTACTCCATATCGAAATACTTGATCTCTCCAGTCAGATGAACATCATAGAAACGGACCACATTGTGATGATTGACACTGTTAAGCTTCTTTGCCTCGGTTCGGAGGTCACGGATAATCTCTTTATCATCATAATGTTCCCGGGAGATTATCTTCAGTGCCCGCCACTCATCCATGTTATCATACCAGGCTTTATAGACAGTACCGAAGCCCCCTTGCCCCAGCTTCTCTTCTATTCTATACTTACCATCAATGAGAGTTCCGGAAGGCAGATTGTCATAATCGAGACCATAGATACCGGTTCCCGGATCAATTGTACCGGAACCTGATTCCGGTTTATCTAAACTATCTTTCTGCTTGTTGCCTGTTTCTGCCTGTTTGCCTGAAAGCACATTGGGTGTGCCACAGAAAGGACAGGCCTGCCAATCTGTCTTGATCTCTTTTCTGCAGTTTATACAATACGGCATATATGCTCCTGTTAATTATTAGACCAGAGCAGGATGCTCTGGTGACATTGGTCAAAGGCAAGATGCCTTTGATACATTGAAAATACCAGACCTGGAAGGTTTGGAGACGTTGGTCAAAGGCTGGACCCAGTGAAGTATAAAACAAGACTTCACGGGTTGAAAAGCCTTTGATACATTGGAAAAAGCAGAGCAGGATGCTCTGGAGAAATGAGTCAATGGTATTAGTCATCAAAACCACTATTTATCGTTTTCTTCATTTTCGGTGTTTGTAGTATCACCTTCAGTTTCCTGTTCGATAACGTTCGGGTCTTGTTCAGATTAATCTGTCCCCGGTATAGAATCTTTTATCTCTTGTTCCGGTTCTGTAATGATTGTGTCCAAAACTTCATCTTCTTGTAGTTGTACCTCTTCTTCTGAAATTGATTCATTGTCCTGTTCTTCTGTTATATTATCATGATTAACAGAATCTTGTTCATCAGACACATACTCTGAATCTACACGCACGCTATCGTCTATCGGTGTTTCTGATTCATTGATTCTTAACAGAACCTCATTAAGCAAACTCCTTTCAGCATCACCAATCTCTTCCGAATGCTGCATTTGTTCCATTAATTGAATAAATGTGCTATCTATTGAAACAAATCCAGAAAAAAGACTTATAATCGAACTTCTCAGCTCAGCCAGGTCCTCCTTAGCTTGCATATATTGGCTATTCAACTCATCTATCTTTTTTTTTTGTGAAATACAAGTGGTAACGGTTGTTATTCCAGCTATTATAATGATGAGCAGTATCCAGATCAAGCCTTTCCTGGAACCGGAAGGTTTCTTGTTTTCCACCTCTGGCTTATTTGGTGCATTTTCAGGTCTCAGGTCTTCTTGAATCACCTTCTCTTTGACCGGTTCAGACTCTTCTGCCTGTTTACGATCGTCTGGTCTTCTTCTTGGATAATCTTTTTCCAAAGAAGACAGTGTTACTTCATCATCAAACTCAGGGACAAAACTATCCAAAGCAATATATTTTTTCTCCTTAGAATTTTCCAGATAATTGGAAACAAGAATGATTGAAACATCATCCTTTGAGCCTTTTTTCTGCGAAAGTCTATAGAGTGAGTCTGCTATGCCATTTAGATTGCTGCCGTTCTTTATCACGGAATCAATTTCCCCATCTGTCATCACATCTGTCAAACCGTCCGAACAGAGTAGAAAGATAAATTTTTCCGGTACTTCTATGGCATAGGAGTTCATTTTAACATGGGCATTGGTACCAATCGCTTCCGTAATAATGTTTTTTTTGCGATTGTTGATAATCTCATCTTTTTCTATCAGCCCCTGTTTGTATAGCTGCCAAACTTCGGAATGATCTTCTGTAATCTGAACAAGGCGGTTATCGTAAAGATAGAGCCTGCTGTCTCCTACGTTATGGATATATGCGTACTTTGGCGTCAGTAGAAGAGAAACAAGCGTTGTACCCATACCCGAATATTGATCGTTCTCATTCGCCAATTTGAATATCCTCTCGTTGATATCCACTATCTGATCTTTAAACCAGGTGAGTATCGGTTTATCTATCTTCTTCCGGTAAAAATCTTTTACTAACCAGTTGGCACATAACTCACTGGCAATTTCACCGGCATTATGCCCCCCCATACCGTCACAAAGGGCGAAAAGACATCCTTTAGTCTTAAAGTTAAGGTCAAAAATTTCATACTTCTCATTGATTTCGGGCAGAGCGACATAGTCTTCACAGACTTTAGTTTTTCTCCCTTTTTCACATAGTTCTAAATAATTGATTCTCATTTTTAGTCTCCTTCTATATAAAAGCCGGCTATTCTGGTGTTATTTTTCAATAATGGCATTGAAAGCATCTTTTCGCTTCTGTCAGTCAAGTAAAACAGCCCGTTCCTGTATTCAAGTTCAATATAATCAACATCATTAAAGGCTGATTGAGCTATCATTCCATTCCTTTTGTCAAAGTATACGGGTATTCCGGTGAAGATTTTGAGAAATACATTCTTTTTCATTGATTTTACCCAAAACTCAGGTGTCTGTTCCCCTATATAACTTACTTTGGAATTAGTAATCCTTTTAAAGCGGATCATGGTGAAATGATGGGGTATCGAAGTTATCGTAAAAGTTACACTGAGAGCAAGATTGAACTCTTTGACTTCTTCTAAAGGCAGTTCGATAACCTTAATCTTGCCGTCTTCATTTACAAATGTACCGTAAGAAGATCCCCTGTCCCTGAACAGACCGTTGTAAAAATCCAGTTCCAGGTGTTTCCTGGAAACAGCCCTAATCGGAATATTTATATCATTCTGTATGCATTCGTCATCTCTACCTATACAAACTCGGTCTTGATACAAAAAAGTATATTGAGTTCCGGTATCGACATGATAAAGAACGAGATTTTGTTTAATCGCTGCCTTCGAAAGGTATTCATCATACTTACCTTTACGATCTGTGTGAAAAGCTTCGATCTTGGCATAATTGCTTTTATGAGGCATTGTTTTGCTCACCGAAGAGTTTTTAAACCGCTGAAGAAAAGATTCACAGGAACTGATGAGAGTCAGCATAGCGACGGCATTATCAGAATCGTCTCCTTTGGTTTTTGTCATCGTGTTTTCTAAGATATGGAATTCTTCTGTAAAGCTTCTCATTTCTTTATCAAGACTGTTTACCTTTGCTCCATAGGTTTCTGAGGTTGTTTGATCACCTAACTCCTGAAAACCATTCTTCTTGAATTTTAGAAGGTCAACATATTCATCGTAAGAATCAAAGTTTTCCGGTTCATCTTTCATCTTTTTTAGAATATCAAGAGCTTTGTCTCTATAGTCACTAATAATTCGCTTAACTACATTAAGTCTTTCACTTGCCGCCGGTATCTTTCCTGTAATCTCTCTCAACTGAAAAACCTTACTTCTTACCAGTACATACCTGTCTTTCATAGTGAGTCCATTTACAGGTAAATCATCTATCTGATAATCTTTTAGAAGCAGCTGCAACTGTTCATCTATGACAAGTGAAACTATCCTGCCTTTATCTTCTAATGACCGGACATCAACTTCCGTTTCCAGATACTTTATCTTATGTCTGTTAATGGCGTCGTCAATAACTGACTGTAGATTGTATGCAGCTATCATTTTTTCAAGCGGCTCAGTCTTTTTATCTATACTACTCATTTTATGTTCTATCTCTGGCAAATCATGTTTTAGGGATTGCCAAAGCTTTGAAAGTTCTTCGGTTTTCGCAGCATATTTCCATTCGGGATCAATGGAAAAAATCTCAAAATACTCTTCCAGATATGAATATTTTTCGTATAGCTTTAAGAGGGTTTCGATGCTTGGTAATTGTTTTGATTCTTCTTTTTTTATCTTTCCCTCGATCCTGTGTAATAATTGACAACTCTCTGCTCTTATCTCTTCTTGGATGTTTTTTAGAAAATTCTTGTAGAGGAGTTCATCAGATTCAATGATCAGAGATTTATACAGCTCAATTATCCGGCACTCATGTAAGCTCTCCATCTCTCTCCCGGGATAGGGAAAAAATTTGTCCTTCAAAAGTCGAATTATCTCCTTTTTGTTCTCCTGTAAGGTATCTAACTTCTTAGCAATATCTTCGTAGTCACTGGTATCTCTCCTTGCATTTTTCAAGACAGTTATTGCCTCTTTCATCAATCTCATGTCAGCTCTGTGCGGTTGTGTCAGAAAATTCTTTATCAGGTTATCACATTCAGTCAGACTTTTCTTTTACAGTTGGGGCTGATTTTCGAGGTACCGACAGCCTTCAAACC
>CAYXFD010000012.1:82909-88252 GCA_964464175.1 uncultured Candidatus Cloacimonadota bacterium | reverse complement strand
GTTCTAATCAGACCATTATGGAATTGAAACTATTTGCGACCTGACCACTGGTAGCTAATTTGAATCGTTCTAATCAGACCATTATGGAATTGAAACCTTCTATTGTCTCCCTGCTGCTCTCTGGTATTGTTTGTTCTAATCAGACCATTATGGAATTGAAACTCTTTGATTTCTGCTTTCATTTTGTTACCTCCTGGGTTCTAATCAGACCATTATGGAATTGAAACAAATATGAAACATTCTGAGACTTTTTACGTTATCTCGTTCTAATCAGACCATTATGGAATTGAAACATTAATGTGTGTAGAGCAATCCCTAACCTCGCTATCCGTTCTAATCAGACCATTATGGAATTGAAACGAAGAGGAACCCTGGGTCTGTTATTCATTCTTGTCGTTCTAATCAGACCATTATGGAATTGAAACGGGGAAATACGTCATAACGGACGACCAGGGTGAGGTGTTCTAATCAGACCATTATGGAATTGAAACCCAATTACAAGACCGATGCCGGTCCCCCTTATCTTTGTTCTAATCAGACCATTATGGAATTGAAACTAAATTAGATAGACTGCAATATTGCCAGTCGTGTTGAGCGTTCTAATCAGACCATTATGGAATTGAAACATAATTATCTCGTCACCGGCAACACGGTAAGAGATAGTTCTAATCAGACCATTATGGAATTGAAACGACAATATCTACCAGGACAAAACAGAAGACATCCCGTTCTAATCAGACCATTATGGAATTGAAACGATCACAATTGCGACTAAAAGACCTAAAGCCGCTTGTTCTAATCAGACCATTATGGAATTGAAACACTGAAACATAGTCTGCTTCGGATAATCCCAGCTTAGTTCTAATCAGACCATTATGGAATTGAAACTCAAATACGTTTGAACGAATGAACCGGAACCGGTTTTGTTCTAATCAGACCATTATGGAATTGAAACTCCAGATAGCCACTAAAAACACAGCTATCGTACCGGGTTCTAATCAGACCATTATGGAATTGAAACTTCTTTCTTTGTCGTTTTTCATGATTCCTCCAAGTTGTTCTAATCAGACCATTATGGAATTGAAACGACGGTGGGGACCGAAGACTTTACCTCGCACAGCCTGGTTCTAATCAGACCATTATGGAATTGAAACTTTTCTATGGCTCTTACATTGTTTTGCCAAGCCTGAGTTCTAATCAGACCATTATGGAATTGAAACGATCTACAGGATGGTCAGGCTGAGAAGCTATACTGCGTTCTAATCAGACCATTATGGAATTGAAACTTCAAAGATGTTATGGATGAAATGAAACGGCAGAATAGTTCTAATCAGACCATTATGGAATTGAAACAAGGTCATGAATGGCGGTTTGTGGATGAACAACGGCGTTCTAATCAGACCATTATGGAATTGAAACTCTTTTATCGCTATCACACCGGTTTCCCTGTTTTCGTTCTAATCAGACCATTATGGAATTGAAACGGTAGAAAGAGAAATTGCCAATACGATCCAGCGGCGTTCTAATCAGACCATTATGGAATTGAAACGGATACTAAGACCCGGAGCAAGTGGAGTCAGGCAGTGTTCTAATCAGACCATTATGGAATTGAAACCAATAATCTGGCAATTATATTGTTATACACTATATCGTTCTAATCAGACCATTATGGAATTGAAACTTGAAGGTTGAAGCGTCGGTTGTCTCTTTATCGTCGTTCTAATCAGACCATTATGGAATTGAAACAAGAACAAAAAGGCTTTCTGTAAATGCGGAGAGTCGGTTCTAATCAGACCATTATGGAATTGAAACTGTATACGGGTTGCTCCGTTCCGTCTCCCTGTGGGTTCTAATCAGACCATTATGGAATTGAAACTGATTTTCAAGACTGATGTCCTCTGCCTTCTGGACGTTCTAATCAGACCATTATGGAATTGAAACATTTTAGAGAGTGCGGCGTTTCTGATCGGTTAGTAGTTCTAATCAGACCATTATGGAATTGAAACTGATGTTAGCAAGCCTTTCTAAGGTATAGCCCCCTTCCGGTTCTAATCAGACCATTATGGAATTGAAACATATGTTGAAAAGCCATTATCTCTCCCCCTTTTTTGTTCTAATCAGACCATTATGGAATTGAAACTAAAGGAAAGGAAAGGAAAGGAAAGGAGATAGAAAAGTTCTAATCAGACCATTATGGAATTGAAACCAGTCTCGCTCTCTGTAACGGTTTCAAGAAAACCAAGTTCTAATCAGACCATTATGGAATTGAAACTCACCTGCCGGCTCGGATAGTTTCTTTCGAAGCGAGCCGTTCTAATCAGACCATTATGGAATTGAAACTGGTTTTAAGTTTTCTGATGGGACAGAGTACGTCCCTGTTCTAATCAGACCATTATGGAATTGAAACGAACGATACAGCAACGCACGAAGTTTGAAATTATAGTTCTAATCAGACCATTATGGAATTGAAACGTTATTTTGAATCGCTCTCTCTTTCATCTTCCACCTCGTTCTAATCAGACCATTATGGAATTGAAACACAACATCGAAGTCCGGCAAAACGCTTATTGTTGCCGTTCTAATCAGACCATTATGGAATTGAAACGAATTAAAGGGCAGCCGTTAAGCTGCCCCGGTGGTTGTTCTAATCAGACCATTATGGAATTGAAACGCTCTTTTGCTTCCTTAATATTCTTTATAGCCATGGTTCTAATCAGACCATTATGGAATTGAAACGGTATCCTTTATGATATTCCTCATCAATCTCTCTCTCGTTCTAATCAGACCATTATGGAATTGAAACTGCGTTGATGTATCGGTTGCGGGTACCTGTTTCTCGTTCTAATCAGACCATTATGGAATTGAAACGAAAGATAACAAGTTAGCTTCGTAGATAAAGCTGGGTTCTAATCAGACCATTATGGAATTGAAACTCTATCTGTCCAGTCTGGCGGTACGAGTTCCTCCTGTTCTAATCAGACCATTATGGAATTGAAACTGTCATTGCGCATGAATGAAGAAGGAACTGGGTCTTGTTCTAATCAGACCATTATGGAATTGAAACGGGTTCGGAAGGCACATATCCGTCCATCGAGGTCTAGTTCTAATCAGACCATTATGGAATTGAAACTATAAATATTAACTGGCTTCTTACTGGAAAAGGAAGTTCTAATCAGACCATTATGGAATTGAAACCCAAAAACGGAATCCGTTTGTATTGGAAAAGTCGTCGTTCTAATCAGACCATTATGGAATTGAAACCATTCATGGCTATCAAATAGCACGCAAACCGGGTTAGTTCTAATCAGACCATTATGGAATTGAAACATCAAACCCTAAAACTTCTCACCCGTGAGCTGGGTGGTTCTAATCAGACCATTATGGAATTGAAACTTTGATCCTACAACTTCTTACCGTTTTCTGCCCTAGTTCTAATCAGACCATTATGGAATTGAAACAAAAAAGCGCCGGTGGGTTGATGATAAAGTTCTCGTTCTAATCAGACCATTATGGAATTGAAACGGGCTTTTGCGGACTTGGGTTTGATGACGCCGCCCTCATTCTAATCAGACCATTATGGAATTGAAACACGAAAGACAGAGACGGGGATGACAGATGTAACCCTGTTCTAATCAGACCATTATGGAATTGAAACAAATAATTGCACAACTATTCCCCTACCTGGTAGGGGTTCTAATCAGACCATTATGGAATTGAAACAATCATAGCTGCCATCATAGCAGCAATACTGCAGGTTCTAATCAGACCATTATGGAATTGAAACGCATCCCTGCAAAATGCAAAGCGTGTTCTTCTACTGTTCTAATCAGACCATTATGGAATTGAAACAAGTACTTTGCTCCGGAGGAACTTGTACCACCGGATGTTCTAATCAGACCATTATGGAATTGAAACTGGTATTTCTAACATTAACGAGTTGGCAACGACACTGTTCTAATCAGACCATTATGGAATTGAAACTCACTGACTTCAGGTTTGATTTTCTGGAAAAGTCTGTTCTAATCAGACCATTATGGAATTGAAACATATAGGCCCAGACAGAAGCCCCGACAGAAGCCCCGGTTCTAATCAGACCATTATGGAATTGAAACTTATATCGAATGCACGGCTTTTCTTGATGAGAAGGGGTTCTAATCAGACCATTATGGAATTGAAACGACAGAATCCCCGACAGAATCCCCGACAGAAGCCGTTCTAATCAGACCATTATGGAATTGAAACGGCTTTTATTTTCCCAAGCTTTAATGGCGGTTTTTGGTTCTAATCAGACCATTATGGAATTGAAACGTGGGCAAGGCAAACGCCCAATAGAGCTAAAGAGCTGTTCTAATCAGACCATTATGGAATTGAAACGGATGATAGTAACTGTAACAGATACATTGGCTCGTTGTTCTAATCAGACCATTATGGAATTGAAACTAATAACTTCGGGTGGTTCATTCCTAATCTCATCAAGTTCTAATCAGACCATTATGGAATTGAAACCTACAGCACCTTGGAGAGGCGCCACGGAATCTAAAAGTTCTAATCAGACCATTATGGAATTGAAACAAAACCGTGGTAGATAGTTCAGCTCCGTAAAAACCGTTCTAATCAGGCCATTATGGAATTGAAACGACAGTAATCCACTTCTTTAGGTTCTCTATATCTTTGTTCTAATCAGACCATTATGGAATTAAAACAGAAAAGTTTTGTTGACAGGAAAAGATTGTTTGGTGTTCTAATCAGACCATTATGGAATTGAAACACTTGATGACGGTGCAACAAATAACTTCCTTTTTTTAGTTCTAATCAGACCATTATGGAATTGAAACATATCAGCCAGACCAAATCCTGCGTTCCTTTCTGTAGTTCTAATCAGACCATTATGGAATTGAAACTCAACTCCAGTTGCATAGAAGCCCCTGCTACATTCCTGTTCTAATCAGACCATTATGGAATACGTTTTCGTATCCGCTGCTTTCAGCTCTGGTTCCTTTTGCGAGGGCAGAGACGCCCTCGCTACTATCAAAGATACCCGGAACTTATATCTTTTCCCTTTTTCTTTTTCGTATCCGGAGCTTCCAGCTCTGGTTTTTCTTTTTGCGAGGGCAGGGACGCCCTCGCTACATCAAAACAAGGACCGTTGACCTGTTGACCCCCACGCTACGACTAAAAACGGAACAACGATCTTGCAATGTTCGGAATAAGCCAGATGTATTCTTGCTACAATCAAAAATACCTGCTGCTTCCAGCTCTGGTTCTTTTTGCGAGGGCAGAGACGCCCTCGCTACGATAAAAGGTATCCGCTGCTTCCAGCTCTGGTTCTTTTTGCGAGGGCAG
>CAYXFD010000012.1:75091-82809 GCA_964464175.1 uncultured Candidatus Cloacimonadota bacterium | reverse complement strand
AGGGCAGGGACGCCCTCGCTACGATAAAAGGTATCCGCTGCTTCCAGCTCTGGTTCTTTTTGCGAGGGCAGGGACGCCCTCGCTACGATAAAAGGTATCCGCTGCTTCCAGCTCTGGTTTTCCCTTGGCGAGGGCAGAGACGCCCTCGCTACAACAAAACAAGGGCAGGGTCGCCCTCGCTACATCAAAAGGGCAGAGTGTCCTTTCCGTCTGTTTATTATCCTCTCCCTCTTCTCTACCATAGGCTTCCATACGGGAGAGGTACCAGCGAGATACGGGAGATGTACGCGTGACACCGTAGTTAGCTCGAGCTGACTACGGGCTTTCCCGTACCTCTCCCGAACCTATCCCGTACCTTCACCGTATGGAGACCAGTGGTACCTCCCTGTTTAGCCTTAACCGGGACTTTCCCTTCACCCTCAGCAGCTTTCCTTTTCCCGCCATCTCTATTAGCCTTGCCGGGGAAATCCCTGTTTATTATAATGGTTGTACAAATAGAGAGAAAAACCTGCGGGAGAACAGTAGGGTGTTTTTGGCAAGATGGAGCAGGTCACACCCGAAAAGAGGAAAGGTTCCGGCTGATTACCTTTGACAAATTTGCAGAGTTGAAACAATTGTATCAGAAAAAAACGGGATAGATGATGGAGGAAATAAGCGCCGGTCTCGATTTGACCAGAGGAAGCCATTTAAAGAATCTGATTAGACTCTCTTTCCCGATAATGGTCTCGAATTTCATGCAGACCTTATATAATCTGGCAGATACTTTCTGGCTCGGTAAACTTGGCGGAGAGAGTGCCCGTAATGCGGTTTCCATAGCCGGTATTGCCTTTCCGATAATCTTCTTTTTCGCCTCGTTCGGGATGGGATTATCGATAGCCGGAGTTGCCCTCATTTCCCGTTACCGGGGAGCCGGAGAACCTGATAAGATCAGAGAAATTACCGGTCAGTTTATCCTGGTTTTCTCGATCATAGCCCTCCTCTTTATCTCAGGGAGCTTGTTAACGCTCACTCCGCTCCTGCAGTTATTAGAAACACCGGTCGAAATCTTTGAGTTAGCCCGAAATTATATGCAGGTTACGATTATCAGTATCTTTTTCATGTTCTTCTTCCTGGCTTATCAGAGCTTCAACCACGGTTTAGGTGATACTATAACCCCGATGAAGATCCAACTTGTAACTCTGACCATCAATGTGATAATTGATCCTTTTCTTATCTTCGGATGGTGGATATTCCCCCGCTATGAAGCAATGGGGGCAGCCTATGCGACATTTTTCTGCCGTTTCCTGACGGCGCTGCTTTGTGTGATCTGGTTCCGCAGAAAAACTCCGCAGTTCATTCCCTTAAGAAAGGAACTGATCCCCAATATGAATTACATCAGATCAATACTGAAGATCGGTATTCCGGCTTCCATCTCCCAGTCAACGATCAGTGTCGGTTTTCTTCTGCTGCAGGGATTCGTTAACTCCTACGGTACGGTCGTCATCAGTGTTAATGCCATCGGGAACAGAATGATCAGTCTCTTTATGATGCCGGCGATGGGATTGAGTCACGGTCTGGCGGCTATCGTCGGGCAGAATCTGGGAGCTAACAACATAAAACGGGTTTACAAAAGTGTTAATCATACCTTTGTTCTGGTCATGCTGATCATGGTCAGCGGTGGTTTGATAATGTATTTTTACGGCTCAGCCCTGACCAAATTTTTCATTGCCGACCCGGCTGTCATAGCCGTAGGCAACAGGATGTTCAAAATCACTGCTTTTGCTTCCACATTCTTCGGAATACTGTTCGTTCTGATGGGAGTTTTCAACGGCTCAGGTCAGACCTTCACGGCAATGACCTTCAATATTGCCCGGTTATGGGTTTTCCGCGTTCCTCTCGTCTATCTCTTATCGGGTAAGCTTTTAGAAGTTTCCTTCCTGCAAAGCGGGATGATAGAGAGAATTCTGCATAGTCTGGCGAGACCGCTCTCTGAAAATCCTTACGATGCCCTCTGGTGGTCTATGCTAATCAGCAACATCCTCAGTTCAGGGATAGCCCTGATCGTTTACAAAAAAGGGGGGTGGCAAAAAACAGCGATCATTTGAGTAAGTGTCAGAAGCCACGTAGTATGAAAAAATCTAGAGAGATACCGTTTATTATAACTCTGTCATACATGGCAGGGTTCCTGTTCATCCGGCTCAGTGTTTTCCTTGCCGGGGCAGCTGAAACCGAATTTGCCCAGGCTGCCAAGATGGGTGATATGCCGGGAGTCGATTTTCATATCGGCAGGAATATCATTCTCTTCGGCTATCATATACACCATTTTTATATCGGTTTTGCCCTGATAGCCGTTGCCGGCTGGCTGGCACTTGTGGGTAGCGATGCTATTTCCAAAAAATATCTCGCTGCGATGTATGGTACCGGGCTCGGGCTCTTTTTCGATGAGATCGGGCTACTTCTTACCTGGGGTGATTATTACAGCCAGCTTTCCTATCTTTTGACGATATTCTTAGCCGGAATATTTCTTAATATCGTGTTTTTTCACGATTTCTGGCTCAGTGTCCGGGATAATGTGGTTCAATCCAAGACACAATCCTTTTTCTGGCGTTCGGTTATGAGTCATAAAACTTTTCTTAACTTTGCCGATTTT
Source organism: uncultured Candidatus Cloacimonadota bacterium (assembly GCA_964464175.1). Classification (GTDB taxonomy): domain Bacteria; phylum Cloacimonadota; class Cloacimonadia; order Cloacimonadales; family JAJBBL01; genus CAYXFD01. Next base: position 80,180 of record CAYXFD010000012.1, on the reverse strand, counting down.
GTCAGTAACACGAGCGGCAAGACGGAAAAGACCGGTCTAATCTTTACAGGGCTGTTATACATCTTTGTCGCCGTAATAGTGTTTTTCTATCCACAGACACTCAGGTACTGGATATCACTTGTCTTTTTCATCCAGGGTATCGAATACCTCGCAATATTCGTTTTATACAAAAGGGATGGTAATAATGATCAATAATGAAAGGATCAGCTTCTTATTCACCGGGTTGGCTTATATCCTGGTTGGAGTGTTAGTGATAACGCAGCCGAAATTTCTCTATTACTGGATTGCAGGGATCTTTATGATCCAGGGGATCGTCTCGCTCGTCAGAGCTTTTCTGAAGAAAAAAGATGAGGAAAATGAGTCCAGGAAAGCAGAAAGAACAAAGATCCAAGATTGAACAATGAAATGCTGCTCAGGGAGGAGTGATTTTTAACACAATATTATCATCAGTTATTAACCGGGAACAAGCGGGCAGCTTCGTTCGCAGTTGGAAAGAGCAGTGCCCTGTTTTAAACTGATATTCGCTGGAAATCAGGCAGCAGAAGTTACAGGGAGAGAGAGGTTCGCTATTTTTGATTTGACAGGTAATAACTGTCTCAGTAATTGTATATTTTTTGTTGATAATTGCTCAGTTTCAGTGACTCTAAGAAAAACGTAAACCAAATATTATCGGATATAAAAACTAAGGAGGAAATAGGCGGCACGATAATGATGTGTCCTGAAAACTGGTTATGAAAAATGATAAAAGCACTTCAGGAAAGAAGAGAAAGATTAAAGCCCTTATTTTTGATCTGGATGGTGTGCTGACTCAGACTCAGCATGTACATAACAGAGCATGGAAAGCTACCTTCGATGAGTTTATGCAAACAATTAGCGACGAAAAAGTCGACCGGCGTCCGATGACGGATGATGATTACACCATTTATGTTGACGGTAAACCCCGCTATGAGGGGGTAAAGAGTTTTTTGGAATCAAGAAATACCAGTCTCCCCTATGGCAGCCCTGATGACTCCCCAGACATGAGAACAGTTTGCGGTTTAGGTAACAGGAAAAATGAACTCTTTAATGAGTTCATCAAAAAGGGCGGAGTCAAACAGTATCATCATGCTATCAATAAACTAAAAAAGTGGTGCAAACAGGGATTTAAAACTGCTATTGTGAGTTCCAGTAAAAACTGCCTGCAGATCATCAAACAGGTAGGTATTGCCGATCTTTTCGATACAAGAGTCGATGGGGTTATTTCTGCAAAGAGAAAATTGAAAGGGAAACCGAATCCTGATATCTTCGTGGAAGCAGCGAATGAGATCAATGTAGCACCGGAAGAAGCGGTAGTGTTTGAGGATGCCATTTCCGGAGTACAGGCAGGTCAGCAGGGTCATTTCGGATTGGTGGTTGGAGTTGACAGAACCGGGAATAGCGAAGGATTATTAGCAAATGGAGCGGATATTATCATCAAGGATTTCAGTGAGATAGACTTTGATAATAATCCCGAACTCGAGGAGTATTTCAATCTGCCCAAACCTCAAGTATTCTCAGAAGGCTCGAAGGTCTTCGATACATTGATGGAGAAAGAACCGGTTATTTTTCTCGACTATGACGGAACCCTCACCCCCATTGTCAGCAGACCGGAAGATGCCTTTATCTCTGAAGAGATGAGAGAGACCCTGAAAACGTTAGCCGATGTTTTCCGGGTAGCGATTATCACCGGGAGAGATACGAAGGATGTACAGAATTTCATTAAGCTTGATAATTTGATCTATGCCGGTAGTCATGGATACAATATCTCCGGTCCTGACGGTCTTTTCCGCGAACATGAGAAAGCGGAAGAGATCATTCCGCTCCTCGACAAGATCGAACAGGAGTTGATAGATATCTTTTCAGGAAAAACGGAAGGTGTTCAGGTAGAAAGAAAGCGTTATGCTATTGCTGTCCATTACCGAAATGCCAGAGAGCAGGATATTCCTGTTGTTTATGAGGAAGTCGCCAAGATGCTGAAAAAATATGATGGTATAAAAAAGGGGGAGGGCAAGAAAGTAGTCGAGATAAAACCCGATCTGGACTGGCATAAAGGGAAAGCGGTTCTCTGGATTCTGAAAGCCTTAAATCTGGCGGACAGAGATAAATACCTGCCAATCTTTATCGGTGATGATATCACCGATGAAGATGCCTTCCGGACTCTGAAAGATGACGGTTTGGGTATCCTGGTCGGTACACACGGTCAGGAGACCGCAGCTCAGTACTCTCTGAAAAACGTCTTTCAGGTGAAAGAGTTTTTCCAGACTCTCCTTGCCAACCATGATAAGAAGGGAGGAAACGATAATGAATAACGATTGGATTGTTCAGTATAAGAAATGGGACCCCAAAGATCATCCTTTGCAGGAAGCCCTCTGCACCCTGGGAAACGGTTACTTCTGCACCCGTGCTGCCCTGGAATTCGAGCCCGACAATAACCATAATTATCCCGGCACCTACCTTGCCGGGGGGTATAACCGCCTCACTTCGGTCATCCAGGGTAAAGAGATTGAAAACGAAGATCTGGTCAACTGGCCCAACTGGCTTTTATTATACTTCAGGATCGGTGACGGCAAGTGGTTTTCTCTTCAGGATGCAGAAGTTTTGGAATATCTGTCCGAACTTAATCTGCAGGAAGGTTTGCTGCAAAGAACGATCAGGTTCAAAGATGAAAACAACAGGGAAACAACCCTGATCAGTAAACGTATCGTCAGTATGTATGACTATCATGCTGCAGCGATAGAATGGACATTGATCCCGGAAAACTGGTCGGGAACCATCACAGTTCGTTCCGGGATCGACGGCGATATAATCAACAATAATGTTGCCCGCTACAGTGCTTTGAATCAAAAACATATTGAGGTAATAGATAAAAGCTGTTACGATAATAATTCACTCTATCTTATCAGCCGCACAAGACAGTCGAAGACCCTTATGGCCCAGGCTGCCACAACCCGGATCTATCTCAGGAATAAAGAGCAAAAGATCAGCCAGAAACCGATCAATAAAAGGGGAATTATCGCCGGTGACTTCCGGATAAAATGTGAAAAGAAACTCCCCGTAAGGATTGAGAAACTCGTGGCAATCTATACTTCCCGTGATTTTGCCATTAGTGACCCGTTGACCGAAGCAAAGACCAAGATCAGCCGTTTGACCACCTTCTCGGCACTGACAGCGAAAAACAAGCTTTCCTGGTCGCATATCTGGAAATATAATGACATCTCCCTGAACTCCCATTTTGAAGATCAGGTAGTACTTCGTCTGCATATTTTTCATCTCTACCAAACTGTATCCAAAAACAGCATAGGATACGACATTGGTATCCCAGCCCGGGGTTGGCATGGTGAGGCTTACAGAGGTCATGTTTTTTGGGACGAGATCTATATCCTCCCCTTTATCAGTCTGCATCAGCCTCAATTAGCCAGATCACTCTTGCTTTACCGCTATAGAAGATTGCCGGAGGCTTATGAAGCGGCAAAGGAGATCGGCTGCCGCGGTGCTCTCTTCCCCTGGCAAAGCAGCAGTAACGGCAGAGAAGAGACACAAAAGATCCATCTTAACCCCAAATCGGGACGCTGGCTTCCCGATGTTTCTCATCTCCAGTATCATATCAACTGCGCCGTTCCGCTTAATGTCTGGTACTACTATCAAAGTACCGATGATATGGATTTCCTCGTCTCACACGGGGCAGAAATCATTATAGCCACTGCCTTATTCTGGTCGAGTATCACCCATTTTAATGAGAAACGGGGACGTTATGAGATACACCGGGTAATGGGTCCTGATGAATATCATACTCATTACCCCGGATCTGAAGAGCCGGGAATTAATAATAATGCTTACACCAATATTATGGCTGTTTGGGTTATTCAGCATGCCCTGTATCTGCTGGAAGAACTCGATGAAACGAGCTGTGAGGACCTTGCCGAAAAGATAGGTTTCACGGAAGATGATCTGAAGAGATGGGAAGACATAACCAAAAAAATGTTCGTTCCTTTCTATGACGGTGATATCATTATGCAGTTCGAAGGCTTCGAAAAGCTAAAAGAACTCGATTGGGACTATTATCACAAAAATTATGGTGAACACCTTCGTCTGGACAGAATCCTGGAAAGTGTAAACGATTCCCCTAATTTTTATAAAGCGAGCAAGCAAGCTGATGTCCTGATGCTCTTCTATATCTTCTCCTCTACCGAACTGCAAAAACTGCTGAACAAACTCAATTACGATTTTGATCCGGAGAGTATCCCGAGAAATCTGGAATACTATGAAAACCGAACTGCTCACGGTTCAACTCTCAGTCAGGTCATCCATGCCTGGGTATATGCCCGTTCACATCGCGACCAATCGTGGAAGAGCTTCAAGAAAGCCCTGATGAGTGATTTTAAGGATGTTCAGGGCGGCACAACTCACGAAGGAATACATCTCGGGGCTATGGCAGGAACTATGGACCTGATCCAGCGTTGTTATTCAGGACTTGATATCCGAAATAATGTTCTCTGGTTAGAACCGGCTCTTCCGGGTGATGTAAAGGAGATGAGATTTCATGTCAGATACCGGGGACATTGGATCTATCTGATCATCAATCATGAAAAGATGAGGATCGAGTTTGATAAGGGTTGGGCTAATCCCGTTGATATCGGTTTCGGAGATAAGATCTATCACCTGAAAAAGAATGATGTTAAAGAATTCAAGCTGAAGTAAAAAAGGAGTGATTTAGCCGGCAATAGCTTTTTTGCTTTCGACCTGGTGACTAGTTTTAGGTAAGGAAAACCTGCGGCAGTAAAGCAAGTATGTAGCGAAGGCGTCCCTGCCCTCGCAAAAACAGAGCTGGAAGTTCTGTGTACGAAAAAGGGAAAACCTGCGGCAGTAAAGCAAGTATGTAGCGAGGGCGTCCCTGCCCTCGCAAAAACAGAGCTGGAAGTTCTGTGTACGAAAAAGGGAAAACCTGCGGCAGTAAAGCAAGTATGTAGCGAGGGCGTCCCTGCCCTCGCAAAAACAGAGCTGGAAGTTCTGTGTACGAAAAAGGGAAAACCTGCGGCAGTAAAGCAAGTATGTAGCGAGGGCGTCCTTGCCC
>CAYXFD010000012.1:0-74991 GCA_964464175.1 uncultured Candidatus Cloacimonadota bacterium | reverse complement strand
AGCTCTGTGTACGAAAAAAGGGAAAACCTGCGGCAGTAAAGCAAGTATGTAGCGAAGGCGTCCCTGCCCTCGCAAAAACAGAGCTGGAAGCTCTGTGTACGAAAAAAGGGAAAACCTGCGGCAGTAAAGCAAGTATGTAGCGAGGGCGTCCTTGCCCTCGCAAAAAACAGAGCTGGAAGCTCTGTGTACGAAAAAAGGGAAAACCTGCGGCAGTAAAGCAAGTATGTAGCGAAGGCGTCCCTGCCCTCGCAAAAACAGAGCTGGAAGTTCTGTGTACGAAAAAGGGAAAACCTGCGGCAGTAAAGCAAGTATGTAGCGAGAGCGTCTCTGCCCTCGCAAAAACAGAGCTGGAAGCTCTGTGCACGAAAAAAGGGAAAACCTGCGGAGGGGCAGCGTAAGCAGGAGAGCAAAATCTGAACAGTCTCCGGAGAATAATTATAGGTTTTTTAAATACTTCCTTGACATAGCATTTTCTTAACCTATACTGAGTTTACATCAAGTGCTTTGAGGAGGTGTTTTAATGAGGCTTTTAATTATCTCGAACCGCTTACCGGTCGCTGTCAGTAAGAACAACGGTCAATACTCGTTGGCGAAAAGTGCCGGAGGTTTGGTTTCCGGATTGAGCGACTATCTCAATTCTCTACAGGGATCAAGTTCAGTAATAGACGATTTTCTCTGGCTTGGCTGGCCCGGAATGTCGATAGAAAAAGCAGATGAAGAGCTTATTAAGAAGAAGATAAGCGAGGTTTTCAAGGCATCCCCTGTCTTTTTTTCTCAGACTCTGATGGACAAGGTTTATCTCGGGTTCTGCAATAAAACGCTCTGGCCGCTTTTTCATTATTTCCTCACCTATACGAAATTCGATATGGAATTCTGGTATCTCTACAAGAAGATGAATATAATCTTTTGTGAGGAACTACTGAAGATCATCAGACCGGATGACATAATCTGGGTTCACGACTATCATCTTATGCTTTTGCCGGCTCTGCTCAGGGAAAAGATCAAGAATCCCATTGGTTTCTTTCTTCATATCCCCTTTCCTTCCTATGAGATGTACCGCACACTCCAGAAAGAACCGCGCAGACAGATATTAGAAGGCTTGCTTGGTGCCGATCTCATCGGTTTTCATACACACGATTATATGCAGTATTATCTTCGTTGTGTATTGCGAATTCTGGGATTGGAAAATCATTTCGGTGAGATACTTTATCATGACCGGGTTGTAAAAGTCGGAAGCTTCCCAATGGGGATTGATTACGAAAAGTTTCACAATATGGATGTTTCGCCTCACCGGTCGGAAAAACCTCAGAGGAATGAAAAAAAAATCGTTCTTTCCGTTGACCGTCTGGATTACTCGAAAGGGATAATCAACCGCTTACAGGGATTTGAACTTTTCCTCAAGAACAATCCGCAATGGCATAAAAAGGTTTATCTGAATATGATCGTTGTTCCCTCCAGAACCGGAGTACGCTCTTATCAGAAGATAAAGAGCAGTCTGGACGAACTTGTCGGGAAGATCAACGGGAATTTTGGAAGCATTGATTGGACCCCGATCATCTATCAGTATACCTCCCTGCCGCATAAAGAGCTTATTGCCCAATACAGAATGAGCAATGTATCACTGCTGACTCCTCTCCGGGATGGAATGAATCTGGTCGCTAAAGAGTATATTGCAGCTCTGAATGATCAGAAAGGGGTATTGATCCTGAGTGAGTTTACCGGAGCCGCCAAAGAGTTAAGCGAGAGCATCATCATCAACCCTAACAACATCGAAGAGATTGCTGAAGCTATTGAGGAAGCCCTGAATATCCCTGAAGAGAATCAGATCAAACATAACAAAACCATGCAAATGAGGCTGCAGAGATATAACGTCACCCATTGGGCCAATGATTTCGTGGAAAGACTGCTGAATATCCATGAACTCTCAGCCTACTCCTCAGAAGGAAAGAGATTCACACCAGAGGTGAGCAGAAAGATCAGAAATGATTTCAGGAAAGCGAGAAACAGAATAATCATTGTTAACTATGACGGGACAATTATTCCGATAACAAAATCATATCAGGAAACCGAAAGAGACATTGAGATATCTAAACTATTACAGGAATTAGCAGAAAGAGAGAAAGCAGATATCTTCATCACAAGCAGCAGAAGCAAAGAGTATCTGGATGAGAGACTCAACCATTTATCAATTAATCTGATTGCCGAACACGGCACCTGGTTCAAAAAGGCAGATGATGATGAGTGGGCATTATTAAAACCTCTTTCTGAAGAGTGGAAAGAAGGGATAATGCCAATTCTGGAGGTTTATACCGATAGACTTCCGGGATCGGTGATCGAGGAGAAAGAATTGTTTCTCTCCTGGCATTATCATAAGGCGGATATTGAACAGTCCTCTTTTCTGGCCAAGGAATTAGTTGATAATCTTATCTCTCTTACTCAAAATATGAATATCAAGATCTCCCACGGCAATAAGGTTGTGGAGATCTATCACCATAGCCTTGATAAAAGTGAATTAGTCATGCACTGGTTAGAAAAGAAACCGTACGATTTTATCCTGGTTATCGGAGATGACTGGTCGGATGAAGAAGTTTTCGAAACGCTGCCCGATTCTGCCTACTCCTTCAAGGTAGGAAAGATCTATACCGAGGCGAAATATATGCTGAAGTCAGAGACAGAAACGGTAGAGCTGTTAAACTCTCTTCGGGAAACAGAGCAAGGCTGATTTCAGAGAGTTTATTTATGTTTGTCGAAAGAGGCTTTATCCTCGAGAATTATGCGGGTTTTCGGCAGACAGTGAGGATGTTCTTTCTGGATATATTCTATCAGCTTCTCTCTGATATAGACCCTCAAATCCCAGGCTTGGGGAGAGCTTGCCGCACTCATCAAAGCTCTGATCTCAACGACTTCTTCTTTGGCATTCGTAACTTGCAGGACGTTGACTTTCCCGTCCCAGTTCGGGTTATCTTCCAGAAGTCTGGTGAGTTCATTTCTTACCGCTTCGAAGGGTATTGTGTAATCTGTATAGATAAAAACCGTGCCGAGTATATCAGCGGATGTTCTGGTCCAGTTCTGAAAGGAACGTTCCAGAAAATAGGTAGAAGGAACGACTAACCTTCGTTTATCCCATATTCGTATTACCACATAAGTCAGGTTGATCTCTTCTATCCAGCCCCATTCATTCTCTACAATAACGACATCATCAAGCCGGATCGGCTGTGTTATTGCGATTTGCAGACCGGCCAGTATTGTCCCTAATGCCTTCTGGGCAGCGAGCCCAATAATGAGTCCGGCAATACCGGCAGTAGCAAAGAGGCTGATACCGATACTTCTGACATTATCGAAGAGGAGCAGAGCAGTCGCCGAGGCAACAATTATCACCACGAAGATTATGATCTTTTCCAGAATATTATACTGAGTATAGAGTTTCCGGACTCTCAGATTGTCCGCCTTAGCGATATCATATTTGCTGAGGACATTCGTTTTGGCTATATTTATCAGAATAATGATCGTCCAGGCTAAACCGGCAATCAGGATTACCGTACTTATCTTCCCGAAAGCATCGACGAAGGTCTCCGGAAAGAAATGCAGGTATTGGGCACCAAATTTGACAAAAACAGCGAGAAGAATGATTAAAAACGGCTTGATAAATCTTCCGACATACTTTTTAGAACTCATGATTTTCTCTTCCTTTGGCTTCTCTTGAAAGTGTCATTGTTTTTTACGATGATAATAACTTATCAATATATAGTATAAGTCGTTTCCCGGCAGGAAACAAACTCTAACCGCAGAGACTCTCTCTTTCCTGTTTCTCTTGTTCTAAGATAAAACCTCCGAAAGAAAGAACATAAGAAGAATATAATATTGATTGTTAGTCTCAAAAAAGAATGGCGGAGATGTAGGGATTCGAACCCTAGATACGCTATTAACGTATACACGATTTCCAATCGTGCTCCTTAAGCCAACTCGGACACATCTCCAGTGTTGGACAGAAAAAAAAACTCAATAGATTTGTAAACCTTTTTGTTGTCGGGGAATGTTAAACGAAGGTATTGACGTTGGGGTGTTTACATCCTGGATGTAGCGATGAAATTTTGAGAGGCTCTATAATTCAGCTCAGGATTGCAAGTAATCTCCGGAAATATCCGAATGAGTAAAATGGGTTAAGAGAGGTAAGTTAAAAGAATTACTTAGCTTAGAACTACTGCTCCTGAAAAAAAGCTTTACATTAATCGATGTTTTATAGCTTATCATAGATTAGCATGGTCTTAGAGGAGTTAGATTAATGAAGAGAGCTGAACAGTTTCTCAGCAGATTTCTGGAATTTAATAAAGAGAATAAGCTTTTCAAACAGGGGGAAACTATCCTGGTCGGTTTCTCCGGAGGAGCTGATTCCACTGCTCTGCTGCATGCCCTTCTCTCTTTGCGGCATGAATTCAATCTCCATCTCCTCTCTGCTCACGTTAACTATCACCTGCGGGGAAAGGAATCGGAAGCCGATATGAAATTCGTTAAAGAGTTTTGTTTCCGCCATTCGATTTCCTTAGTTATCAGGGAAGAACAGATCAAAAAAACTTCTGATATTGAGAACCGGGCAAGAACTATCAGATTTCAGTTCTTTCATTCTCTGGTGAAGGATTATAAAATCAATAAGGTCGCTCTGGGACACAATAAGAACGATCTGGCAGAAACTATGCTCCTCCACCTTTTCCGAGGTTCAGGAATTACAGGAATGAAGGGTATTCAACCCAAGAATGATAATATTATCAGACCTCTCCTCTGTTTCTCCAGAGAAGAAATCGTTGCTTACCTCAAAGGTGCTGAAGTTAGTCATTGGCGTTCTGACAGCTCGAATGAGAATACGATCTACATGCGCAACAAAGTGAGAAATTCGCTCATACCCTGGCTGGAAGAGAATGTGAATCAAAAGATAATTGACCTCTTGTATCAGAATTCGGTTATATTTAGAGAAGCTGATGAATTTTTAAATGATTCCGTAAACAGAATATTCAAGAAACTACTGATAAATCAACAAACAGACGAAATCAGGCTCGATATCTCCAAACTCGAGAACAGAAAGGAAGTTATACTTTACTATGTTTTCAGAAAATGCCTGAAAATGCTGACAGGAAAAGAGTGCGGTTTTTACCATAATCATCTGAAGGAGATCAGTTCACTGCTAGGTGCTGACGGGAGCAAGATGATTACCCTGCCGGACGGCATTGTTGTTCTTAAAGAATACAATCAGCTGGTCTTTCAAGACTGTAGCAGCAAAAATCCAGCTATCTCAGAGGAAGAGGAATCCTCTCAGGTTATTGACATTACCAAAAAATTTCATATATTTAACAAGAGACGGATATTATGCAAAAGGATCAGCAAAAACGATATCACCGCCGAACATTTTATTGATCCCGATAATGCCCTGATAGACCTTGACAAGCTTTCTCTGCCTCTAACTATTGGCTACCGTAAAGAGGGAGATAAGTTTATTCCGATAGGCATGAAAGGAACGAAAAAACTGAAGGATTTTTTTATTGACGAAAAGATCAGCAAATTCGAGAGAGGAAAGATATTAATCTTTAGAGATCAGGAAAAAATCGTCTGGATAGGCGGCTTGAGATTAGATGAGCGTCTAAAAATTGACGAGCAGACCAAGAATGTCCTCTCCATAAGAATTGAAGAGATAAAGATTCGCAGCAGAAAATCAGTTTTGAAAAAGAAAAAAGATAGAGGAATTAAAGATGATCAACGACATTTCAGCAATATTATTGGATGAAGAAAGAATTCAAAAACGAATCAGTGAGTTAGCCTCCTGCATTTGCAAGGATTATGAAAGGAAAAGCCCGGTAGTTGTGAGCGTCCTGAAGGGGAGTTTCATTTTCCTGGCAGATCTGGTGCGTAGTTTAACTATCCCGGTTGAAATTGATTTCCTTGCTGTCTCGAGCTACGGTCTGAGTACTGTTTCCTCAGGAGTCGTCAGTATCAAAAAGGATCTTGATATCGATGTCAGCGGACGGGATGTCATAATTGTCGAAGATATCGTGGATTCAGGACTTTCCCTGAAGTATATTGTCGAATATGTACTCAAGCATGGAGCCACTTCTGTCAGATCATGTGTCCTTCTCGATAAACCGGCTGCCCATAAAGATGAAATATTAATCGATTACAAGGGTTTTGAAATTGGTAATGATTTTGTCGTAGGCTATGGATTAGATTACGCAGAAAAGTACCGCAATTTGCCTTATGTGGCCATCCTCAAGGAGGAAGTATATAAATGAACGAAGATAAGCAGAAAAAACCTGCCGGACAGAACGGAAGTAAGAAAAACAATAATGGAAAACCACCACCAAAGATGAAGCCTCAGTCCATTACCCTCTGGATAATAGTGGCACTGATGGTTATTCTTCTTTATCAGATATATGTTTCAGGAAGAACAAAAGTTGAAGAGATATCTTTCTCAGAATTTATGGACAAAGCTGAACAGGGTATGTTAAGCAGGGTAATTTTTGATGATCAGAGCATCTCTGCTTTTGATAAAGATGAAATACAATATACTACCCATCTCCCCTATCAGGATCCGGAATTAGTAAAAGACCTTAATGCCAAGGGTATCGTCGTTATCTCCAGGAAACCGTCCCACTTTCTCTCCATCCTCCTCGGCTGGTTACCGTTTCTGATCTTCATCGGATTATGGATCTTCATTATGCGTTCCATGCAGAGAGGCGGCGGAAAAGTATTCAGCTTCGGAAAGAGCAGAGCCCGTCTCTTTGTCGGAGGCAGGACTAATATAACTTTTAAAGATGTCGCCGGTGTTCAGGAAGCAAAAGAAGAGCTTGAAGAAATAGTGGAATTCCTCAAAGCACCGAGTAAATTTCAAAGATTAGGGGGCAGAATCCCGCGGGGGGTTTTGCTGCTGGGAAGACCCGGTACCGGAAAGACCCTTCTGGCAAAAGCAGTTGCCGGTGAAGCTAAAGTCCCCTTTTACAGTATCAGTGGTTCCGATTTTGTCGAGATGTTTGTGGGGGTAGGTGCCTCCAGAGTCCGTGACCTGTTCGAACAGGCAAAACGAACTGCCCCTTGTCTTGCCTTTATCGATGAGATTGATGCTGTGGGAAGACATAGAGGTACCGGTATGGGGGGCGGACATGACGAGAGAGAACAGACTTTGAATCAGCTTCTGGTAGAAATGGATGGTTTCGAAAAGAATGACTCGGTGATTATTATCGCAGCAACGAACAGACCGGATGTTCTGGACCCGGCTCTTTTACGCCCCGGCAGATTTGACCGGCAGGTTATAGTTGATATGCCAGATATAAACGGAAGGATTGAGATCCTTGCCGTTCATTGTCAAAAGCTGCCTCTCTCACCGAATGTCAATCTATCGATCATTGCCCGCAGTACACCCGGTTTTAGTGGTGCCGATCTGGCTAATCTGGTTAACGAAGCTGCACTTCTGGCAGCCCGTAAAGAGAAGAAAATGATCGAAATGGATGATTTTGAAGAGTCAAAAGACAAAGTAACAATGGGTAAGGAAAGAAGAAGCAGGGCGATCAGTGATGAAGAGAAACAGCTAACTGCCTGTCATGAGATCGGGCACGTTCTCTGCTCAATCTTCCTTGATAAAACCGAACCGGTCCATAAAGTGACAATTATTCCCCGTGGTTTTACCGGTGGGGCTACCCATTTCCTGCAAACTGAGAAATCCAATTACTCGAAAGGATATCTGGAACAGAAACTGATTGAATTATTAGGAGGCAGATCTGCTGAAGAGATTATCTATAATGATTTCTCCACCGGAGCCGGTATGGATATTCAACGAGCTACCGATTTGGCTAAAAAGATGGTCTGCCAGTGGGGAATGAGTGAAAAGGTCGGACCTATGACAGTGGGTAAAGATGAACAGAACCCCTTCTTAGGGAAAGAAATCCAGCAGCGTGATTTTTACAGCGAAGAAACAGCAAAGATAGTTGATGCTGAGATACGGAGTTTGATTGTTACTGCTCACAAAAAGTCTATCGAGATTCTGACAGAAAAGAAGAAACTGCTTGAGATTATGGCTGCCGAACTACTGGAAAAGGAGATCCTTAATGTAGATGATATTTATAATCTGATTCTGCAGCATGTAGCTGAAGAAGAAAAAGAGTATGTTAAGCAGCAGTATGAAAAAGCAAAGAGTATCAAGATAGATTCCTCTTCCCATCTTAAATCACAGGCTAAACAGGATGACTCTCAACCAACCGAGCAGAAAGAAACCGGGTTAAGTGATAAAGAAACAGATGATGATAAGGAAGGGAAAAAGAGAAAGACCGAAGATGAGGAGATTAATGACAAGAATTGAAGGAACTACCATAATCGGAGTCCGAAAAGATGGTCAGATTGCCCTCGGAGGTGACGGACAGGTAACTCTCGGCAACACCATCCTCAAAGGGAAAGCGAATAAGATCAGAAGACTCTATAACGGTTCTGTTATCGCTGGTTTTGCCGGCTCAACCGCAGATTCTTTTACTCTTTTCGAAAGATTTGAAGAAAAACTGAAAGAGTATAAGGGAAATCTGAAAAAGGGAGCAGTTGAATTAGCAAAGGACTGGCGTTCCGATAAAATACTCCGCCGCTTAGAAGCGATGATCATTGTTGCTGATTCTGTTGATCTCCTGATCCTCAGTGGAATGGGAGATGTATTAGAACCTGATGATGACGTAATTGCTATCGGTTCGGGCGGTAGTTACGCCTTAGCTGCTGCTAAAGCTTTGGCAAAGCATACAGCTATGCCGGCTCAGGATGTTGTCAGGAATGCCTTGAAAATTGCAGCTGAGATCTGTATCTATACTAATGAGAATTTTTTAATCGAGGTACTGGAAACGAAATGAGTCATCTGGATAAATTAACCCCTAAGAATATTGTAAAAGAGTTAGACAAATACATCATCTCGCAGGATAAAGCGAAGCGTACTGTGGCTATTGCTCTTCGTAACCGTTGGCGGAGATTAAGGGTCAGAGGTGAACTGCAACAGGAGATAGTACCCAATAATATCATTCTCATCGGTCCTACAGGTGTGGGTAAAACAGAAATAGCCAGACGGATAGCCAACCTGACTAAAGCCCCCTTCGTTAAAGTAGAAGCTTCGAAATTTACGGAAGTCGGATATGTGGGCAGGGATGTGGAAGCAATGGTGAGAGAACTGATGGATGTTGCGGTTAATGATGTCCGTTATGAGATGTCTCTCAAGGTAGAGAAAAAAGCGCTTCATAACGCCAAAGAAAAGGTGCTCGACCTTCTTGTCCCTCCCCCGAAACCGGATAAGAATGCCATAGATACTGATGAAGGTTCTCAAGAAAGACAGGACAGGTACGAGAGAACCCGGAAGAAGATAAGACAGAAGCTGGAGAGAGGAGAATTGAAGGAGAGAGAGCTGGAAGTCAGGCTTGACCAGCAAAGAAGTCCGCAGATAGAGATCCTTACCAATATGGGTTTAGATAATATCGATTTCAATATGGGCGAGTTTTTCAGCTCCCTTTTCCCCGTGAAAGGACAGAGTCAGACAAAAAAGATGAAGGTACCGGAAGCGATTGGTTATCTTGCTTCTGTTGAGCAAAATAGACTGGTAAAAAACGAGGAAGTTATTGCCGAAGCAAAGAACAGAGTAGAGAATAACGGTATCCTGTTCATTGATGAGATCGATAAAATTGCGACAAGTGATAAGAAACCGGGAATCGATGTCTCCCGCTCCGGAGTACAGAGAGACCTCCTCCCTATTGTTGAAGGTTCTAACGTTCCCACCAAATACGGAATGATTAATACCCGGCATATCTTGTTCATTGCAGCCGGTGCCTTTAATACGGCGAAACCATCGGATCTGATCCCTGAACTGCAGGGTCGTTTCCCCTTAAGAGAAGAGCTAAAAAGCCTTTCTAAAGAGGATTTTATTAAGATCCTCCTTTATCCAAAGAATTCTCTCATCAAACAATACACAGCAATATTCAAGGCAGAAAAGACTCTTCTGGAGTTTGACGATGAGGCTGTTGAAGAGATCGCTGATTTTGCTACTAAAGCTAACAATAAAATGGAAGATATCGGTGCCAGAAGACTTCATACCATAATGACCACCTTGCTGGACGAATACTTGTTCAATATGCCGGAGAAGGAATATAAGCTGGTAAAGATTACCCGGCAACTCGTTCAGGATAAGTTAGACAAGATCATTGAAGATGAGGATCTGGCAAAATACATTCTATAATCGCAGGTCAGCGAAAAACATAGGTTTCTTCAAAGCAAAAAAGGGAGTGATTAACTCCCTTTTAATGAATATATATGATTCAGCATAACAAAGTTACTATTGATCAGTATCTTCTTCTGCTTTCAAAGCTTCAGCATAGATAAACATTTCGTTAAGAGTAGGGAATTCATCAAAGATCTCCAGAGCTTCCTGCAACTGCTTATCTAATTCCAAGCCAACAATATAACCTGCTTTATCTCCTAATTTACGTGATATAATATTACTCCTCAAAGAGATGCTGAGCCATTCATAAGATTCTTCGACCTCTTCAGGGGTGAAGGATACTCCCTGTTCTTCTGCATAGGAGAGAAAATCATTGATAATCTCGTCGGTTACGACAAACTCTTCAGAAAACTCTCCGTTATTTTCGACGATATAGTCTATAGAAAACGGGAAAAGCAGATTTCTCCGCCTGATCTCAATCTGGAACGGTGTCATTTTATCCTGCTCGATCTCTATATCCGGAGTTATCCCACCGCCACCATAAACTATTCTTCCGTTCTCGGTATAGTATATGTTTTCTAATCTTTTTTGTTCAATTTCTTCCATCTCTTCTTCGGAAATCTCTTCGCCCCGGATGAGCCGGTCTGTCTCATCCTTATGGATACCTCTCCCGGAATGGATGTAATATTTGGAGGTGGTGATCTTTACACCGTAGCCGTCCTGCAAAGGAAAGAGCTGCTGTACCGAGCCTTTTCCGAAACTTGTTTTCCCTACAACCAAACCTTTGTCCCAATCCTGCATTGAGCCGGCAAAGATCTCAGAGGCACTCGCTGAAGCTTCATTGATCATAACGATAATCGGATAACCGGTTCTGATTCTGTCATAACGGGTATAAAACTCCTGGTTGACCTGAGGGATCCTCCCTTTGGTGAAGACAACCTTTTTATCTTTCCCGACAAATTCATTTACAGTATCGATAGCCTCGTTCAACAGACCACCCGGATTAAAACGGAGATCGATCAATAAACCTCTGATACCCTCTTCTTCCAGCTCATCAAGGGCTTCTCTTAATTCTTTGGAAGTATTGGCATTGAACTGCCGGATCCTGATGTATCCGATACCATTATCCATTTTGAAGGCATAGGGTATTGCCTTAATCTCTATCAGGTCTCTTACAATAAGAAACTCCAGCTCTCTCTCCACACCGGGACGTTCGATCGTTATCTTGACCTCAGTTCCGACATCACCCCGCATCAGTTTGATAGCCTCATTAGTATTTACCCCTACCACATTCTCATCATCAACTCTTACTATTCTGTCTCCCGCCAGAATGCCCATCTTGTAAGCAGGTGTTCCTTCGATAGGGGAAATAACCGTTATGTAATCACCTTGTTGGTCTATAGAGATACCCAAACCTCCGAATTCACCATGAGTACCGGTACGAAAATCGTCAAACTCATCGGGAAGAAAGAAATGAGTATGGACATCAAATTCTTCTAACATCCCTTTGATCGCTGCATCAATTGTTTTATCCACATCGATTTCATAGATATAACTCTGCCGCAAACGGTTGAATACTTCGGTAAAAAGTCTTAGTTTTCGATAAGTGTCAACTGTTTCATCCTGTTGGTTTGATTGGGCAAAGGCAAAATTAAACACTGTTAAACCGATAACCAACCAAAGGACAAAGACTACTGAAAGGAGTTTTTTATTTGTACTTGTGATCTTCATTTCTTACCATCCTTTAATCGTTTTAATACTATCTCCCGGATCTGAGACTGGATTTCTTTTATTTCATCTACACCATTGATAACAATGTAACGCTCTGATTCCTCTTTTGCAACAGTGAGAAATCTTTTCCGAACTTTTTTATGGAATTCTATTGATTCCGATTCAATTCTGTCTGCATGTTTCTCTGCCATTCTTTCAATTCCGACCCCGACCGGAATGTCAATCAAAAAGGTGTAGTCCGGTACCAATCCATAGGTGGCGAAAGAGCTGATCTTCTTTATAGTCTGCAGATCTAATGCCCTTCCCCCGCCCTGATAAGCCAGAGAAGAATCATAATACCGGTCACAGATCACAATTTTTCCTTCCTGCAACGCAGGTATTATCCACTCCCCAGTATGCTGGGCACGGCTCGCCATATAAAGCAAAAGCTCCGTTTCCGGAAGCATAAGGGAATTTCCGTTATCCAGGAGAATCTCCCGTATCTTTTCTGAGATAGCCGGACCACCCGGTTCTCTTGTCCACAATACATCAAACTGCAGTGATCTAAGATACTCATTCAGCAGTTTGGACTGCGTAGTCTTGCCACAACCTTCGATACCTTCAAATGTAATGAAATAGCTCATTAATAGATTACTGTATCCCTTTTATATTTATCATTGATTTCCGGATAGTCTATGACATAGTGAACACCCCGGCTCTCTTTTCTCGATAATGCAGATCTGATGATGATATTTGCCACTATTGCCAGATTTCTCGTTTCGATGACCTCATTTTTTACCGGATTGTTTTGATAGAATTTATTCACTTCTTCATAGATGCCATTAATTCTGGAGTTGGCAAATTTCAGCAGTCGTCTTGATCGAACAATTCCGGCATAACCCTGCATGATCTTCTTGATAATCTCATGGTTATGTGAGATAATGACCCATTCAGCTTCATTGAAAGCTCCTGTATTCTGCCATTCGGGGATCTCCGGATAAGTGACATTCTCTCTGTTAGATGGATGAAGAGCTGCTCTGTGGGCAACAACCAAAGCTTCTAAGATAGAATTTGAAGCTAACCGGTTTGCTCCGTGAAAACCGGTACAAGCAACTTCGCCGGCGGCAAAAAGATTCCCAATATCAGTTACACCATCGACAGTTGCTAATATTCCTCCGCATAAATAATGAGCAGAAGGTACTATCGGGATTGGTTCTTTAGTAAAATCAATTCCTCTCTCCCGGCATTTCTTATCAATGAAAGGAAAATGCGTTTTTAAGACAGATTTATCCATTCGGGTTGTATCTAAGAATAGATGAGAATATCCCTTCGTTTTCATTTCGTTATCTATAGCTCTGGACACTATATCGCGGGGAGCTAATGAACCCTGAGGATGATACTTTTCCATGAAACTTGAACCATCGGGAAGAGTCAGGACTGCTCCTTCTCCTCTCAGAGCTTCCGTTACCAGAAAGGAATCTCCCTCCGGGGAATAAAAGGCTGTCGGATGAAACTGGACAAATTCCATATTTACTATCCTTGCTCCGGCAAGATAAGCCATGGCGATTCCGTCTCCAGTTGCTATTGATTGATTAGTGCTATGTTCATAAACCTGTCCTACTCCTCCGGTTGCTAACATCGTTTTTCGGGCTCGGAAAACCGTCACTTCACCTGTTCCGGAATTATGGACATAGGCCCCCCAGCAGGTAAGATGTGGAATAAAGCCCTTTTCTTCAGAGATATGATGCTGGGTAATCAGATCTATTGCTGTATGATTTTCATAGAAAGTTATGTTCGGATGCTTTTCTGCTGTCTCGCTTAAAACCTTCATCACTTCTTCGCCGGTAGTATCTGCAGAATAAACAATCCTATTGCGGGTGTGACCACCCTCTTTGGTCAGTGATAAAGTCTCAATGTTCTGAGTTACTTCATTATCCGCTTGGGAAAACTTTGCTCCGATGTCCATCAAATATTTAATCCTTTCAGGACCCTGACTAACAATCGTCTCGATTACCGGAAACTTTCCTAAACCGCAGCTTGCTTTATAACTGTCTTCTACGTGATCTTTAAAGCTGTCGAGTGTGCTTAAAACGGCAGCAATCCCACCCTGGGCATAACGGGTGTTACAATCATTTTTTCCCTTTTTCGTTACAATTGCTACTTTACCTATCTCGGCAACTTCCAGAGCATATACTAAACCTGCAACACCGCTTCCAATTACTAAAAAATCTGTCTCAATCATCTTCTAAGTTATTTCCTGTTCCAATATTTCTGACCACCTGCTTTTTCCGGATATCAATCATTGTATAGCATAAATCATCTTCCGGCAGTACTAATATAACTCCAACTTCATTACCAAAGCATCATCGACCGGTTCACGATAGTAGTTTTTTCTCCTTCCGATAGTCTCGAAACCCTGACGCTTATAGAACTCTATGGCGTGAAAGTTTTTAGCTCTGACTTCCAGAAAACATCTCTTACAGCCTTGCTTAACCATTTCGCCGGTCAGATACAACAGTAGTTTTTTGCCATATCCCTTTTGCTGTTCTTCATTCCTGACAGCAATATTGGTAATCATAAATTCGTCAAGGATTTGTAAAGCACAGACATATCCAATCAGTTTTTTCTCCTCACTTGTCTCGAGCAGATAGGCACTCTCCGCCTCTAATTCCTGCCGGAACATCTCTTCCTGCCAGGGATCTGTGAACAACTCCCGCTCAAGCCGCATGACTTCCGGTAAGTCACTATCAAGCATCTTTCTGATCAGAATCTCTTTCATCGAGCAAAAAGCCCTATTGTCATCAGTAGTATAGCCTTTGTCCCGGCCGGATTATGACTATTCTCCTACCGTTTCTTTCCTGAACAGAGAGATTGTTACGGGTAAGCAGATGGTTGAGAGAGACGTTGAGTCTGCGGGCAATAGATTCCAGAGAATCACCGCTTTTTACAATATAGATATTGCTTCCGGATGAAGTCCCGCCTGAACCCGGAGTTCCGAGTATCTGCAATCTCTGACCGGGATGTATGGTGTTAGTCCGGAGATTATTCATTGATTTGATATTAGTAATCGTGGTATTATAACGTCTGGCAATATCGTATAAGGTATCGCCTCTTTGTACGGTATGATGAGTAAAGTATCCGGCATTTTTATCCTGAAACCGGCGTTCTACATCCGCTAATAACGAAAAGTCCTTTTCACTCTCTATGGGAAGCAGGATTTCATAGTCACCCGGGGGAAGAATCATATCGTTTATCGCCGAATATCTTTGTCTCTGTCTTTGATAGAGATTAATCCAGGGATTTAGCTCCCAAACCCGCCTTAACACCGTGCCCTGAGCCTGCACCCAGTCATTTAGCTGATAATAACCCTTTAGCTGGAGACTTTCACTTCTGGTTATTTCTATCAAAGATGGTTCCCGTTCAAATCTTGTACCGAAGATCAGCTCTTCATTATCAAAGATCATCTTTATCGCCGCTGCCCGCCAGACATAACGGTTAGTTTCATCAACCCGCATAATCAGATCAAAAAAATCGGCAGCCTGCTGCTCTCTCATAACTCTTGCTACTCCGTTGTTTCCAGCGTTGTAGGCACACATAGCCAGCAACCAATCTCTGCTGCCCAGATTATTCATGAATTTGAAACTATCGAGTAAATACCGGGCTGCAGCATCCGTAGCTTTGAAGATATTTCTTCTTTCATCAACAAAGTTATCTACTTTTAAGTTATACTGCCTGGCAGTAGCGGGCATGAATTGCCAGATCCCTCCTGCTCCAACCGGTGAAGTAGCCATGGAACTGAGACCGCTTTCAGCAATAGCCAGATATTTAATGTCTGCTGGAATGTCGTAGGCAGCGAAAACAGAATCAAAGAGGGGAAAGTAAATGCCGCTGCGAGGAATATAGCGGTGAGCAGCTTTCAGTTCCTGCTCGAATATCTCACTGAATTTATGATAGATTCGTTCATTGCTGATATCAAATACCCTGCCGGCATAGACGAACTGCTGAGGTATCTCAAAGTCAGAATTGATCATTACCCTACCATTGTAATAGTCCAGTTCCTGCCTCAAAGAATCGGCTTTGAAATAGAGATAATCAATCATTATGTTTAGTGAATCTATCTTTTTGTCTTTATAATAAATGAGATTCAATAATTCAGGGACATTATCGGTATAGATGCTTTTTAGATAGTCAAGATCGTCAATTTCTGCAGCTCTCTCTTCTTTTTCCTGTTCTGAGATGGGGTCAGAAACTAACTTTGTATCTGGCTCTTTCTGCTTATTGAAGCTTGAGCAACTGCTCAAGATCAGCAATAATAATAAAACGATTACCGGTGTGCTGATTTTATTCTCTCTTCTATTACTTTTCATAGTTCTAAGATCCTTAAAGGGTTCAATCATTAGTAAATTCTTGTGATTCTGGAAATAACAGTTTTCTCATTGAATAGATGTCTGGAAAATAACTGCTCTGATCTATAACAATCTGGGGGGTTTTTTGATTATTCTGAGTGAGTATCTATTACCCGTTCGTAATAACTTACAATCGGTCTAATCAGCTTTTCTGTATCTCGTCATTGTATCTCTGATAATCACCCGAATAGATCTCTTCAATCCAATCGGTATGATTTTTGTACCATTCGATCGTTTTTTTCAATCCCTCATCAATCTCGGTCTGTGGTTTCCAACCGAGTTCAGTAGTAATTTTTTTTGCTTCGATGCTCGGATAAGATTGATCCCCCAAACGATCTTTCATAAAGTTGATCCGTGTCTTATCTCCCTTCATCATGATCATGATCTTTTTGACCAGTTCAATATTCCTTAACTCATCTCCGGAGCTTAAATTATAAGTTTCTCCTGCTTGTCCCCTATGTAAAACAAGATCTATTGCCTGACAATAATCGTCAATAAAGACCCAATCTCTGACATTATGACCATCTCCGAATACCGGTATCTCCTTATCTTGCATAATGGCACCGATTACTGTAGGAATCAGTTTCTCGGGAAACTGATACTTTCCGTAGATGTTTGTTGGTCTGATGATATTAACGTCAAGATTGTGAGCCCGATAGGCAGCCTGGACGAATAAGTCAGCCGAAGCCTTGCTCGCTGCGTAGGGGTCACAGGGTTTCATCGGAGTCTCTTCATCCTCTTTACCCATACCGAATTTTGTGCAACCGTACACTTTGCTGGTTGAGATATGAACCATCTTTCCAACTTGCGTACTGCGGGCATTTAGCAAGAGATTCTGAGTTCCGATGACATTAGTCTGAATGAATATGCCCGGTTGATGAATATTCCTGTCAATATATGATTGTGAAGCAAAGTGAACAATAAAATCGGGTTTATACTCCTCAAAAACATACTGTACATCTCTTTCCGAAGTTATATCTCCGTTGACAAAAAGATAGTTAGGGTTGTTCTCTTCGGCATGAAGACGGTTCAAAGCACCCGATTCGGTCAGTTTATCAAAGTTGATCACCTTGTAGTGAGGATAACGCTTTAACAAATAACTAATGAGATTAGAGCCGACAAAACCGGCACCACCTGTTATTAATACTCTCTTATTATGAGACATAACCTTCTTCTCTCACTTTGGGGGTTAAAGATTTTCGATCTTTTTTAAAGGACGGGGTGCGGTAGCAGGGTTAACTCCATCACCGGAAATGTATCCAACTATCGGATTTCCTTTCGGCTTTCTTTGCTCATCTTCCCGGAAAAACTCAACTTTTATTCTCACCGGCTTTCCATCCTTCTCCAGAATGTCATTCCCTTCTTCATCAACTTCAAAGACATTATTCTTCAGCCAGCCGAGTCCAATGGCAGCTATCCCATCCTCTGTATTCACCCCCCGTCTCTGAGAACCGATGTACTGACGTTTCTCCAGGGATACATTGGGAGAGTTGATAGAAGATGTCACTGAACCTAAGCGGACTCCGTCTTTATAGATACCTCTGCCGCTGACTATCCCTTCCGTTATAAAAAGAACAAGCCGTTTATCTATCCCTTGCGCTATCTCCTTAGCAATTGTTTCCTTCCCGACAAAGTCCTCTTTATACATATCGAAAGCTGCCTTGAACAGAGGTGCATTAGTTGGAGTATGATACCTGTCGTATTCATGCCCATAGAGCGGAAGTCCGAAAGCACCAGCTGATAATCTGTTTTCGTCTCTACCACCCAAACCGACTACCAAACCGCCCAAAGGGTATATTGCTTCTACCAATCTGCGAAACTCACCTTCGGCAAGCTCTTTGGGAAAATACATCTCCCAACCCCAGCGGTTAGTATATCCGGTGCGGCTCAATATGCATTTATACCCCTGATATTCAAATTCGTTAAAGGTAAAGAAACCCATATTTTTCTCAGGCTTGTTTCTGTTTCGTAACACCCTGTTTCCGTAGAGCTCCGAGATTACCTTGTAAGAGTAGATCCCCTGAATGTCGATCTTGACAAACCGGTCGGAGATGTCAGTAATCTCTACCTCTTCGCCTGCTTTTTTGTAAGAATATATATGGTCAGCATCGGAGATCAGCTTAATCTCTTTCCCGTCGAGTATTGCCGTGTCGGTTATATCATGACCTGCATTGATAACCAGAATGAATTCATTTTCCGCGAGTCTCATCATTATCAGATCATCGAGAACAGTACCCTCCGGCGTGAGCAGCAGTGTATATTTACACTGTCCAACATTAATCTGCTCAATATCCGCAGGAAATACCCGCTGCAGGAGCTTTGCCGCATCCCGACCCTTTATCAGTATCTGAGCCATGTGATCAATATTGAAAAGTGCAACTTTCTCGACTGCCTTCGCCTCTTCCATAACCGTCGTCAGAAAATTTACCGGCATGGAATACTGTCCGAAATTGTTCCGTTTAACAGGTACTAATTCTCTCTCTATCCTTTTCGCCAAAAAATCCTGATACCACTCTTCAGCATCATACAAAGCAGTCCTTCTCGGTTCCCGGGGGTTATCAAAACCAATCTTACCCATAATTCTCCTCTTTTTCCGATTAATGAGAGAACGGTCTGATGAGATATCAATATCTATCATATACGCCATTCTCTTTAACTCAGTGTATAATATTTAAACCCTTCAAAACCGTCAATAAATTATAGGTTGTATCTTAATAGAGGGATTGGAAGATTGTTTTTTTCTATAAACCTTCCCCCCCGTGCGAAAGGATATGTTCCGGTTAAACCATCTATTCAGTCGATTATGTTTCACTAACTGATGGTTTAACGCTTAGCCTTCTCCGGTGTCAAAAACCGCTTCTATATCTGAATATTTCTTCCCGGAACAAATAACGGGCAGTGTTATACTTTAACGAGACAGTTATTAGGCAAATCAAGCAATAAGCAGTTGTTTTCGCTTTGTTAAGCTAAATAAGTGGGCAGATTTATTATTTCCCCGGATACACTGGTCTTTACAGGCAGAGGAATGATTATTCTATTTGCTTATAGTTCCTGACCTGTATTGACCGAAGCGATAATTCAGATCAGACGTAATCCTTTTGGGGCGGCGGGCGGGTATAGAAAAACACTATCCCTATAACTTGTAACGAGCAGAGGAAAAAAAGTATTTGCCAGATTAACGTAACAGGCGTATGTTAGTTAAGGAATATTTGCAGTTCAGAATTTATTGTCATATCTTCAACAATATAATTTCTGCAAAATAATGACACACAGGTAAGTGAATGGGAAACAAGCAGTTGCTTTTACTGACTTTGGCGGTAATCATCGTAGGGATAATGATAGTTGCCGGCATCTCGCTTTTCAGGAGCTATGAACGGCAGAATCATATTGATACTATCATCAAAGATCTGAACACATTAGCTGCAATAGGTTATCAATATGTCATTAGACCTGTAGCCATGGGAGGCGGTGGTGGTGATTTCCGTCCCGAAACGATAGAGGGAGAAACGATCGAGGTAAGCGGCGGTCCAAAGGGGGCACTTGGTTTTAAAGCTTTCTTTAACAGTTTACCTCCGGAAATCCTGGAGACAGATTATGCAATTTACGAATTCGACAGTTCTGTCGATAATGTCGATCATGGTGGTTATCATTACCATGAGCATGGATGGATTAACACCGTTCATCCTCAAATTATCATCAAAGGCACATCAAAACTCCATACCGTAGATGATGAACCTCTTGTGCGATATATTGCTCTGAGAAAGGATGGAAAAGTGAAAATCGGAAAGACTAACTTTGATTATACAGAAGATGAAGCTATCATGAGACCATGAACATCCTATTACAGGTGAGGATTCTTATCAGACAGGATAAAAAAGGAAGCTTAAGATGGTCAACACAAGTTCTTGACAGAAAGACTCATTGAGTAATTAATACATCCTGTTAAGAGAGAGAGCGATGTTTTATAAGGGAGAGATCAATGAGTGACCAGCTAAGTATTTTCGAACAAAAGAAGATTTCATCGGATCATATCCCCCTGGCAGAGAGATGCCGCCCTCAGACTCTGGAAGATATTATTGGACAGGATAAATTGCTGGCAAACGATTCTCTGCTGAAACGAATGCTTGCCTCAGGTAAATTATCCTCTTTCATCTTATGGGGTCCTCCCGGCAGCGGGAAAACCACGATTGCCAGACTGGTTTCCCTTATGCAGAATTACAACTTCATCCCCTTTAGTGCTGTTTTAACCGGTATCAAAGAAGTAAAACAGGTAATGAAAGAGGCTGAGAACAGTCTTTTCTATTCCGAGATACCGACCGTTATCTTCATTGATGAGATTCACCGTTTCAATAAGGCTCAGCAGGACGCTTTTCTACCCTATCTGGAAAAAGGGGCGATAATCCTGATCGGAGCAACTACCGAAAATCCTTCTTTCGAGATTATCCCTGCCTTATTATCACGCTGTCATGTCTTAGTCCTGGAACAGCTAAAAGATGAACACATAAGAACTATTATTGAGAAAGCTCTTGCTAAGTATAATCCGGAAAAGATAGAGTTTTCGCAACAGGTGATAGACTTTCTGGTATCACAAAGTGGTGGGGATGCCCGGAAAGCTCTGAATAATCTGGAGGTTATCCTGATCCATCATCAATCTAATCAGGCACTAACAGTGGAGCTGATGAAGAAAATCCTGGCAGGAAAGACACTCTTATACGATAAAAACAGAGAAGAACATTTTAACCATATCTCCGCCCTGCACAAAGCTCTCCGGGCAAGCGATCCCCAAGCCGGTCTATATTGGCTGGCAAGAATGCTCGAAGCGGGGGAAGACCCCTTATATATCGTCAGAAGACTTGTCCGCTTTGCCTCGGAAGATGTAGGACTGGCTGATCCCAATGCTCTTCTGCAGGCTATTGCTGTGAAGGAAGCAGTTCATTTTATCGGAATGCCGGAAGGGAGCAATGCTATTGCCCAACTCGTGGTTTATCTGGCTACAGCACCGAAGAGTAATTCGCTCTACACTGCCTATGGAGCTGCGGTTGCCGATGCCCACAAAACAGGGCATTTGCCTGTTCCCCTGCAGATCAGAAATGCCCCTACAGAATTGCTGAAGGAGCTTGAATACGGAAAAGATTATAAATATGCTCACGATTTTGATCATCATTACGCCTACATGAAATGCTTCCCGGAGGCGATGAGAGAAAAGACCTACTATCTTCCTACAGATTTCGGATTTGAAAAAGAGATAAAAAACCGCCTGGATTGGTGGGCTAAACTAAAAGAAAAGCAAAATGAGCACAAAGACAAGTAATCGATGCCCTGAGAACACTCAATCATTGTGTGACTTCAGAACCCCATAAGGTAGATAACATGAAGAGAAATCGTAAGACAAAGATCATTTGTACTATCGGTCCCGCTACCAAAAAAGCAGATAGAATTAGAGAACTGATAAAAAATGGGATGAATGTTGCCCGGCTCAACTTTTCTCACGGTACCCATGCTGAACATCTGGAACTGATAAAAAACATCCGTATTGCTGCAGAATCCTCCGGTACTGAGATACCAATTATCGGTGATCTCAGCGGTCCTAAAGTGCGAATAGGGAAACTGAGTGATGAGATATCACTTAACAGTGGTGAAACAGTTCTCCTCTCCTCAACTGAGTCTTCGGATAACTCCGGTTTTAAGATTTTACCTGTAACCTATGAAAAACTCTGTCAGGATGTAGCTATCAGCAACAGGATCCTGATCGATGACGGCTTGATAGAATTGATTATTCAGGACATCATTGGAGAGAGTGTTTATTGCCGGGTGGTAAACGGGGGAATGGTTCGAAGCGGGAAAGGGGTCAATTTTCCCGATTCTTCGCTCAGCACCCCTTCTCTGACAGCTAAAGACAAAAAGGATCTCGATTTCGCTTTGGAGCATAAGCTTGATTTCCTTGCCCTCTCTTTCGTCCGCAGCAGTCAGGATATTGTAGAGCTCAAACAGATCCTTCAAGCCAGAGATTCCCGCATTCCGGTAATTGCCAAGATCGAAAAACCTCAGGCAATAGCAGATATCGAGCAGATCATTCAGAGTTCCGATCTGATAATGATAGCCAGGGGGGATTTGGGAGTCGAACTGAATGCCCACGAGGTTCCCATCCTGCAAAAAGAGATTATCAGGTATTGTCTCCATTACAACAGACCTGTTATAACTGCAACCCAGATGCTGGAATCAATGATCAATAACCCCCGTTCAACCCGAGCTGAAGCAAGTGATATTGCGAATGCCCTCTTTGACGGTACTGATGCCGTAATGTTAAGTGGTGAGACATCTATCGGTTTATACCCGGCAGCAGCTGTGGAAGTTATGAATTCTATCTTAAGGAGAGCTGAAGAGACCGATTACATAATCTCTCACCTGCTTAATGATAACTCTATCATCGAGAATCCGCAATTTGCTGTAAATCTCTCTAAAGCTGCCTGTAGAATAGCCAGGGACACCAATGCTGCTGCAATTATTGCTATGACCAAGACCGGAAGAACTGCCCGTTATCTTTCCAAGTACAGAGCTAAAACACCAATACTGGCTTTTAGTCCTAATGATAAAACAGTGACCCGCTTAAAATTAAGCTGGGGGGTTGAAAGCATCTTTATCGAATCTTTCGGAAACACCGACGAGATATTGTCTCAAGCACAGAGTTTTGCCCTGACTCAGGGCTTGATAAAGAAAGATGATATTGTCGTATATGTAACCGGCACTCCAATGATCGAAACAGAAGAGATCAATATGATCAAAATAGAAAAGGTCTGACTAATCTGTAGATTTGATAATCACTTGGCAAGCAGTATCTTTTTTAGCATCCGGAACTCCAGGTCAGCTGATAACTTAGATAACCTCATAGTTTAGTCTGACAACCGGCTATTTATTCATTGAGAATTCCCGGGTTGCCAGATGAGAAATAAAAGCCCGGTCGTGAGAAACAAAGATAACCGTCCCGGTGTAAGCTCTTAAGGCTTCTTCGAGCATTTGTCTGGAAGCTATATCAAGATGATTGGTCGGTTCATCCAGTAAGAGCAGATTGTAATCAGCAGAAAGGAGTTTCACTAATTGAGTTTTCGTCCGTTCTCCCCAGGAGAGGGTCGAGATCCTCCTCTTAACTGTCTCAGTTTGGAGTCCGAGACAGCCAAATAATGTGCGAAGCTCCTGCTCATCTTTACCCTCTTCTTCCGTGTACTGTAATGGTGTAAGTGAGAGTGGCAGCTGGCTCAAAGCCTGATCAAAAAAACCGCATCGCACTCTTTGCCCGTAAGTCAGTTCACCTTGATAATCCCGGTCAATACCGGCAAGAATTCTTATCAGAGAGGTTTTACCGCTGCCGTTAACTCCCGAAAGCCAGATTTTTTCACCCTTTCCCGCATAGAAATAGAGATTTTTGAAGACAATTTTATCACCATAGGATTTTCCCAACTCACTGCAGCTTACCAGTATTGCCGAAGAGAGCCCGGAGTCACTGAATTTTATCTTTCTCTCTTTATCCTTCCAGGGTTTTTCTATTGGATATCTATTCTGCAGCATCTCAATTCTCATTTCGATATTCTTTGCTTGCTGATGCATTGTTCTGACGGGATTAAAGATCGACTCAAAGACTTTGCCTCCTCCCTCAGTCTTAGTATCAGGTTGAAAACTACTCGCCCATTGCCTTCTTTTTCTGGCTGCTTGCTGAAGCTGGGAAATAAGCTTGTTTCTTTCCCGGTACTGAACCAGGCAATGAGCCTCATCCATTTCTTTATTTTCAGTGAAAACCTCGTAATTACCGGCTCTGATTGTTGCCTCTCCCCTCTTTAACTCCACAACTTTTGTCGCAACGTGATTGAGAAAAACCCTATCGTGGGAAACTATCAACACCGCCCCCGGAAATTCGCTCAGCCATTTCTCCAGCCAGAGCATATTTTCCAGATCAAGATGATTTGTCGGCTCATCAAGGATCAGTATCTCGGGATCCTTAACCAGCAGTTTGCCAAGCTGTAATCGTGTTTTCTCTCCTTCGGAGATATCCTGACAGTTAACTGCTGCTAAACCGGTCATTTTTATCTCTGCCATGATCGTGTCGATTCTCGTGAGATAATCGTTTCCCTTCAGGCGGTGAAACTCTTCCCATAACTCAGCAACCCTAAGACCATCCTTTTCCGACAGACTATTATATTCCATTAACCTCTCAAGTTGAATGATTATCCCAAAAATATCCTGCCGGCCTGCTAATAACTCCTTCCGTACCGTTTGACCGGAGAACAGTGTTGTGTCTTGAGGTAGATAACCGATAACAGGTTTTTCTAGGGGATAAAAGATATTCCCTCGGTAATCTCTCAACTCCTCCATTACTATCCGGATAAGAGTCGTCTTACCGGAACCGTTGCTGCCGATCAGAGCGATTCTCTCTCCGGCAGCAATAGCAAAAGCGACGTTTTGGAATACCGGTTGGAATTGGTTTTCGTAACAATATGATATGTTGTTCAAATGGATAAACTGCATAACGGCTCCTTTCTGGTGATTTTTGGAATTGTATGAGCGGGTAATTACTGCACAGCAACAACTGAGCCGGGATATAAGGAAAGATAAAATGGAGTTTTTTTAATGCTCAGTCATTATGTACTCAGACCGGTAATGAACATTATACCAACCCCTTTCTTTTTTTGAAATAAAAACTGATCAGACTCATTATCTGTCAAGTTAATAGTCAACATGACCAACTATAACCGTCAAATTTCCCGAAAAAGGGAGGTCAAATAATCGGTTGAAAAGCCAAAAGTAAGATGAAATGGGATAAAAAGCCAAAACAAAACAACTTAAGCTGGAAAACTACTCGCCCAATACGAGATTTAAGCTTCAGTTTTCTTTTCAGCTTATCTTCTCATATCCATATTTTACCAGAGATAAATTACAGGGACAGTTACTGCCGACTGAGGAGTTACTCTCTGATATGTCTTAGATGTTTCTTAATAAATGAGCTTGTTTGATTCAGAATCAGTTTACTACTTTGAGCCAGACGCTTAAAACTCTTGACAATATGGAGTGTAAAAAAATGTTTCACTAAAGCAAGAAACGGCATAGAGTGTTATATTTGTCATAAATCATAAACAGTTAAGACACTCTATGATCAGTTCCGTCTCGGAAGAATAGGGGGATAAATGTTCTTTTTCAATCTGTCGGATTTTTTTACGAACGACATTGCCATAGATTTGGGTACTGCCAATACACTGGTCTATAGAAAGGGTTGTGGTATTGTTATAGATGAACCCTCCGTAGTGGCAGTTTCAAACGAGACAAAGAAGATACTCGCTATCGGGGAACCTGCCAAGGAGATGCTGGGCAAAAACCCGCAAGAAGTAAGGGTCATTAAACCATTGAAAGATGGTGTTATTGCTGATTTTCAGATAACCGAGCTTATGTTGAAAAATCTGATCCTCAGAGCACAAAAAAAGAGATTATTGATCAAACCGCGGGTTATTGTTTCGGTACCTTCGGGAATAACCGAAGTAGAAAAACGGGCAGTCAGGGATAGTGTCCTGCATGCCGGAGCCCGGGAAGTACACTTAGTCTCAGAACCGATTGCTGCTGCTATTGGTGCTGAGCTGCCGATCGAAAAACCTTTCGGTAATCTGGTCATGGACATTGGGGGCGGAACGAGTGAGATAGCAGTGATTTCCCTCTCGCATATTGTGATCCACAATTCAATCAGAGTAGGTGGTGATAAGATGGATTCCGACGTCATCAATTTTCTGAGGAAGAAGAATAATCTTTTTGTGGGACTCTTAACGGCAGAAAGAATAAAGAATGAAATAGGTTCAGCTTACCCTCTTGATGAAGAATTGACCATGGATGTAAGCGGAAGGGATATCATCACCGGTTATCCTGTTACGGTCAAAATCACTTCTGAGGATATCAGAGAGGCAATCTCTGAAACTATTGCCACAATGATTGATGCCGTGAAGAGACTTTTCGAAAAAACAGCTCCCGAACTGTCTGCCGACATAGCTATGCGAGGTATTATCCTGACAGGGGGCGGAGCTAAACTGCGAGGTTTAGACCGCAAGATAATGGAAGCTGTTGATCTGCCGGTACACGTAGTAACCGAACCTTTGACCTGCGTTGTCAAAGGAAGCGGCATGATCCTGGATAATCTGGAACGTTATCGCAATGTCTTAATCAAAAAGATTGATGAATAATGCGTCTTTCCCGTGAGAAGCTGTTGTGGTTAACATATCTGTTAATAAGCTTGATTCTGCTTATCGGGAATAATGAGCAAAGACTCCGGAAAGCAAATTTTTTAGGGAGCACAATCTATTACCCTTTACTCTCTTCTTTGAATCGTGTTGAAGAGATCTTTCATATCAGAAAACGAAACCGCGAATTAGCAGAAAAATTAGCCGAAAAGATAATAACCGCAAATTCCTTAGAGGAAGATCTGCATACCCTGCAGAGAATAATCCAGATACAAGAAGATTTTCTCTGGGAAACGACTAAACCACAGAGCTTCAAAATTTCATCAGTGATAGCTCACCGTGGCAGCAGAACAGAAAGAACCCTGATTATCGACAAGGGGAGAAAGGATAATATCGAAGTCAATTATCCTGTAATCTCAGAACATGGGGTTGTGGGAAAAATTCTCACAGTTTACCCCCACCATGCCGTAGTTCTTCCAATAAGCAATCCCCAGTTCAAATTAGGGGTTATCACTGCCAAAACTAATGTCCAGGGTTTGCTGGAATCTGATGTCTATGGCAGAATGTATATGAATATGATCCGAACCGGAGCACAGGTAAATGTGGGAGATAAAATAGTCACCTCCAGTGTCTCGACTTTTTTCCCCCGGGGTTATCCGGTAGGGACAGTAACCAGGCTGATTAAAACCCCTGAGGATGTATATATGAAAGCAGAGATAACTTCCCATGCCAATATCAACGATCTGGAACAGGTCATTGTACTCTATTTTAAAAAGGAACTACCCGATGAATAGAACTACTAAAACGATCAATAATCCCGTTATAATTGGGGGTAAGAGCTATTACCGCCTGCCGGTCCGGACAGAGATCCTCGCTCCCGGGGAAGACATTTTAGAAATAGTAAAAAAATACACAAGCGGAATAATCAGGAAGAATGACATCATAGTGATCAGTGAAAGTCCCTTGGCAATAACGCAGGGAAGGGCTATTGCCGAAGAGGATATCAAAGTCGGATTTCTCGCATCCATTTTGTGGCGGTTTGTGGGGAAAGTAAATTACGGGATCGGACTAAGATCACCTACCAGTATGCAGTGTGCCATTGAAGAGACGGGGCATTTAAGGATCCTCTTTGCTGCGCTTGTTTCATTTCTGGGGAAATTGATAGGCAGAAAGGGAGATTTCTACCGGATTGCCGGAAAACAGGCAGCTCTTATTGATGCTGCCCATACATCTCCGGTCCCCCCCTATAATCGCTGTGTTATCAAAGGACCGCTGAATCCGGATGGAGTTTCTGAAAGAATAAAGCGGGAGACCGGACATGAGACAGCGATAATGGATATCAATGATATCGGCGGCTCCTGGGTAATTGGCTGCAGTAAGGGCATTGGCCGAAAACTTCTGGAAGAGATTATGCGTGATAATCCTCAGGGTCAGGGTGATGAGTTAACCCCGATTTGTCTGGTTAGAGCAGAGGAAAACCGGTGAGATTGCTCAAGTATATATTCGGGACAATTCTTGTTCTCTATTTTCAGATCCTGATAGCTCCAAGATTAGCGATATTGGATACTACCCCTTTCTTTCTTCTCGCTTATATTATCTTCATCAGCATGAATCTAAAACCGGTTGAATCTGCATCAATCACACTCTTATGCGGACTGGCTTTTGATGTTCTTAATCCTTATCTGTTAGGGGTGAATACAATCCTATTACTTGTTATCTCCTATATCGTGAATCACTATCATACTTCCGTAACTAAGGATAAACTGGGGCTTTTATCGATCAGTTTGCTTCTGATCAATCTTATCTATCTCATACCATTATTTTTGCTAAGGGGAGTAATTTTCCGCTTCGAAATGCTCCGGTTAAGTCTTCTACCATTAGAACTTTTATACAACAGTTTCATTACCCTCATCACGCTCATGCTCCTCTCCGTTGTTCAGAGATTAAAGGTAGTTATTGATGTCTAAAGAGAAAAAGAACAATCTTATTTGCTATGGTTTTCTGACTCCCTTTCTGCTATTGCTTATCTTTCTCTTCCGTTTTCAAATCCTGGAAGGTGAGAAATACCAAAGAATTGCCGAGTATAACTTCGTCCGGGTACAGACTGTCTTCCCTATCAGAGGGGAAATTTTCGACAGGCACTTTCGCCCGATTGCTGTCAATAAGCCTTCAACCAATCTTTACATCCTTCCTGCTAAAGTAAAAAACATCACTGAAGTTGCAGAATTTGTCAGCAGCCATTTGCCGGTAACAGAAGATGATTTAAAAGACCTTCTCTACCGAAACCGGTTCCGGGCATACCAGGAACACCTGCTCTGTCAAAACCTGGAATTTCAAAAGGTTGTTGAAATATCCGAGCATCTGGAGAAATACCCCTCTCTCCTCTTTAAGACCGAGCAGACAAGACATTATAGTATCAATAATCATTTTACCGGCTATATCAGCAAAATAAACCGTCCCGAGTATGAAGAATTCAAGGAACGGGGATATACCATCAATTGTCAGATCGGAAAAACAGGTCTGGAGAAACAATATGAAGAGTATCTGAGAGGAGAAAACGGTTATAGAATTATTCAGGTCGATGCCTCAGGCAGAAATCTCCAGTTTTTTAAGGATGATCTTGATAAGCCTGCGATTAATGGTTCTGATCTGATCCTGACCATAGATCTGAAGTTGCAGGAATATATCGAATCAGTCTTTCCTGATGAATATAATGGCGCCGTATTGATTCTCGACACAAAGAAAGGCGGAGTTCTCTCTTATGTCAGCCGCCCGGTTTTCGATCTCAATGTTTTTTCCCGCTCAGTAGGCCGGGAGTACTGGGCTAATTTAGTAGTAGATCCCTCTTTCCCGCTGATGGATAGAATAGCTATGGCTTCTTATCCTCCGGCTTCCACTTTTAAAACGGTAATCACAGCTGTCAGTCTTGATAATAGTATTATTCAACCGGACACAAAAATGACCCGTTGTACCGGTAGTTTCCGTTATGGTAACCGGCAGTTCAATTGCTGGCATGAAACAGGTCATGGAGTTCTTGACCTCTCTGATGCCATCAAACACTCCTGCAATGTTTATTTCTATGATCTCTCTTTATTGCTGGAATTACCGTTGCTTGAACGTTTTGTAGTTGATAATTACCTTGTTGCGAGGACCGGGATCGATCTACCTAATGAGCGGAGGGGATTCTTCCCTTCCGAAGAGTGGTATGTTGATCGCTTAGGCTCAAGAGCTTTGATCACCGGGCATAAAATAAATCTGGTAATCGGACAAGGAGAGGTGTTACTTTCACCTTTGCAAATCGGAGCTTTTTATAATGCGCTCGCCAATGATGGAGAATGGAAACAGCCTTTTCTGTTTTCCCGTCTCATTGATTCCGGAAGCGAGGACAAAACAGGGAAGAATAATGATACAAAAAAACAACTTACCATAAAACCGGAAACTCTGTCACTGATTCAGAACAGCCTTTTCAGGGCTGTAAATGAAAGCGGAGGTACCGGGTCAGGAGCAAGAGTAAGAGGGGCTCACGTCTATGGTAAAACAGGTACTGCCCAGAATCCTGCCGGCAGTGACCCTCATGTCTGGTTTGCCGGTTATGCCGGATGGAATGAAGCGGAGATAGCTATTGTTGTGCTGATTGAGAATTATCCCGGAACGGGTGGTAGTTTTGCCGCACCTTTAGCAGGAAAGATCATCAGGTATTATCAGGATAACATCCGTTCCTTTAATAATTTAGCTTACAAGCATGACGAAATTCACTATCCGTGATCTTTTTCAGTGGTTTTCAATCCGGAAACAGGATCTATATAAATGTTTGAGATAAAGAAGAGATTACGCTATTATGATTGGTGGCTGTTCATAACCATGCTGCTCTTAATGTTGATCGGAGTAGTCGTGGTTTATTCGGCTCTCACCTTTCAAATCGGAGATGAAAGACATACCAGTAACGAATATCTTAAACAATTAAGCTGGATCATTATCAGTCTGATCATCTTTGCTGTTATCCTGATAACTCCGTATCCTCTTTTCGAAGTAATGATTTTGCCTGCTTATCTTATCAACATCCTGATGTTGATAGTCGTGCTTTCCATGCCCCAAATTAAGGGAGCGACCAGATGGATAATAATCGGACCCTTACAGATTCAACCGGCTGAGATCGCGAAGCTGACAACAATCCTGCTCTTGGCAAAGGCAATTGCTAAACCTTATATTACGGATTTTCAGATCATTATCCGCACCGTTCTTATCGGTATCCCCCCTATTCTGCTCTTACTTATTCAACCCGATCTGGGCTCAGCAGTAATCTTCGGAGCAATTATATTTGGTGTCTTAGCTTTATCCGATCTCTCAGACTATTGGCTTGTGTTATCTCTGAGCCCCTTTGTGGCAATAGTATCATCATTCTATATTCCTGCCTTTATCATATTTATTCTTTTACTCCTCTTCGTTCTCTATAAACAAAACTTATCCTGGATAGCACTATGCTTTGCCGGAGTTATCAATACTTTCATCTTCTTTATGGTCCCTTTCCTCTGGAATGGCCTTAAAGAATATCAGCAAAACCGGATACTCAGCTTTCTTGATCCAACTCGTGACCCTTTGGGTGCAGGTTATCAGGCAATCCAATCAAGGATCGCTATTGGTTCTGGGATGTTGCAGGGTAAGGGTTTTCTGGAAGGTACGCAGAAGAATCTGAATTTTCTCCCGGAGAGACACACCGATTTCGTTTTTTCCGTAATCGCAGAAGAGTTCGGATTTTTGGGTTCTATGCTCTTGATTCTGATCTTCTATTTCTTTATTATCAGACTGATCAAAACCTTGAATTCGATCAGCGATAAAGAACAGAGATTGGTCATTATGGGAATCATAGTAATGATCGCGGCCCAGACGGTTATAAATATTGCGATTAATCTGGGAATCTTTCCTACCACAGGCCTTCCTCTTCCCTTCGTCAGTTACGGAGGATCCAGTCTGGTAACAAACACTGCTGCTGTGGGGATTATCATGAAATATTTAACAGAAAAGAGTTTCATCCGTTGAGTTTTTCTAATGCATTCAAGCATACTAATTATCATTGAGAAAAATAACAGAGAGTGACAGCCGCAGGTTCGGAAGATGAAAAAGATAATTTACACCCTTTTACTGCTTCTGATTTTAGCAGCAGTAGTATCGGTGCTGGTTAACTACCGGAGAAAGCAGACCGAGTTAAGATTGCTTAATTTGACTGCATATAATGATCCTCTTATTATCACAATAAATGACTACAAAA
Source organism: uncultured Candidatus Cloacimonadota bacterium (assembly GCA_964464175.1). Classification (GTDB taxonomy): domain Bacteria; phylum Cloacimonadota; class Cloacimonadia; order Cloacimonadales; family JAJBBL01; genus CAYXFD01. Next base: position 43,188 of record CAYXFD010000012.1, on the reverse strand, counting down.
TACCCTATGAACTTCCTTATGGAATGAGCAGTGAGTACTTCATATTAACTCATGGAAGATCGACAAAAAATATCCATATCAGTATAGATAGTTCCACAACTGAAGATATTCCGAATATAGGTTTTTCTGTCGATTCACTCAATACGGTAATCCTGTACGGCAACGATAGTAAAGTTGATTATTTCCCTGCAACTACCCCGAAAGTAATCAATAAAGGAATGAGCGGAGTGAGGGTTTTCAAAGATCCATTTTTTGAGGATAAAATCACGGTTACAATCAGTAATGCATCTATGTCAGACAGAGTTTTTGCCGGAGAAGAGAAAGCCAGCAGTTATGAGTTTCTGGAAGAAGGATTCTACTCCCTGATGGTTGAGCGTGGAGGCGAGAAATTCTATTATCGGAGTTATTTTGAAAAGGGGGAGTTGTATTCGCTGCTGATTCTTATTGATCCCAATAATGAAGCTCCCACGATCAGGCTGATTGTCGATAATCTACCCGGTGATCAATATGTATCACCCTCCCGGCAGACTAATCCTCAGATAATTCAGTAAGGATTCACCGGAGATAGATTATCAGAAATGCGTGAGGGGTGATCAGAGTATCCCGTATCGGTTAGCATTCTCAGGGAAAATTAAACAAAAGGTAAGCCCCAGGAATTGTAGGAACTGGAAGAGAGTGTTCTCTGAGAATAGTTGTTAGTCAGTGATAATTAGCTATATTGCGTTATAAGTAAAAATGCCAAAGCTCAATAACAACAAAAACAACCGTAACCGCCAGCCAGGCATTATACTCTTTATGATGTAACCATTGCTTCAGTGACCATCTATATAATATCTTCCGGAGATCAAACTCCTGCCAGATAAGAAACCCGGTTTTTTTCTTATACTCTTTCCATTCCTGCGGGAATAACCTGCTCAGCTTGTTCTCTTCTTTCTTTATTTTGGGATGATAGAGGAAAAACGCTAAGGTACATACAATAATCCATAAAAACCAATCGTTCAGAATAATACAGAATCCTACCGCCAAAAGAAATGAACCAAGATACAGAGGGTGTCTCCAGAGTGAATAGGGACCTACCGTCGTCAGCTTCTTATTCTTCGCTATTATTCCGGCTGCCCAGGACCTGATAAACAATCCGGTCAAAACGATGATAAAACCTCCGAAACCAATCATATCATTGTCAAAACTGAATGGCTTATCATGGAGATCAAAGATTTTGTGGATAATGTAAAGAAAAACTACTAAAAAAGCAATATTGAGACGTCTCTTAACTAAATACTCTTGTAAGTAACTCCAGTTCAGCATTCTTTCCTCCCAAATCGTAGAAGTAAGAAAAGAAAAAGTAAATAAAATGTCAAGAACTGATAGATATCCTGATACAGATATTGAATACCCACCTACCCGCCATACTATGTAACTCCCTTAGATAAGCTGCTTGTCGGATACTTGCAGAAGAGAGATACCGGGAAGCTGATCTGATTAAGGCAGCTTTCCCGATATCTCCTGACACTTTTGAAAACAAAGAGGAGAGTAAAACAGTTATCTCTCTGTCTCCTTCTTTAACTGGATAATACTGCGTCTCATAACACTTCAGGAAAGATCAGTTTTCCAATGAGATGCTCAATACACTTTTTCCGGAAAGGAAGAGAAATCTGCTTCCTTTAATTCTGGAAATCTTGTTATCTGAACAGCATACTTAACAGCAGTTATTCAATATAGATCCTTACCTTGATCATCTTGCCGCTATCTTCTTCAATATCGGCATTGAAAATATCACCAATCTCTCCTTTGCTGGCAAGTTTCAATATTTCGTCCCAATCAATCCCTGAAAGATCGAACTTGCTGTTACCGATCTCTGTTTGCATCATTTTGTCTTTAGGGATTACTTTAGCCCCCAATTTGACCAGCATTATGGGAATAGAAACATTGACCTTCGGTTTTACATTGTCGTTTTCGAATACAGTGATCTTTAAAAACCGTGCGCCCTTTTTTTCAGATTCCGGCTTTGCATTGACCGCTGTTAGTAATCTCATCGCCTCTTCACTGGTAATTTTTTTCTCTGCCAACATATCGAGTATTCTCTTCTTCTCTTCCATCTAAACCTCCTCGTCGATTGTATTTATCAGCTTTTCTGCTTCTTCAGCTGTAATTGTCCCGTTTTCAACCATTTGCAGAACTCGCTGCAGAAGCTCATCAGTTTCCGGATTCTCTCTCTCTTCCGCTTCGGATTCCTCCTCTTTCTCAGAGTCAGAAACGGTCTCTTCTCTTTTCTGGTTGTAATCTCTCTGCTCTTTTGATGTGAACATCTTGTTTATATTCTCCAACATCTCTTCCGGGAAATCGGAAAAGGCCAGACCTATGTCTTTCATCTTATCCCTGACCTTGTGTTTGAGCCTCTCCAGCGACTCTGGAATCTCCGGGTCAAGCGGTTCATCAAAGATACTCATGAGAATTTTTTTACGGATCTTGTCTTTTCCATTCCACTGCTTTTTTTCGTTGATTTTCCCCGGTGTCTCATCAACTATATCTATCGAACCGTTCTCGTTCCTGACAGAAATATTAGTTTTACCATTACCGCGTACCATCCGAACCGTTCGTTCTTTCTTATTCAACTTCGTTTCGTAATTATCGGGTAAACCGATATGGAAACTTCCATTTTCGTTCACCGCTTCTAAATCGAAGGCTAATTCTGAGGGAACAACTAAATGAATTTTCCCATTCTCACTCTTAAAACTATAATTTCCCCGATCCAATGCAGGAAGCTGATAGAATATGGAACCGTTCTCAGTTTCAATGTCTGCCCGGACCTGTCGGGATGATAAAACCCGGATCTGTCCGTTCTCACTATATGCCTTTAATATCCCGTCACAGTTCTCAATCTCTATAATACCATTTTCAGTTTTAACTGACTGCTTGCCGTTAAAACCATTGAGCTTAACCATTCCATTTTCGTTTACTATCTCCGCTGAACCATTGCTTTCTGCTAATATGATCTTTCCGTTTTCATTCTCCAGACGTATTCTTCCCTCTATGTTATTCACGTCTAGTAAACCATTCTCGCTCCGGGCAGAAAGCTCATCAATGAACGGCAGATCTATCCTTAGCCGGGATTTAATGAGCATCACATTATCTTTTATCTTCTTCTCTTCGATCCTTAACTCATTTTTCTCTTCATCATAAGTAACTGACAAAATATCTTCCGGTTTTATCTCTGATTTCCTGCTATTACACTGATATTCGATGACCGCATTAGCAATCTCTTTTACCCGGACTTCTACTTCAGATACCTTAGTATCAATAGTAACGCGTAATCCCTTTTTAACTTCGATCTCTTTCTTGTATTCCAACATGATTACTCCCTCTTTTTCTTGATTTTTGCTACTGCCTCTTCCACAGTGATTTTCCCTTGTTCAATCTCATCGAACAATTCACACAAGCCCTCGTCGTGTTCGTCAGAAGCTTCCAGTGATCTCACTATCTCGGCAAGCCTGCTCTTCACTGTCGGGTAGGAGATACCTAACCGCTTCTCAACCTCTTTGATGTTACCCTGGCTGATCAAAAAAGTCTTAACAAATTCCTGCTGACCCAAAGTCAGAGAAGCTAAATCGCTTTGATTGAATCTACCCTGAATGGTAATATCACATTCAGCACAATAATACTCACGTATCTGCAAATCTCTGTTGCAGACAGGACACCTCTTAATTCGTTTTATCATATTACCTCCTTCAAATCCTGAGACAATAATCCTCAACCTTAATATTATGTCAAGCTCTAATTAAGATATTTAATGTCTTCCTTAATATTTATCAATATATAGCTAATAATGTCAATCCAGAATCAATATAACGATCTTGGGAAAGAGTTCTTCCTGCTAAATATTAATACAGCCGGTTTGATTGCTATTGCTGCTTGCTCGCTCCCGGTTTATTGAATATCTTTGACAGGAATACTACTCTATATTTGTCTTATCCCTGAGGAGTAGAAGGATATGGACGATAAAAGACTATTGACGGAGATAGTAAGATATGAGAACGGAGTTATTGAGTATCTTACAGATGCTGTTGTTCGGGAAACCGTGGTAACTGTCCTCGTTAATGGGACAAAGATAGCTTCTATAGCCTGTCTGGACGATAAGCTTATGGAACTGGGGGTCGGCTTTACCTTTACCGAGGGGATTGTCAGTGATCTCTCCGCTATTACTGCTATCCGGCACAATAAAGAGAAAAAGTTAATAGAAATAACAGCAGAGACCTCGAAATCGGATCTGATTGATTATCTGGCAACAACTGAGAAGATCTCCGGTTGCGGAGGCGGGATTTCAGGGATAATAAAGAATTCTGCCCGCAAAGCTTTCCGGAAAAATTCCTTGTCTTTGAACAGCATACCTTTAATCATGAGTTCTTTCCAAAAGTCTTCGGTTCTTTTCCGGGAGACGGGAGGAGTGCATAGTGCCGGTCTTCTTTTGTCCGAGAGCCTGGAATACTATGCTGAAGATATCGGTCGTCATAATGCCGTTGATAAGGTTATCGGAGAAGCTCTTATCAAGCAGAAGAGTCTTAGTGATTACTCACTCCTGACAAGCGGGAGAATATCGTCCGAGATCGTGCGAAAGGCTATCAGGCTTAATATTCCCATGATCCTTTCGCAATCTGCCCCTACTTCAACAGCAATCTCCCTTGCCTGGCACTATGGTGTATATCTGATCGGTTTTGCCCGAGGGAAAAGATTTAATCTCTATACCGGTTTAGCTGATTTTCTTAGTAACAATGAACTCTGAAGGGAGCTGAGAACGGAAAGTATAGTATCGATTTAGTCTTTGTTTTTGAGATATTTCTAAACCAATTCAGTCAGTTTATAAAAAGGATAGATGTAGTGGGTTGGTCTCTCTCTGCTAATACACCCTGATAATAAGAACGTAGGTTTTACTGCTGCTTTTGCCTTAATTTCTGCAGATCTTCTTTTGTATTGATATTATAAAACAGAGGTAGATTAGCTTCCGGTATATCAAAAAAACTCGTTTTGACCAATGGATATAGATTGCTGATTTTTAAATCATTTGCTGCGAGAAGTCTCTGGATCAAAGGAAGAGTCGTTCGGCAATAGATAGCATGCAGTGGTTCATAACCGGATTTATGTCTGGGGATCAACAATGCCGGTGTATCCGCAGATGAATAGTAAGAGGCAAGCATTTGCTTTATCAGGATTGGATTGAGGTTAGGCATATCACAGGCAAAAAGGAAAACGGCATCGTTAGATGCCGCTTTCAAAGCTGCATGCAGCCCTGCTAAGGGACCTGCATTGCGAAAGATATCTTCTTTTATAATGTAACCCGGCAGTTGCTTCTTTACCGGTTCCTTGTCCGTAACAATAATGATTTCCGGGAATATCTGATCCAATATCTCAACTATACCACAGATCAGAGGGATATTCCGGATTCTCAAAAGAGACTTTTCTGTGGCAATCCGGCTGTTCTTTCCCCCTGCCAATATAGCAGCAGAGATTGGGAATTCCTTCTTATTCCCGGTCATTACTCTTCGGTCAATGAGTTGAACTATTTCGCCGGATTAATGTTAACAGTACACTTCCTGAAAACGAGATAGTACAAGGTGGCAACAAAACCGGCACCACCAACTATGTTACCAAGCGTAGCAGCAACCAAATTGTTGATCAAACCGGAAAACTGGATGGAAGAATCGAGTATCATGCCCATTGGAATAAAATACATGTTAGCGATACTATGCTCGAAACCGGAAGTAACGAAAGCCATGATCGGGAAAAAAATACCCAGTATTTTCCCCGGTATATCGTGCGCTGCTAAGGCTAACCAGACTGCTAAACAGACTAACCAGTTACAGAGTATCCCTCTGAAAAATACTGCACCGAATGATAAACCTGCCTTGTAAGAGGCGATACCTGTGGCTGTATTTCTGACCATTTCATTGTCGAACATGTCGCTCATATACATCAGAAATACGATCAGCAGTGAACCGACTAAATTAGCAAAATATACTATACCCCAATAACCGAGCATAGTTGAGACCTTCTTTTTCCCAGCCAGAACAGACATCATGATCAGATTGTTACCGGTAAAGAGTTCAGCACCTGCTATTACAACCAACATAAGACCAACGCTGAAAACAGCTCCACCTAAAAAGACTCTCAATCCAAACGATTCGATACCTGTCATCACTCTCGTTGCTAATTGAGCACCAAAAGCGATAAAAGCGCCTGCCAGAATCCCCAAGATAATTACCTGCAGCATTCCTAATTGGCATTTTTTTGTACCGACTTTTTCAATAACAGCTTCAGCAATGTTCTCCGGAGCGTTAAAATTAGCCATCTGTTACCTCCAATCTACTTTTTTTTGAAGACATCGGTTATTAGCGGCTTTTTTGTCAATAATAATCGTTTTGCATCTGAGATGTTGTAAATCATTCATTCGATGTTAAATCGATGTTCCTGCTCCGGAAACCATAACCCATTACATCACTGACATCATGGATCGTCATAAAGGCTTTGGGATCAATATCATTTACTATATCTCGAACTGCTGCGATCTGGCGGCGGTGAACTACAGTGAAAATTATATTGAGTTCTTTACCGGTGTAACTCCCCTCCCCCTTAATGAAGGTCACCCCCCGGTCAATTTGCCTGTATATCTCAGCTCTAATATCCACGGCAAAGTCCGAGATAATATAGATCCCCTTCAGATAAGGAAGACCTTCAGCAGCTATATCTGTAATTTTTGAGCTGATAAAGAGGTTGACATATCCCCAGATAATTAACTTCAGATCGGCAAAAACAATTCCAATAGCTAAAATGATCAATGTTTCCACTATCCAGAATCCGGTTCCCAGGGACAACCCGGTCTTCTGCTTGATAATCGCTGCCGGGATATCTGTTCCGGCTGTTGAACCTCTGAAACGAAAAACGATACCCAAGCCAAAACCGAGCAATACCGAACCTGCCAAGGCTGAAAGATAGATATCCTCGGGAGCAAGCATCGCATAGATAGTATTACCGTTGATATTAAATGTATAAGGAGTCAGGTCTTTGATTATCCCAAATCTGAAAAGAGATTCCAGACTTACCAGGTCAGTCATTATTGCAGAGACGATCATTCCATAGAATGATCTGGTCCCGAAAGTTTTACCTAAAACGACGAAACTGATAACAAATAGAGGAATATTCATGATTATCATACTAATACCGACTGGGAGATTAAATATATGATAAAAGATCTGAGCCAATCCCCCTATACCACCGGGAGCTATCTTGTAGGGCACTAAAAACCAAGAATAAGCTATAGCCAGAAAGAAAGAACCGAAAACAATACCAATGTATTGATTAATCACTCTTAATCTCTTTTTATTCATATCCACCTCTTTAATTAAAAAAATGATTCCTGTCTGGTGAAAAAGATTTCAGTAAAAATCCGAACCCAACTGTTTTTAAGAATCAGTCTCCGGTTATGCTGAATAATTGAGTCTCAAAAGCAGCTCATTCGTTTATCAGAAATCTCTTTACCCTCATCAGTGTCAAAATTATTTCCCCAGTCTGTTGGTCAACCGAAATCTATTTAAATTTGCTATTACCCTGACCGAAAGCTCTCGCTTCAACCGTTATTCATTCAAAAGCCGCTATACAAAACGCTTTTTTTAAAGGCAGAAGCCAACGGTTGCTCTTCTTTATCCAAAGCTCTTATGCTCTGGATTTTAAGTAGCTACCCTTTCAGGAGTTTTTGTTTTCTCTTCCTTATTCAGCTTGAAAAGTGGGGGATTTATTCCCTTGACGGATAACAGTCCTGAAGATAATAGCTTCGGCTTCAAACAGGAAAAACTAAGAAGAGGTTATAAGAGTGTTTAAGGTTGATTTATTTTTAGACAAACAGTTTCTAAGATCATATACATTTGAAGATCCGGTGACCATTAAAGAGGTCATCTCTCTCCATGAACTCTCGCACTTCGATACTGTCGGTTTTAAGCTTAATAACGAATTTGCCAACAGCAATAAAATCATCGTTGAAGATTCCATTCTTATTTGTGTCGGATTCGAATCTGAAGAAGGATTCAGGATTTATCAGGATTCTGCGATCTTCATTATGGCGAAGGCCTTTTATAACCTGTTCCCCAAGGAATGGAGTCTGGTCATTGAACACTCAATAGGAGACGGTATCTTCTGTGAAGTGTTTCATACAGAGGGTTTCCGAGAAGAACAGATCTCTCAACTCAAAGAAGAGATGCTAAGAATTGTAGAAAAAGAATTGTTTATCGAAAGCATAGAATTGTCGATCAAAGATGCTAAAAAGATCTTTAGCGAACAAAAACGGTCTGATGTTGTAAAGAATCTTGATTACAATCATCGTGGTTATGTTCCGATCTTTAAGTGTGGGGATTATTATGACTATTACATCAGGCAGCTTTGCGATAACACTGGGATTGTTACGGAATTTGAGCTCAATATCCATCCCCCTGGTTTTGTGATTCGTTTTCCCGCTAAAGATACCCGAAAAGTTAAGCAAACTTATGAATATCCCAAGAAACTCTTCCTTGTTCACCAGGAATCAGATAAATGGCTTAATTTTTTTAACGTCCATAATGTTGGTGATCTCAACAAAAAGATAGAAAAATATGAGATCTTGAATATGATTCAGATTGAAGAGGCGTTACACGAGAAGAAAATCGTAAACTTTGCCGAAAAGATCAGCTCACAAGAAGATGTTAAGGTTGTTTTTATTGCCGGTCCTTCTTCTTCCGGAAAAACAACTTTCGCTAAGCGGCTCGCCATCCAGTTACAGGTTAACGGTATTGAGCCCTTGATCATGGGACTGGACGAATATTTTCTTCCCCGTACATTGACACCGCGCAAAGAAACGGGGGAATTTGATTTCGAAAGCATCCGGGCTATTGATCTTGATCTCTTCAATGACCACATTAGACAACTGCTCGCCGGTAAAAGCGTGCAGCAGCCGAAATATAACTTCCTCACCGGGATGAGAGAAAAGAAAAAGACTTTGACGAAACTGAAAAGAAATAACATCCTGATGATCGAAGGAATTCACGGACTCAATGATAATCTATCGGCAACCCTTACATCAGAGCAGAATACTAAAATATATATCAGTTGTTTGAATCAATTGAATATTGATCAACATAATCGTATCGCGACCACCTACTTCAGAAAGATCAGAAGAATTGTACGAGACAATTACTTCCGCGGCTACACGGCAGAAGTAACCCTGGAAAGGTGGCACGATATCAGCTATGGGGAAAGCAGAAATATTTTCCCCTATCAGGAGAATGCCGATATTATGTTCAACAGTGGACTAACTTATGAGATCAATATTCTAAAGAAACACATACTCCCCCTGCTCTATCGCATCTCAAAATACTCTCCTTCCTATACGGAAGCACACAAGATGATCTTTCTCATCGAACACATGCTCGATATCCCCGACGATATGGTCCCCTCCAATTCCATTCTGAGAGAATTTATCGGAGGCAGCATCTTCAAATATTAGCGGCAACAATTATTCTTCTAAGGAACAATTATTGCTTCATATCTTCTAACAGATATGAAGGGGTCGCATATCATTATTCTTTCCCGGCTGAGTTTAGTGTTGACCCTCTTTGAACTTTTCCGGTAAAGAATCGAAGTTGTCTTCTGACGTGCTTTGAATGTAAACCAATAAATGACAACGGATCAAAATTCATTGTCAACAATGATGACATTTATCATTTTTCGGAGGAGTGGTTTTATGTATAAAATGATAAGAAATCAGAAAGGGAGCTTGAGTATTGCTTTAGTCATTACGATCATCTCCCTGCTTTCCGGTCTTTCCCTCTCTTCTATAGCATTCCGCGATTTGCGCAGTATGCGTTTGCAGTTAGACGGCACTCAGCAGTTTCATCTTCTGCGTTCGGAAGTAAACAGGGGAAAACTGGTTGCTTCCGTTTATCAGAATGTTAACCATCCTCCTCAGCTTACAACACTTCCATTACGCAACGTACCTGTTGATTTTGGTTCCCACAGGACTCTATATACTGCCAAGACCAAGCTGAATATCCATGAAGATTTTTCCCGCTCAGGGTATCTGATCAGATCATTGATTACTGCCGACAGAGGAAGCGGATCTTTGATTTCAGAAGACACTAAATCTCCGGTCAAACGATACGGAGAGAACTTCATCCATTCGCTGAAAACTCTGGCTGTGTTTCATTACTTCAGTGATATTGACAGAGCTCTTGACGATCTTGAAGGGAATATTCGTTTTTTTGGTATGGATGTTGTTAATGGTCGTGTTCATTCCAACACTGACATCTGGATCAGTCGCTCAGGCGGAGGTTGGCCCACTTTTTTGGGGTTGGTAACAACCTCAGGCGTAGTTAGGGTACATCCCGGCGGAGAGAGTAACTACCCCAGAGACCAGGTTTTTCAGGGTGGCTTACATGAAAACTATCCAAAAATAGTATTCGATCCAACTGCTGAACTGATCAGAGCAAACGGGAGAAAACCTTTCGGAGTCAATGAGTTAGACAATCACATTGCCTTCGTTACTGTTGAAGGGCAATCTTTTCAATCTTACGTCGGCCAGATTATACCAAGTAACAAACTGCTCCCCGTTCATAGCTCTTACCCCCCTTATGGGGCAGTCGGAGACACAATAGCCTGGAATACCTTGATGGATACCCTTTGGACTGTCGGTCCTTCAGGAACTCTTAATAGTCAATCAGTTTGGGTTCCTTATGAATTGTGGATTTCCGGTAATTTCAAAGGAAAGCAGAGCTGGGGAAGCGCCGGTAATATATATCTCAAAGATGATCTTACTTATTGGAATACCCCTCCCGGGCAAGCACCGGATAACGAGCTCTATCCCAATACGGAAGATTATCTGGGGATAATCTCAGAAAAGTCTATCTACATTCAGTACGGTTATACCCATCCGGTGAACAGGATCCGGCATAAACCGAATACGAACAATATTTACATCTATGCCGCCCTCTGTGCCATGGGGGAAGATGGAGAACCTAACCAATACGGAATACATGTAAATGCCGGAATTTTCACTTTCCAGTATCAGTTTCCCAAGGGTTCAACTCCCGCTCAGATGTGGCAGGGAGAATGGTATGATAACATTGATCTCCACAGATATCAGTTTCCCACCTCCCCTCATACTCCGTGGCCCCCAGGTCTCGATTATCCCGGGTACAATCCTTTATGGCCTGAAGCGGGAGCTGTCTTTGATCATCCCCCGATTCCTAACCCTCATGGAGCTCCCAGTATCGTTTTCTTACGGGGTGATATCAATCTCTTCGGTTCTATTGCCCAAAGGAGGAGAGGTTATGTACGGCGAAGCGGCAATCCGGATACCGATACTAATAATGATAATCCTCTCTGGGATATTGAAGAGGGAATTTACGGAAGACATACGGGACAAGCGAGTGGATATAATAAAAACTATACCTTTGATACCCGCTTCGAAGAGATCGGACCTCCCGATTTCCCTTTCATCAAATTTGATGATTATGAATCGGATGATCTGATGCTAATCGGATATCAAACACTATCCTGGAAGTTTAAAACCCCACCGGCGAGTTTTTGAGTTACCAATGCAGGGAGAGCAAATATCAACCTTCAGAGATAATTATGAGAAATGAAAGAAATAAAAGTAAATTTTTGTTGACAAGATCAACTCTCCGGAGTTTATTTTAGTCAAGGGTATAATCCCGATATAAAAAGGAGCAGTCTTATGATAAAGTTAATAAAGAATCAGAAAGGAAGTTTAGGAATTGCACTCGTAGTTGCCTTGATCGCCGTTCTTTCAGGAGGGTCTCTTTCATTAGTGGCTTTCCGTGATGTCAGAAGCATGCGTTTGCAATTAGACAGTACGCAGCAGTTTCATATTCTCCGTTCGGAAGTAGACAGGGGCAGGCTGGTAGCTTCGATCTATGAAGGTATGGACAACCCACCCCCCATAACTACCCTGCCGGACAGGAAAATTAATATTGATTTTGGTACACATCGAACTCAATATACTGCCCGCACTAAATTGAACACTTATACTGAATTTGCCCAAACCGGGTTTTTGATCAGATCTTTGATCACAGCAGTCAGAGGAACCGGGCAGTTAGTCAGTGAAGAGATGAGATCTCCGGTAAAACGTTATGGCGAAAATTTCATCCAATCATTACAGACATTGGCAATCTTCCATTATTTCAGCGACATTGACAGAGCTTTGGACGATGTTGAAGGAAATATCCGGTTTTATGGAGCCGATGTTGTCCACGGACGAGTTCATTCCAACACGGATATCTGGATCAGGAATCTGGGAGGATGGCCTACCTTTACCGGTCTGGTAACAACTTCTGGTGAGATCAAGGTATATCCTGGGGGTGGATCTGATTTTCCTGAAGACCAGATTTTTCAGGGGGGATTGATAGAGAACTATCCGAGAGTAGTCTTTGATCCAACAGCAGACTTGATTCGGGCAAACGGGATAAGACCGTTCGGACATATTGAGTATGATAACCGAATAGCATTTGTAACGGTAGATGGTGGAGCTTATGAATCGTATATTGGAAACATCGTTCCCGGAGATACTCTTGTTGTTTACGATTCTTATCCCCCTTACGGACCTGTCGGTGATTCTATTAACTTCAACGTTGTTCCGGATACTCTCTGGGCTCCAGGGCCATCAGGATCAGTCACAAATAACTCTGTTTGGGTACCTTATGAATTATGGATTTCCGGAACTTTTGCCGGCAGGCAGAGTTGGGGTTCTGCTGCTAATATCTATTTAAAAGACGATATAGTGTATCAGGGTACTTTAATTGGACAGCCGCCGGACGGTGGAGAGGATGGTATGCTTCCGATCAATGAAAGTGATTATTTAGGTATTATCTCTGAAAAGAACATCATTATTCAATATGGTCACGTCCATCCTTCTGACGATTCCCGGAACAGACCGAATACGAACAGTATCTACATCTATGCCGCATTATGTGCCATGGGAGAAGATGATGGTCCTAACCAGTACGGGATCCATAACAATGCCGGAATATTCACATTCCAGTATCAATTCCCTAAAGGATCAACACCAAACCAGATTTGGAATGGAGAAATGTGGGAAAAGATCGATCTCCACAGGTTCCGTTATCCCACCTCTCCCTTCATGCCTTGGCCCCCGGGTTTGGACTATCCGGGATATAATCCGGTCTGGCCGGAACCAGGACCTGTTGCCGGACATCCGCCAATCCCAAACCCTCACGGAACACCAACTGTGGTTTACCTGCGGGGTACTATTAATCTTTTTGGTTCGGTAGCCCAAAGAAGACGTGGTTATGTTCGCCGCAGCGGTAATGCAGATTATGATACAGCTAACTTCTGGGATATCGAAGAAGGAATCTATGGACTCCATTCCGGTGCGCTTACCCCTCCCGGAGGAGCCAGCGGTTATGATAAGGAATACTATTTTGATACCCGGTTCGAGCAGACAGGACCACCCGATTTTCCTTTAGTCAAATTTGAGGGATATGCCTCTGATGAGCTGATGCAATTGGGTTACAAAACGCTGTCCTGGCGATTTAAAAAGCCCCCGGTAAATTTCTAAACAGAGAAGATACAAACATTATTTAGGGTCTGATGTAAAAGTGGTTACTTTCACATCAGACCCTTTCAATTTTCTTAAATGACTATCATTTTACAACTTATTGTAGTTCTTGAATGAATTGATAATATCCTCTTTGTAGGCTGGATGGATACCGAATTTTCCGCAGACAGCACCGGCTGAATGATTAGCAATCAAGGATGCTTTTTCGATGCTGACTCCGGCACAAAGACCAAGTATCAGGGCACTAATGACAGTATCCCCGGCTCCGGAGACATCAAAAACCTCTTGAGCAAAAGTCGGGATATCGGTTCTGTTTCCCTTTTTAGAGAAGACCGTCATCCCCTTCTCACCTCTGGTGATAATTAAGTGTTCCGGATCGAGTTTATGCATCAAAATTCGGGCAGCCTGATTCAACTCCTCTTCAGTTTCGACAGGAAGTCCGGTATTCTTTTGCAATTCGGCAATATTAGGCTTGAACAACGTAGCCTTTCGGTAGAGAAAGAAGTTCTTGAATTTCGGATCGACAGCAACAGGTATTTCAGCATCAGCTGCCATTTTCAGTACTTCGGCAATGACTTTGGGGGTTAACAATCCTTTATTATAATCTTGAATCACCACTCCATCAATAGCAGGCAGCATATTCTTAAAACTATCTACGATCCTCTCTTCCAGTTCCTGGCAACAATCCTTCCGGGATTCATAATCAATGCGGACTACCTGTTGCTGATGAGCAATAATTCTACTCTTCCGGGTAGTTGGTCTGCTCTTATCCCGAAAAAGATTATCGCAGTCAATTCCCAGTTCCTGGAGGATGGCAAATATCTGTTCTCCGTAGAGATCATCGCCGGTAATCCCAATCGGATAGGGTTTGGCAGCGAGGGCTCTGAGATTATAGACGACATTCGCCGCACCACCTAACCGGTATTCCTCCTTATCGACATCGACTACCGGTACCGGTGCTTCGGGAGAAATTCTCTCTACTTTACCCCAGAGATAATGGTCGAGAATTATATCACCGATGACAGCAACTTTTTTTCCTTGATAACTATCAATAATACTGGTTAACTCACCAAGATTCAATTCTAAACCTCCTTCAGAAATGATCCTCTCTATTATTAATTTTACTGCCTGTCAACCGACCGGGTAATTCCCATCAAAACAGGCAAAACAGTAATCTTCAGGTTTTTTTACTGTTTTTTTAAGTAACTCGGTATTCAGGTAGAGAAGAGAATCTGCTCCGATGTACTCTTTGATCTCCGCCAAAGATAGTTTATTGGCGATCAATTCCTCTTTTGTTGGAGTATCAATCCCGTAATGGCAGGAAAATTTAACTTGCGGAGATCCTATCCGCAGATGAACCTCTTTTGCCCCGGAGCTTTTAAGCAGTCTGATCAGATTTTTTATGGTTGTACCTCTCACAATGGAATCATCGACCAGGATAATTCTCTTATTATCCATAAAATGCGGTAAGGTATTGAACTTCTGATGGACACTTTCGTCCCGTATCGTCTGATCCGGCTTGATAAAGGTTCTTCCAACGTAATGATTTCTTATCAATCCGATTTCAAAGGGAATACCTCTACTTCTGGCATAACCGAGAGCAATGAAATTAGCCGAGTCCGGAACAGGAATCACCATATCGGCAACAGTATCATCAATGTCGGCAAGACATCTGCCCAGAGCTTCCCTTACCTGATAAACGTTTTCTTCGAAATGAAAACTATCGGGTCTGGAGAAGTAGATATGTTCAAATATGCAATGACTTAGTTTCTTTCGGAGAGCCCTATTTTCAGATGGGTCTGGAATTATCTGCAACTTGTCCTTGTAGGCGAGTAGAATTTCTCCCACCCCTACTTCGTGAGCCTCCCTAATGCCCAGAATATCGAGAGCACAGCTTTCTGAAGCCGCTACAACCACCCCGTCAGACCTTTTCCCCCAAACCATAGGTCTTATCGCCTGGGGATCTCTGAACATATATAATTCATTACGGGTTGCCAGGACAGTAGAGTATGCCCCCTTAACATCTTTCATCAATGACCTTATCGCTTCGGTAATTGACTTCCCTCTCTCCTGAACCTGGAAGACCAGATACTTCAGTATCAGTTCTCCGTCATTATCACTTTTGAAATGCACCCCTTCAACTTCCAAAGCATGCCGGATCTCCTGATAATTAATAACATCTCCGTTGCTGGCCAGGGCAAAGGATTGCCCGGCAAATATCTCCTCGATATGTGGCTGAGAATTGAACTCGGTTGCAGCTCCACAGGTAGGATACCGTACATGACCTACTGCGATTGAGCCCGGTAATTCCGATAGTAGTTCCGGGGTAAAGACCTGCTTGACCAGTCCCATTTTTTTCCTCAATCTCATAGTAATGCCGTCACTGACTGCCATCCCACAGCTTTCCTGTCCTCTATGCTGTTCGGCAAACAATCCGAGCATAGCCAGTTCAGCTGCCCTGTTTCCGTTAAAGACCCCGATTATTCCACACACGGAATTGACTCCTTTGTTTAATTGTTTTTAGTTATATGAACGCTTTTTATGTTCATAACGGCTTCTTAGTCTGAAAACTAATTTTATTCTCCGTTCCGTTGAGCAGTCGTTTGATATTAGTTTTGTGTTTTATTATGATAAACAGGGCTACGATCACTGCCATTATCAGGAACTCTAACTCTGGCGGTTTCTGATAGAAAGAGAAAAATGTTTGCACTGCAACCAAAATCACAGCTGCGCTAATGGAACCAAGTGAGACATATTTGGTTAAGGCTGTGACTATGGTAAAGAAGGCTAAAGCAATGACAAATGGTATCGGTATCAGGGCAGCAAAAACACCGGCAGAAGTGGCTACCCCTTTTCCGCCCCGGAAGCGAAGAAATACGGTAAAAATATGCCCGGTAATAGCAGTGAATCCAGCTGCTATCAATAAAAAGTTATTACCGGGAACAAAAAAGGCAGCAACAGAAACTGCTAAAAATCCCTTCGCCATATCAAGAAGCAGAGCGACAAGACCTATTTTCCAGCCCAGGACCCGCAAAGCATTCGTTGCTCCGACATTTCCGCTGCCGTGTTTTCTGATATCGATTTTCTTAATAAACTTCCCCAGTATATAGCCAAAGGGAATACTTCCTAAGAGATAGGAAAAAAGGATAATCAGTACAACTTCACTTACCATTTTTTTCTCTCTCCTTGCTGCGAAAGATCGTTTTGATGGTAACTCCGTTGAATTTGAAACGTTCCCGTAACTGATTATGCAGATATCTGCGGTAGCTGACGGTTATCCATTTAGCATTATTGCAGAAGAAGATAAACACGGGAGGCTGTACTCTCTGCTGAGTGCAATAGTATATCTTTGTATGTTTACCACTGGAATGAGATGGTGGAAATTTCGCCATAACACCTTCCAGAAAATCATTCAATTCTGAGGTAGGTACCCTTTTCTTACTCTCCAAATCGACTTGCAGAATCAGGTCTAATATCTTGCGCAAACGAAGATTAGTCAATGCCGAAACAAAAACTATCGGGGCATAATCAATAAAAGAGAGTTCCTCTCTGATATCTCTGATAAATTTCCCCATCGTGCTGTTATCTTTCTCTATCAAGTCCCATTTATTCACGACAATTATTATACTTTTGAAGTTTCTTGCGGCATAGGAAGCTATCTTCTGATCCTGTTCTGTTACTCCGTCATCTGCTGCTATCATTAGAACTACAACATCACTACGGTTTACGCTCTCTATTGTTCTCATAACGCTAAAATATTCAACCCCGTAGCGGACACTCCTCTTTCGTCTCAGTCCTGCCGTATCAATTAAGCGAAGGTTACGAGCATGATATTTCAACTTGGAATCTATCGAGTCTCTGGTTGTTCCCGGCAGATCATTTACGATAGCCGTATCTTCTCCGACCAGTCTGTTGAGAAACGAAGACTTGCCGACATTAGGTTTCCCAACTATAGCAACTCTGATCTCATCCTCTTCCTTGTCATCATATTCTACATGTTCAATTCTCTCACAAATGCTGTCTAACAAATCTCCGATATGTCTGCCGTGAGTCGCTGAAATAATCTGAGGAGCACCAAATCCAAGCTTCATATAACCGTAAACATCATGTTCCTCTTCTAGGGTATCAGCCTTATTAACTACAAGAAGTACCTTGTCGTGATGAGGAGCTAATAATCTGCCGATCTCCAAATCCAGCCCGGTTACATCTACTTTGGCATCAACTAAAAATAAAATAAGATCAGCTTCGTTAATAGCTAATTCAGCCTGAAATCTTACTGCCTTAGTAATATCATCTGCCGTATCGAATACTATTCCTCCGGTATCAACCAGATAAAATGCATGGGTAGTCCATTCCACAAGCTCATATTTCCTGTCCCGGGTAATCCCTTCCATGGAGTCAACAATAGCACTCCTTTTTCGGCATAAGCGGTTAAAGAGTGTCGATTTACCGACATTCGGCCTGCCAACAATAGCAACAATTCCCTTTCTCATCTTTATCCTTAACTTTTTTGTCAAATTCGAGTCCTCAGCTTATTTGTCAATAGAATATAAGACTTCCTGTTCTGATTATGTTCCGGTACGATACTAATGTTAGCAAAAAGCAATAAAGACGTTGTAAGATCAGCTTCTTATCTTATCTGTTTTCTCATTCCCGTAGAGCAGAGAGAATAGCAACCTCCGGATAAAAAAGATTTCAGCTTCAAGATCTAAGTACTATCAGAATTTTATTGACATATTTATCCCTGAGTCATCTTTGAAACTATTAAAACATCTGCTATATTAACCAGAACCAAAGCAGATAACTAAATCGAAGTAATTTGGTTTCTCTGATCGGCAAACTGACCGATTTCAAGGAGGCAGAATGATAAACGCCAGGTTTCCTTTACTTTTCGCCTTAGTAATTTTCCTGATTATCTACTCACCTTTGCAACACAACGAACTCTTAGCAGCTGTCAGTCTGGAAAACCCTGCAAGAATCCGCAATATCTCAGAAAGCCCGGAACCTGGTTCTCTCTCTATCTGGGGAACTACTCTCCACAATCTGGATGAGATTCCTGTTGGGAATGATTATCTCACAGTCGCTACCGGGGATTATCATGCCCTTGCCTTAAGAGTGGACGGAACCCTTACAGTTTGGGGTGCCGGCACAGAGAATACAGGTACTTTTCCGCATTACGGTCAGAGTATTATTCCTGCCGGTGACGATTATATAGCGGTCGCAGCAGGTGATTTTCATAGTTTAGCTCTACGCTCTGACGGAACCTTGATCGCTTGGGGACGTAATAATTACGGTCAGACAAATGTCCCTGGCGGCAATGATTTTACCGCTATTGCCTGCGGCAGTTTTCATAGCATTGCCTTAAGAGAAGACGGCACAATAAGTGCCTGGGGAGCTGGTATGAGTAATTCGGGAAGCTTTCCCCATTATGGACAGAGTATTGTACCTGACGATGATAGCTTTGTTGCAGTCGCAGGGGGAGCAACTCATACCCTTGCTCTTAGAAATGACGGCACTTTGACAGCATGGGGCAGAAATAACTACGGACAGACAGATACTCCTCCGGGAGACAGTTATGTCTCCATATCAGCTAATAATTACCATAATTTAACCTTAAAAAATGACGGTTCGGTCACTGCCTGGGGTAGAAATACTTCAGGACAGTGCAATGTTCCTGTCGGTGAGAGTTTTTCAGCCATCTCTGCCGGCAGAGAACACAGTATAGCCCTCAGATTGGACGGCTCGCTCAGTGCCTGGGGTTCGAACAATTCCGGACAATGTGACGTACCGGAAGGTCACCATTATTCTGCTGTTGCTGCCGGATATCAACATAGTATAGCCCTCAGTTCCTATCAGTACAGTTTACTCTCCCCGAACGGCGGAGAAATCTGGCAGACAGAGACGGAAAGATTGATCCGCTGGTATTTCAAGGGAGAGAATATTGCTTTTCTTCTGCAGTACACCTCCGATAACGGCAGCAACTGGAACGATATCACTACCGTAGATAGTAGCGAATCTTCCTATAACTGGACTTTACCCTCTTTTCCCTCAGCAGAATACAGAGTTAGAGCTATTTTTCTGCTCGCTGGAGAGGAAGTTATTATGGAAAGTGAAAACAATTTCACCTTAACTACCGGCGAGGTTCCGGAAATAACCATCCTTGCCCCTTCCGAGAGTAATCTCCGTTTACAGACCGGAAGCAGTTACGAGATCCTTTGGAACAGTAGCGAAGTAATTGCTGCAGATATCTATTTTAGCTCTGACAATGGTTACACCTGGCAGGAAGTAGTATCAGAAATCCCGGCAAACTCAGGTTCCTATCACTGGATTATCCCGGAGTTCCCCACGGCAACAGCCCGGATAAAGATTCAGGACAGCAGCAACAACCTGGTACAAGATGTTTCTGCCGAACCCTTTTCTCTGGTAAAATTAGCTCTGCTCAACTCTCCGGACAGCATGGTGTTGTACGGAGGTGAGAATCTGTTGATAGAATTCCAGGCTATCAACGCTGATCGTTTCCGTTTGAAGTACAGTCCGGACGATGGTGAGAACTGGTTAACTATTGCTTCCTCGCTTTATCAGGTGCAGTATAACTGGCTCATCCCAAATCTTGATTCAGACAGAGTGGTCCTGCGTCTGGAAGATTATTATAACAATGACATCTATGACGAATCCGCTATTTTCAGCATTAACAACCGAATCACTCTCTTGTTTCCTACCGGGGGAGAAAACCTTCTTGTCGGAACGATCAGGGAAATTGAGTGGATAGCTGCTGATGAGGTAACTTCTGTTTTGATAGATTATTCTGCTGATAACGGTGAGAACTGGACTCCGGTCAGAGATATCCCCTATCCGGCAGCTTCCGGTTTCTATGAATGGTTGATTCCCGACACTCTTTCTGCCGAATGTCTGGTCAAGGTGAAGAGTGTCGTTAACCACAATTCCTTCGGAATTAATAGCGAACCATTTACCATAAGCAATAAGCAGCTGCTTTTAACTTCTCCCACAGGAGGTGAAGTTTGGTATCCAGGTACCATTCAGATGATCGATTGGGAAGCTGTAAACGTAGATTCCATTTCCATAGCCTTTTCTTATGATAACGGTATCTCCTGGCTTGAGATCGAAGAGGGTATTCCAACCGGTGCTGCTCCTTATCTCTGGGAAATCCCTGAATTTGGTACTCCTTCAGGAAAGATAAGGATCACCGATACCGAAAATTACATGATCCAGAGTTCTAATATTGAAACATTCACGCTCGATTACTTAAACCCGCCCCGGGAACTGGCAGCAGCCTTGACGGAAGAGGGAGTCACTCTGACTTGGGAACCACCTTTAGGCATCACTGGAAACAGAAAAACAACAAACACTCTTGATATCAATAAGAAAAACCGGGCTTTACAGACCCGAACCGGAACTGCTTTTTCCACCCGTAGAGTTACTGAAAGAAGAAACTCTTATCCTGAGCCGTTTTTCGCAAACTCAGGATGGTCTTTTCTCGGATACAATATCTATATTGACGAGACCTTAATTAATCCGGAACCGTTTCTCCACACGGAATTCCTGCACGAAGATGCAGCTGTCGGCTCAAGCTATTCCTACTATATAACAGCTCTCTATGATGAGGGTGAATCCCTCCCCTCGAATACAGTCGAAATAAAAGTAACAGAAATCTCTGAAGAAGCAATAATTCCTATCCTAACTCTTTTACACAGAAACCGTCCTAACCCCTTCAATCCTGATACGACGATCAGTTTTTCTCTCGCTGGAGAAGGGAGAGTAAAGATAGACATTTTCAACATCCGGGGGCAGCGGATCAAAAGTATTGCTGATCAACAATTCCCTGCCGGTAACCATTCGGTCATTTGGGACGGAAAGGATGACAATAATAAAGCAGTGGGCAGTGGATTGTATTTTTACCGCATGCAGTCAGAAGATTATACTGCGGTCAGAAAAATGACTTTGTTAAAGTAAGATGAACAGCAAGACCGGCAGCCGGGAAACCTAATACCGTCATTTTTCCGGTACAATGAAAACTCGTTTCCGGTTTTGACTGAGCAGACAGGAGGATAAATGAAAATATCTCTGATCATACTAATAATAAGTTGCTGCCTCTTTATTACTACTATAATCGAGGCTCAACAAACAATAGAAGATTTCAATTCGGGAACTATTGATTTGATTTCTTATCCCGAGGAAGACATTGATTCTGAAGCCTGGACTCTTGACCCGGTAAATACCTATCAGGACTCCGATTATTCCCTGAAATTGTACGGAAATACCTGGAAGGTGCTGGAGATCGACCCATTACCGGTAGATACTACATCAGTCTGGCAGATAGCTGCCTATGTCCAATCTGTGGGAAGATATCAGGGGTTTGGCTTGATGGACGGAGAAAATGTTCTCTTCTATTCTTTTGCCGGAACTACTATGCTTGATATTGAAGAATGGTTTCATGTTTACCAGGGTGTTTTTCCTACTAACTCCTGGAATACCTACCAACTCCCGGTTGGCGATGATTGGATGGCCTGGTTCGAATATGAACCGGTCATTACGAGTATAGTTTTTGTTAATGACAATGATAATCTCTCTAATCCGGGAACTATCCATTTTGACCTGATACTTGACATCACAGAGGCTTTACCTTTTCAACCTCAGGTAGAGATATTCCATAGGGTGAGTAGAGTAACCAGGAGAGCACATAATACCCTGCAAGCTGAAGTGCAGTTCACTGCTTATGTTTATGATCCTGACTACGATGAACATGATTTTTACTGGCAATTCGGTGACGGTTCCGGTAGTAATGAACAAAATCCCTATCATACTTTCGAAGTAACTGCCGATTATCCATACACTGTGTTTCTGGCGGTTGTCAATCCGGCAGAAAGATGGGGTTTTGCTTCCACTGAGATCGAGATCACAGAAGGGGATTCTGCTTTACCCCTGAAAATCAACTTTGTCGGTGATATTATGTTAGCCCGCCGCTACGAACAGGGAGGCGGTATCATCCCCACCCAGGGAGTAGAGGCAATCTTTGAACCTACTCTTCATCTGCTTGGCGATGCTGCCGATGTAACTGTTATTAATCTGGAATCTCCCCTGACAACCTCCAATACCAGCCATCCGACAAAAACTATCTGTTTTAAGGGACACCCGAATAATGTCGCCGGACTAACTTATGCCGGAGTAGATGTAGCAACCTTAGCTAATAATCATATTCTGGATTATATGCTTCCCGGATTACAAGAAACCCAGCAGGTTCTGGAGACTGAAAATATTCTTCATCTTGGAGCGGGAGCCGATTCTTATGAAGCATATCTGCCGGTTTTTGTTAACCGGAAAGGAGTTAACGCAACTTTTCTCGCTTCGAGTGACCGCAACGGACATTATAATAACTTCCAACCCTATTTACAGGCAGGATTCAATAAACCCGGTTTTGCGTTTATGACTCCTTACTATGTCAGAAAACAGATACAATCTGTCAGAGATGTATCTGACCTGGTCGTTCTTCTCCTCCATTCCGGCAGCGAATATTCATTGGGTCCACTTTCCCATGATTATGATTATCTCCGCGATGGTATATTATATGCAGGAGAAGAATACTTTGATCGGATCGATATTCCGAAAATGTGGGACAGGGAGATCAGGCATTTTATGATCGATTCCGGTGCTGATCTGGTCATTAATCATCATCCCCACATAATTCAGGGCTTGGAAGTCTATAAAGGTAAATTGATCGCTCATTCCCTGGGAAACTTTATCTTTGATCTCGATTATCCGGAAACAATGCCCACGATGATCCTGAATACCGAAGCTGACAAAACAGGTTTTATCTCTTACTCTGTAACACCGGTTTTTATCGACGGCTATATCCCGCAACCGGCAACAGGCGAACTCGGTTTGCATATCCTTGATTATCTGGCACGTCGTTCCAAGGATCTTGACACCTATCTTCACATCGACAGAGAAGCAGTTAGGGCTCATGTCATTCTGGATACACTGACCATGGTCTATAATGAGACTGACTATCAAGAGACTTTGCATTTCGATCAAGTCGCTTCTCTCAATCATTCTCAGCCTTTAGTACTCCGTAAGAACGGCTCGATCTCTTCCTTACGCTATATTGAACCTTCGGCAGATTATCATTACCGTCTGGGAAGAGAGTTGATCTGGTTTGGTAATTTTGAAGATGAAGGGTGTACTCTCTGGAATACTTCCCACTCAGATAGTTCCTACGATAATGAAGTCAGTTATCAGGGAGAAAGATCCCTGAGACAGATCCGGGATACAAATGCCGGATCTCTGACAACTCGTCTGAACTTGCGGATAAAGAAATATGAACAGACCGACTATACTCTCTACGGTCACCTCAAAACTCTCAATGCCTCGGATGCTAACATTGAGATCCGTTATTATTCTAACCGCACATCTTCTTACGCCTTAGGGAGTGAAACCCTCACTCTGCCACTTTCTCAAACGAATGACTGGACTTTTTTTCACAAGGAACTGACCGTACCGACCAATGCCAATTACTTTGATGTCTTGCTGCTAAGCAGCGGTCCTTCATTGGGTATCGGACAAACATGGTTCGATAATGTAGGACTGATTGAATGGACAGACTGGGAGAGCTTTGAACCGGGTATTGAGATCATAAATCCCAATGATTTCTATTTTGTGCAGTTAATGACATCCGAACCGGTAGATACAGCGATACTAACTTACAGAGAAAGAAACTATAATAACTATCAGGATCCCGATCTCTTCTCTAATCCTGATTCCCTTCCGGGAGTTACCAAAGCCTATCTGTATAATAATTATCCCAATCCCTTTAATGCTGAGACCCACTTCTCTTTTTCGGTAAACAGACCTGGTAAAGCCGATCTGATTATATATAATATTAAGGGACAAAAGGTCAGGCACCTTTTCAACGAATATGTCAATACCGGAGAGAGAAAAACCATAACCTGGGATGGCAAGAATGATTCGGAAAGAGAGGCAGCCAGCGGTATCTACCTCTACCGGCTTCTTCTGGATAACCAGCCGGTCAGTATGAAGAAATGCCTCTTGTTGAAATAATCGCCTGATCCTTCAGAGATTTAGTAAAACAATCCCTGAATAATCAGCGCTGTTCGTTCTATTCTTCAAAGATCTTATGCAGGATATATTTTTCTGCTAAATCTCCGGTTATTCTTTCACCTGCCATATCAAGATGGATGATATAATTCTCAGCAACAAAGTAACTGTTCGGCGGGTCAATTTCTTTTAGGGTGATCGTATTCCCCCTATCGTTCCAGAGATACTTACCGCTCTGTTCAAAGAAAGAATCAGCTTTACCCAAATACGATCTTCTGAGCACGTAAGATCCATCATAGGTAAGATAAATCTCAGTTTCGATCCCTTCTCCGGAAGCAGAAGGCAGAATACCCCGGTAAAGCCCCTCATAATCAAGAGAGTTTCTGGCATTATGTTCTTTAGCAAATGCCGTTAACTCCTCTTCGGTCAAAACCTCTCCCCCCCCATTTTCTGCTTTACATCCGCTATTCATGCTGATGATAATTACTAAGAGAGAAACAGCTAACAACCGGTACATCACTCTCCTTCCTGACAATTGATCCTCCCTTATGATTCTTGAAGTTGAATTCTTACTTTTACTTACGTCTTTTATTACCTTACTCTCTTTTGTCAATCATTCTGTTTCGACGGAAAGAAACGATTTTTTTTAACTATCGGCTACTCTTAGAAAGACTACAAATCTTTTGGGTGCATACTCCAGACCACCATAAGAGTATAAGGAAAAGATTAGGATTACCGGAATGCTTAGTTTTTCTCTTGCAAAAGGAGATAGAGATAACGAGAGAGAGAGAAGCCTTGACAGCGAAACCGGATCATTACATAAGATTTTTGAAACTAAGATATATTCCGGGTGAAAAAATGAATAATGGAAAGATCCTCACGATACAATGCAAATGCGGACTTGATCTGTTCCGCTACTTCAAAGCCGGCAAAGGGAGAATTATCAAATGTTTTCTGAAAAGAATGACTGATGATTATGTCGGTCTGCATAATTGTGAAAACTATTCCAAGCCGCAATGTCCCCAATGTGGCAAAGAACTCGGTATCATCATGATGATCAGAGGTGAACCTGCATTGAAACTGAATCAGGGAACAATAAAGCCGGTCAGGGTCTGATTCAGTCAGTTTGGTAAAAACTCTGAAGACTGATCTTTACAGCTCTTTTCTTCCTCTTTTCATCCGGTAAAAAGAGAAAGCAATCATCTCTGGACAGCTTGAATTTTTCCCTGAATTGAGCAGAAGAAGCATTGAAGATCAAAGACCTCTGGATAACTCTCTTCTCTGTTTCATAATCTCGGCACACCGATTCGATATTGGAACGCAAGTATTTTTTCCAGCTTTTAGCTACTTGAACTATATTGCCGGTAAGAAGGAAATCGGGATAATACTGCAACCCTGAAACTGAACAAAGATCCCATCTTAAGCAATCAAGGAACAGTTCCTGTTCATCAGGATAGTTTTCGACAAGGAATTGAGCGAGCAGTTTTGCTGTCTTCTGCCAATCCTTCTGCCAGAGATTTATCTCATTGGCAAGCCAGAATTCTTCCAGTTTTGAGAAGAGACTGAAGGGATCGGGAGAGAGATGTCAGGTTCTGGAGAGTCCGGGGGAAATGATGAGAATTGTAAAGATTATTCACTAAATGTTCGATATTCTGTAATGAGAGTAATTCCGGGAAAGAAATCCATTTATTGGAAAAGACCTTATAGGGCGCTTCTTGTTGATAGACAAGATCATACTCCTGAGTCTTATCTGCGAGTACTGTTCCGGGAAGCACTTTTAGCATTCCGGGCTGCAAATGGTCTGGCTGCAGAGCATAGATATCATTGAATGACTTCCGGGCAGACTCCCGGTCATCATAAGGGAGACCGAAGATCAGATCGAGATGTACAGGTATATTAGACCTTTGGAGCAAGGGAGCGATTTTCTCTTTTACAACCGGCCATTCACCCTGACGGTTTATCTCGCTTAGTACCCTGTTGTTAGTTGATTGAACTCCAATCTCGAATTGGAAAAGATTAGCCGGTACCGTTTCCAGGAGAGTGATATCTTCTTCAGTTAACAGATAGGGGTTAATCTCAAAGTGAAAACGGGTATTCGGATTCTCCTTGCTTAGAAACGACCAGACCTTTCTCGCATAGTGAGGATCTGCATTAAAGGTTCTGTCCACAAATTTTACCAAGGGGACTTCATATTCCATAAAGAAGAAAAGCTCTGTTCTGACTCTATCCCAGCCCCTGAATTCCAGAATATTATCCTCTCTTGACGATAAGCAATAAGAACAGTGATAAGGACAACCCCGGCTGCTTTCGTAATAAATTATCCGGTTTTTTAAAAGCTTTATATCTTTCTCTGAATAGGGAAAAGGTATCTCGCTCAAAGAGAGATTAGGAATTCTTACTATTCTCTCCGGATAATCGAAATCCTTAGTCAATAACTTCAGCCAGGCTTGCTCTCCCCCGCCGGTAACTATGAAATCAATGGAATCATAACTATCAAGCCATTGTTGAGAGTTAAAACTGACTTCCGGTCCTCCCAGGACTATTCTCGTCTCAGGCAGAATCTTTTTCATCTCGGGTAATAACTCTCTGACAAGTTTACTATTCCAGATATAGACCGACATAGCTATGATCTCGGGCTGATAACCATATATATCGGCAAGAATGTCATATGAATACTGAGAAGTGGTATATTCAGCGATTGCTGTCTCAGCTTTCCCGGTGCTTAGTTTACGAAGATAAAATAGAACCGGATTGGAATGGACATATCTGGCATTTATCCCGACAAAGAGAATCTTCTTCATGGTAAGGTTATCAGAGCCGGATAAGGTTATTCTTCATCACGACGGAAGATGATGATCTTTTCACCCTTCTTCTGCATGCCATATTTTTCCCGGGCAATTCTTTCCCAGGCTTCAGGATTATTTTTCAGATCTTCAATCTGTTTTTTCAACTCCTCATTGTTGATCTTCAGACTCTGATATTCTTCCTTTAACAGTTTGTTTGTCTTTCTCGTTTGATAACAGCTCAAAAGATTATATCTGGTAAAGAAGAAGGTATATATGATGATGGAAAAGAAAATGATCCAATAAAGATAGTTCTTGATCTTTTTTTTCCTCTTGTTCTTATTCTTTCTTGAGTCTTCAGGAGCCATGATACCTCGCTCATTTAAAATAAAGTCTATAGACATCACCTATATTATTGATGTTCAAATGTCAAAGAAAAAAACGATTCTCATAATGGAGAAAGTCTCGAAGTTCTCTTTGAAGCCGAAAATACTTGACTTTTAAACCAATTCTTTGTTTGTTAGTTCCTTTTGCAGTTATTCGGTATTATTGGAGAAGGAGGAAGCTGTAGTGCTGAATTTGGTCTTTATGGGTATTCAGGGTAGCGGTAAAGGAACCCAAGCCGGTATGCTGAAAGATAGGTACGGTTTTAAACATCTCAACATCGGGGAGTTACTTCGGAATTATATGAGTGAAGGAACCTCTTTGGGAGACAAGATTTCTAAATATATGGTGAAAGGCGAGTTAGTTCCTGATGAGTATATTTTTACAATCATAGACGAGTACTTGCATTCTAAGGTTAAGGGATTGATCCTGGATGGTTTTCCCAGAACCCTGAATCAGGCTGAATTTATGGAAGAAAGAATTCCTGTTAATTATGCCGTCTTTTTTGATCTTGATGATCAGGAAGCGATAAGACGGCTCACTTCCCGCCGGGTGTGCAGTAACTGCGGCAGTACCTACAATCTGCTGATCAAGCCACCCAAAGAGGATAACAAATGTGATAAATGCGGTCATAAACTCATCCACCGAAACGATGATCATGAGGAAGCAATCGTTCGCCGGATAAACATTTTTCATCAGCGGACAAGGAAACTGATCGCTTTTTTCCAGGAGAGAGAGATACTGATCCGGATAGATTCGACACAATCTCCCCAAGATATTCATAAAGAACTGGTCAGGAGAATCAATCTCGATAAATAATACATAGAAATGATAACAGATAACAAACCGGATTACCGGCAGGCAGCTAAGTGGGTTAGTTTTTTTTCTAACAATCTATTGACGGTATTTGCCGCCCTCAATGTTCTATTGTTAGTTTTTTTCACTCAACTACTTGAGATCAACTCATTTACTGAAATAAGCAGGGTCTATACACTTTTAACCATATATCTCCTGATGATAAATTATATCAGTGGAGTTATTGCTGAGAAATCTACTCTCATCAGTCTGAGGTTACGAATTCCCGATACGATCATAATATTGCTTGGTCTTGTTTTCAGCAGTCAGCCGAGTATTTTTCAGTTACTGCTCATCGGCAGACAGGGAATAATTATGTTTCTCCGTATTTCCAGGCATTATTCCCCCCTGCAGCGTTTTAAAAACCTCTCTGATAATGCCGCTATCTTTGTTCTGCTCAGCTTTTTGATCACGATTACAATTGGCACTCTGCTCCTCCTCCTGCCAATTTCAACAGTGGAGGGAGAGAGCACTAACCTTGTCGGGGCTTTGTTTACTTCCACATCAGCAACCTGCGTAACCGGGCTGATAGTGTATGACACGGGAACCCACTTTACTCTCTTTGGTCAGATCATTATCCTGATCCTGATCCAGATAGGTGGTTTGGGAATCATGACTATTTCTACCTCGTTTGCTATCTTAACCGGACAGCGATTATCCTTCCGGGGAGAGAGTATTATGCAGAATGTGATAAATGAGCATTCACGTTTTGACATGGTACGTTTGATAAAGAATATAGTTATTGTAACCCTGTTATTCGAGTTTATCGGAGCTCTGATGTTATTCTCCGCCTTTTCGGGGCATTATGATACAACTGCCAACGCTCTCTATTCTTCAGTTTTTCATTCTATCTCAGCTTTTTGTAATGCCGGTTTCAGTCTGAATCCCGATAGCTTTACAGCTTACAGAAGCCATGTTGGAGTAAATATTACGATGATGATGTTAATAATTCTGGGAGGTCTGGGATTCTCGGTTTTAGTTGATCTGAAAAAAAATCTTATTGATAAACGAAGACCGACCAGGTTTTCTTTACATACCAAACTCGTCTTAATAACTACTGTTGCTCTTATCTTACTTGGTTTTGTTTTGTATTTCATCTCCGAGTTCAACTATTCTATGGAAGACTACAGACTAAAAGACCGGGTGTTAGGCTCATTGTTTCAATCGGTAACTGCCCGTACTGCCGGATTCAATACAAGCGATACCTCTCAGCTCAGTAATACTTCCGTGTTTATCTCACTGATTTTGATGTATATCGGGGCTTCTCCCGGTTCCACCGGCGGGGGAATCAAAACCACAAGTTTTGCTGTGATAATACTTTCGGTGATTGCCATCTTATCCAGTAATAAAGATGTAATCGTTTTCAAAAGGAAAATTTCCGATATCCTGATCAGGAGGGTTATGGCACTGATTGCCATTTCAATTTTGCTGATCTTTATTGTAATTTTTATCCTAATGTTGATCGAGCCCTTTACTTTCGAGCATATTGTTTTCGAGGTTTTTTCTGCCTTTGGTACGGTGGGGCTCTCTATGGGAATTACTCCCTATCTTTCTGAAACAGGAAGAGTCTTGATCGTGCTTTTGATGTATTTCGGCCGAATCGGACCCTTAACCTTCATCTTTGCCCTTTCCAGGGCGAGGATCCAGAGTGATTATTTGTATTCTGAAGAAAAGATATCGGTAGGATAGGCAGGATCATTTTATGGAATTGTTATTGACAGATCAGTCGGTATGCTGTTTCATCAGTAAAGAACTATTATTGATCTGACAAGATTGAAATCTTTCAATCAAAGGAGTTTATCAGGATGAGAAAATTTGCTGTTATCGGTTTAGGAAAGTTCGGATTTACAGTGGCAACTACACTTTATGAAAATGGTGCTGAAATCATTGCTCTCGATAATGATGATAAGAAACTCGAAGAATTAAGAGGCAGGGTTTCTGCTACTGTCAAAATGGATTGTACTGACGAGCAATCTCTGAAGAATATTGGAATCACCGATGTAGATGTCGTAATCCTGGCAGTAGGAGAAGTCGAAACCAGTGTTTTGACCAGTGCTATTCTGAAAAAACTCGGAGTAGTTAACATTCACGCCAAGGTGGACAGTCAACTGCATGCCAGAATTTTAGAGATTATCGGCGTAAAGAACATCCATTTTCCCGAAAAACAAATCGGAGAACAATTGGCTAATACTCTATTGTCTCCGAATGTACTAAATTATGTCAATCTGAGCTCCGGTCACTGTATAGCCGAATTAGCCGTTCCTGATGTATATCTGGGAAAGACACTGCAGCAGTTGAATCTTCCCAACGAAAAGAATATTCATGTTGTTGCAATAAAATATACGGAGATGAGGGTTACCGAAGAGGGAGAAAATATGATAGAAACCAAAGTAAACGATCTTCCGGGAGCTAATGATGTTATCAAAGAAGGTGATGTCTTGATCCTGCTCGGTCCTACCAGCAATATAAGCGGATTAATCAAAGAAGTAACTCCAGATAAGGGGGCATAAAGTGAAAATATCCATCAAGAAACGAATCTCGACCTTTCTGCTGATGTTTCTCTTTCTCTCGGCTCTGCAGTACATTTTGGTTTCCATGAGTCTTAATCAATCCCGGGAACGAATTCTATCCTATTCGGAGATCAGAGCTATTCTTCTCACAGTACTTCTTTTACAGGCTTTCATTGTTATCATTCTTGTTTCTTTCCTTCCCAGCTATCTGCAGAAGATGTGCCTGGTAATCAAAACAATAACTGACGATATCTCCCGGGGAAACTACAATCAGAATATTGATCTGATAGAATACGGTAAAGCTTTTGATAAGGAACTTGTTGAGGTTGTTGAATCCTTGCAGAAGATGCTTAATGTCATTCTGAAATTCGATTCGCTGAAAAAGGAGAAAATTCAGGAGCAGAGAGGAAGGATCGTTGCCCTGTTAAATCTGACAGAGAACGGTTTTATGATCCTGAACAAAAAAGGTGATATCGTATATACGAATGACCTGTTGATGCAACATTTTCCAACTATGAGGGAAGATAAAAACATTGTCGAAACCAATTTCGGACTCGATATTGATAATAACATCAAATCTTATGTAACCAATATTATCAAAACCAAATCAAAAAGCAGACCGAAACAGTTCTATATGGCTTCTATGAGAAGACACATCACTTTACGGAGCGAATTAGTAAGAGATGCTGACGGTAATTTTATTGGAACGGTCATCGGTATCTACAATCTTTCCAAAAGGGATGAAGATAAGACCAAAGATAAAGACGATAAAAACAGCTAAAACAAATGAAACTAATCTATGACCGTAACGAACCGATCAGAATAGATAAATATCTTGCTGCGATCAATCATCCTGACCTATATTCCCGTTCTTTCATCGACAAGCTGATTAGCGAGAGACAGATAACCGTCAATTCAGAAACTGTCAAAAAAAGCTATCTGCTGGAAAAAAACGATCAAATCGAGTTAACCATACCTCCCCCCCGGGACAGAGATATCGAAGGGGAAGCAATACCATTAGACATTGTATATGAAGATGAGTATCTGGCGGTTATCAACAAGAAAGCCGGTATTTCTGTTCATCCTGCTCCGGGTCAATACTCCGGAACAGTTGCCAATGCCATCATCAACCGATTCGGAAAGAATCTCCCCTTTCTGGATAATCCCTCCCGCCCGGGAATAGTCCACCGTTTGGATAAAAACACTTCCGGTCTTTTGATCGTGGCTAAAGATGACAGAACTCTCTCCCGCCTGAGCCGAGCCTTTTCAGAAAGAAAAATTGAAAAACGCTATAAGGCTGTCATCTACGGAATTCCCCAGAACCTGGAAGGGACTATCAGTACTATGATCAGCAGACATAAAAAAGAGAGGATAAAAATGTCCGTCTCCTCGGTTGGCAGAGAAGCTGTAACAAAGTATCGTGTCTTGAAGACTTTTGAGTTTTTTTCGCTGATTGATATTAAACCAATAACCGGCAGGACGCACCAGATAAGAGTGCATTTTGATCATCTCAATAATCCGATTGCAGGTGATACTGTTTATGGAAAGAAAAAGGGATTATACCTGCTGCCGGTTAATCTCCGGAGCATGATAACAGCATATTTTGAAAAAAAGTTGCCGAGACATGCCCTGCACGCTTACAAACTAAGTTTTGAACATCCGGTCAGCGGGGAACTGCTCAACCAGGTAATTGATCTTCCCAAAGATATGATACAGTTCATTTCCTGGCTGGAATCAAGATTTGAGAACTATGAACTTGACTGGAAAGAACCTCTATAATAAAAACAATCCTAATAGATTAATCATCTCAATAAGGGTATATTGTTCTCCGCTTGGAGAGACAGCAGAAAACCTAATTTGGCTTTTCTCAGGCAACAAAGAGATGGAATGATCATTGTTATGAAACTGTCTTTCAGGTCTTCTGCTCTGCATATGAGCAGTTGTTACTATATAACAGAAGAGTTATCATCATCAAGTCAAAACCTTAATTGACCTCAATTTTTTCGTAGTCATGATAAAGTGGGCGACTTTCCCCAATCTGTTTTCTCTCTTTTATGATATTGGATTAACATAGTGAAAATGTTCAGTCGCTTCAAGCCGACTGTGCTTTTTCACTATGTTGATTCTTAGATATAACAGGTCACCATGATGGTAGAGAACAGTCTCCGGTATTGGCTACCTGTTAACTGGAGAATTAAGAATTGACAAATACTCAGGCTTCAAAGAAAAGAACAGTAATTGCTTATTATGAGCTAATGTTCGATCGGTACGGATCATATCCGGCTGAAAACGGCAATATATAATGAACTTGAAGATGAGGATAAGAAAGGAGTATCTCTATGGACTGTCAGAATAAGGAACAAAACCTCAGAAATTGCAACTGCACATATTCCTGTTCAAGAAAGGGGATTTGTTGTGAATGTCTCGCTTATCATAGACAAATGAAGCAATTACCGGCATGTTTTTTCCCTGAGTCTGCGGAAAGAACCTATAACAGGTCAATAGATTACTTTGTCAAACTGAAGAATGAGGGGAAGATCTGATACTTTTCTCTAAAACTGAACAGATTTACCGGAAATTCTGTATGGGAAATAGAATATGAATAAAATATTTTCTGCGATCGAAGAGGCTGTAGAAGAGATCAGAAAAGGTAGTCTCTTAATCGTTGTTGATGATGAAACCAGAGAAAACGAGGGTGACCTGGTCGGAGCTGCAGAATTAATGAACCCGGAAAAAGTAAATTTCATGATCACTCAGGGTAAAGGTCTGCTTTGTGTTCCGATGCCCGCTGAAAGACTGCTTGAGCTTGATATTCCTTTGATGACTGAACAGATTAGTGACAGACATCATACGAAATTTACCATCTCCGTTGATGCCAAAGAAAAAACCACAACCGGTATCTCCGCTAAAGAGAGAGCAACCACTATAAATCTATTGGCAGCACCGGATTCCCAGGCAAACGATTTCGTCAGACCGGGACATATTTTCCCTCTTATGGCTGAAAAGGGGGGAGTATTAAAGAGAGCCGGTCATACTGAAGCAGCTGTTGATTTAGCTAAGCTTGCCGGCTTACAACCTGCCGGGGCGATTTGTGAGATCATAAAAGAAGACGGTGAGATGGCCAGGTTAAAAGACCTTATTCCTTTTGCCCAAAAACAAAATATCAAGATTATTACTATCGCTGACTTGATCCGATACCGAAGGATGAATGAAACCCTTGTGGAGAAAGTCGCTGAGGCAAATCTACCAACCTGTTTCGGAGAGTTCAGAATACTCACTTTCCAAAGTAAGATCTCAGATGAATATCATATAGCTCTGGTTAAAGGAAAAATTGAGCCCGGTGCTGATGTATTGGTAAGGGTTCATTCTGAATGCCTGACAGGAGATGCCCTCTATTCTCTGCGCTGTGACTGCGGAGAGCAGTTAACCAAGGCATTTGAGATAATCTCTCAGGAAAAGAAGGGGGTGATCCTTTATATGAAACAAGAAGGAAGGGGCATCGGTTTAATAAATAAGATTAAGGCTTATCATCTTCAGGATCACGGTAAAGATACCGTGGAAGCAAATGAAGCTCTCGGCTATCATGCTGATTTACGGGATTATGGAATTGGAGCTCAGATCCTCAAGGAGTTAGGAATAACCTCTTTGAGGCTCTTGACCAACAACCCCAAGAAAATTATCGGATTAGAGGGATACAACCTGAAGATCAAAGAAAGAATACCGATAGAGATTAACAAAAACGTGGAAAATGCAAGATACCTGAAAACAAAAAAAGACAAATTAGGACACTTATTGAAAAATGTATAATTTAACCAGAAAGAACTACTGTTCAATAGCCTGCTTACTTGCTGTTATTATCCTGTTGGGGTCTATAGGGCATCTCAGGGCTGTTTCATATCCCGAACCGGTTGGATGGGTAAACGACTATACCGGAAGATTGTCTCGTCAAACCCGCTCTGAGCTTATGAGTATTATAACTGAAGTCAAAGAAAAGACAGATTTTGAGATTTCTGTGGCTATCGTTCCTGATCTTCAGGGAGAAGAGATAAATATGTATGCCAATAACCTCTATCAGAAATGGGGTATCGGCTCTAACAAAGATGAAGGAGCTCTCATCCTTATTGCAGTTGAAGACCGTTGGGTAAGGATTGAGACCGGATACGGAGCTGAAGGTTTTATCCCTGATGGTTTAGCCGGAGAGATAAGAGACCGGTTACTTGTTCCTCATCTGAGTCGGGGTGATTATGACCGGGCAGTATTAGCAGGTGTAGCAGCCATCGCTTCTCTTGTCGCCCAGGAGTATCGTGTCGAATTTACAGGAATAGCAGAATTTCAGAGAATGTCAGAAGATCAGGAACAATCACCTTTTGCCGGGTTAGTAGTCTTGGTTTTCTTTATCTTTCTGATGATTGTCACTAAAGGAAAAATTCTCCCCTGGCTGATAATCTTTGGTATGTCGGGCAGAGGTTTTGGCAGTGGAGGTTTCAGTGGTGGAAGTTCCCGGGGAGGTGGTTTCGGAGGCTTTGGTGGTTTTGGCGGAGGAGCCAGTGGTGGTGGTGGAGCTGCCGGCAGATTTTAATAAAGACAGCTTGAAAGCTGTCTTTTGCTGAGGTAATCATGTTTCTGTTAAAAGCACTCCTTTTTTTATTGCTGAATCTCGGTATGGGATTTCTGCTTGTCATCACCTTAAGGGCTTTATTGTTTTACCCAGATAAAAAGAAATATATTGGCACTTTTCCTGTCCCCTTTACTCCGGCATTAATTTATCGCTTAAAAAACTATGTTATTAAGTATCTTCATGATCTTTTGAGCAACTTTTTGCAAGATTGCCAAAACATTGACAAAGAGAGCAAAATTAAAGAAATTGAAAACAGCATGTATGATAAAATGATGAAAAAATTGGAGTTTATTGACAGTTACTACTTTATTCCTCAGGTAGTAAGGCTTGGTTTAAAGAGTGTTATAGCACAATTATTGTTCGAGCTTACCCGCTACTTTATTCGCACTTTTATCCCGTATCTGATCGAAAGATACAGCATAGAAGGTTATATTGAACTTCTGGAAAAAAAAGCTGATATCTCAATTCTGACGGGGTATTACAACCGCTACGTTCACCGTTACCTCCTCTATGTTACCTTAAGTTTCTTCTTTTTTACCGGGATATTTAATATGTTAATCTATCTAATAATACGATGACGACGGGAGGTAGTAATTGAGTATATTTGATAAAAAAATCTTCATGATTGCTTTACCCTGCATTTTTATGTTGGCTGT
The DNA here is from genome assembly GCA_964464175.1 of uncultured Candidatus Cloacimonadota bacterium. Classification (GTDB taxonomy): domain Bacteria; phylum Cloacimonadota; class Cloacimonadia; order Cloacimonadales; family JAJBBL01; genus CAYXFD01. Next base: position 6,703 of record CAYXFD010000012.1, on the reverse strand, counting down.
TCTAACCAAACCGGTTCTGTCCGAAGAGATAAAATATGAGCTGTTTGAACTGATTGAACTCGGAATAGATCAATCGCTGCTCCTGGAGACCGATAGATTACAGCACCAGAATGTATATTCTGCTTTACTTTCCAGTTATTATGACTTTCTCCCTTCAGCAACAGTCAGTGCCAGTCGTAATCTAATTAATGATGATATCGAAACAGCAGGCTTTTCCCTTTCCAAGAGTATTTCACTCAATGAACCGACCTACTTCAACTGGCGAAGAGCTCGAATAGATTGGGAGAATGCTCAATACGAGCTCGAAGAGAACCGCAAGAAAACTGCCTTTGAAATTTTCCGTCTTTATATGATGGTTTTGGAAAGCCGAAGACGCATTGAGATTCAGAAGAGCAATCTGGATATCCAAAAAAAGATATTTAATCAGATAGAACTACTGTATGAGCAACAGCAAAGGTCACTCTTAGATTTGAAACAGAGTGAGATAGCTCTGATCAATGCTGAGATATCCTACGAAAATGCCCAGATTCAACATCGGCAAGCAAGAGAAAATCTATTTCTCTACCTTAATATTGAAGACAATGGTTATCCGCTTATTGAACCTGATCTTGCTCTTCAGGAAGAAGAATTCGAATATCAAGCTCCCCTGGAATTGATCAAAACAGAGAACAATCTAAACAGAACCAAACTCTCACTCCGACAGACTAAATTGGACTTCCTCCCTTCTCTGGCTTTATCATATCATTACAACTACCGCTATCCCGGACCTCAAAATGCTGAAAATATCTGGGACTTCCGTGAGTATAAGGATTCCTATACCGTATCTTTGACCGCTTCTTACTCATTATTGAACCCGGTAGAACAGAGACAGGTCTATTACCGGAGCAAGAGAAGTTTCCGGGCTCAAGAGCTTCAGTATAATTATCAAACCGCAAACTTAGAAAAGACTTTTATGCAGCTTACCAGAGCATGGGATAATGAAAAGAGAGTTTTTTCCCTGGTTGAGAAACGTTATGAACTTGCAGGTGACAACCTGCAGATGGCTCAGGAGAGATTCAACCTGGGAATCATGAGTCTGTTAGAACTTGACCAGGCTGTTAGTGATTATCTGGAAGCTGAAATCGATTATAGCACGCGTTATTATCAGTTGCTGATTAAACAGGAAGAGATTAATCTCTTTCTCTCGCGCAGAATTCTTGACAGATGGTAGAGAGAATTACATTGTGGGTGTATATATTAATGATTGGAAACATTATCGGAATATGAGAGGATAATTAATGAAAAAATTCTTGATCGTAATTGGAATAGTTATCATGATCGTCGTTATAATAGCTTTTTTTGCCGGGAGAGGCAAAAAAACAGAGACTGCTCAAACTGTCCGTTCGGTAGAAGTGAGCCGTGGTGCCATTAGTATTGTTATGGAAGAAACCGGAGAAATAGAACCCCTCAGACAAATTGATATAAAGTCGAGGGTCAGTGGTAAAGTAATAAAGTTCTATGTGGAAGAAGGAGATTATGTTAGCAATGGAGACTTGATAGCCGAAATAGAACCTGATTTCAATCAGGCAAACCAGATCGCCAATATCAGAAACAATCTTCATCTCTCCAGAATAAGACTTGAGAATGCTCAGAAAGACTATGACAGAAAACAAGCCCTTTTCGAAAAACAGTTTGTCTCGAAAGATGAAGTCGATAATGCTCTTGATGACCTGGAAACTGCTGACATCAATTATCAAAGTGCTCTGCAGCAGTTCGACCTGATCAGAGAAATAGATACGGAAGGGAATATCTCAAGGATCACTTCCACTGCCTCAGGAACAGTCATTCAGAAAATGGTGGAAGAAGGAGAGATGGTCATTTCCAGTGCCAGTTCTTTCTCCGATGGTACGGTCATTGTCAAACTGGCAGATTTGAACCAGATGGTAGTAAACTCTTTTATCAATGAAGTTGATATTGCCAAAGTATTTCTCGGACAAAAGGCAAAAATACAAGTAGATGCTTATCCTTATGCAGACTTTTCAGGATTAGTATCAAAGATCGGAGCAATGGCGGTAACCAGAAACAATGTTAAAGTATTTCCTGTAGAGATCCGGATTCAGGAAAAAGAGACCCCCCTGAAACCAGGTATGACAGCCAATGTAACGATCTTCGGCGAAACGAGGGAAGATATTATTGTCATTCCGATAAGGGCAATTTTTAGTGATCAAGAAGGTCAGGATATCGTTTATAAGGTAGAAAATGATACTATCTCAACAAGTACCTTAGTCAAAACAGGAATAAATGATTTTCAGCAGGTCGAGATCATAGAAGGTCTTGACGAGGGAGAAAAAATTTCACTCGTCGAACCTTCATAGTTACTATATTAATAGCAAAAAGACTCACTGTAATACTTAAACTTAAGGAGAAGAAATGAAAGAAAACAAGCTTTTTCCCATATCATTCCTCATAATTTTAACTGCTCTTTTACTCATCAGTTGTGCCCGTAAGATGACGGACAAAGAATACTATGAGCTTTCCGAAGAATTTACCGAAGAGTTCGTTCAGGTACTTCTTGATCCTCAAACTTATGACCAGGATATCGATGTCGAAGATTTAGCCTTCATCGTTTTAGAAGAAGTTACGCAGGATAAAGGTTACAATGCCAAAATTTATCTGGCAAAAGCAGAAGAACTGGACGAAGATTGGGACGACATCTGGGAACGAATAGATGTGAGATTGGAGGAACAATTCCGAAAAATCATGGAACATGCAGATGAAGATGAAGCTGAGTACTTTGATTCCCGCATAGAATGATCCCGGTTCCCAGTAAAAAAGCTGCAAAAGTTAACTCTAACGTTACAATGGAAAAGAAATTGCTTTAGAGTTATCCTGAAGATATTGTAGAATACCGCTACCTTTACTGCTATCCGAATATTAACCTCACTTAGATCACAAGATCTTTGCTTCGGATATCTGCCATACTAAAGAACAGTGTTATCGATTCTAATACTTACCGACTAAATATATATATAGGAGTTACCGCATGGTCAAAATCATTACTACTCTGATTATCATCAGCTTTATAGCTTGTTTGTCTGCTCAGGATGTACTGATGGATAAATTCACCGAATACAATCAGGACCGGACAGAGAAAAACCTGATAGAGGCATTAAACTATTATCATTCACTTAAACAGGAAGACCCTGAAGATTACCAGGCATCTCTCCTCTTATCTTACATCCATTACATGGAATTGAATAAGTATATCGTTGTGATGAATGATAATATTGATTCACTCAATACAAGAACTCAATTCCAGTTTGCGAATCTTCTGCTCAGTCTGAATCAGTTTGAACAAAGTATTGATGTTTACGATCTGATAACCGACCAATTACCACGCTGGTCTTGTCCCTGGCGGCATAAAGGGGAAGCGTATTATAAGGCAGGAGACCTTGAAAGTTCGGAAATCGCTTTGATTGAAGCGATAAATACGCGGGAAGAACATTATGATGCCTATGTCTGGCTCTCCTTTGTTCAGAAGGAACAGGAACGTTATCCTGAAGCTTTGAAAACTCTCCAGACCGGTTTGACCTATTACGGTAAAGATATAGAAGACCCCGACGAAGAAGTCGATGCTCTTGATGTCAAATTTCTTCTGCTGGAACTTTACGAGAAGAATAATATGGATGACGAATATGATGTGATGAGAAATAAGCTTTTAAGAGAAGCCCCTGATGACCACCGCTGGGATGGAGTCAAAGAGCTGCAAGAAATTCATTGATCTAACCGAGTTACATTTGACTCCTGGTTTTTCTCAAAAAAAAAAGGGATAAGATGTAGTTCGGAAGATGAAAGATTCTTACTCTCCATAAATGAGAGTCGTGAAGTAGTCGTTTCCTAACGATATATGAGGATTTATAACAGCAAATTATTAACTAAATTATATGAGGTATAAATGAAGTTTTCAAGCATGTTTATCGTTTTAGTAACTCTTATCATTGTCACTGGAGTAGGAAATCTCTCGAGCAGTGACAGATTTGTAATCCGCCTTTCAGAACCTGCTCCGGATTTGGTTGCTGAGTTTAGCAAAGATAACTATGATATCGCAGCATACAAACCAGGGGAATTTCTCGATCTGGTTGTCACAGAGAGACAATTAACGTTGCTCAAAAGCAAAGGCTTTGACCCGCAAATTACCCAGACTGAAGCAATTCTGAAAAACAATCTTCAATTGAGAACCAGAACCCTTGATGGTTACCGGACTTACGATGAAGTTCTTAATGAGATTCAGACCCTGGCTCTGGAACATGAGGAGATAGTCAGGATCTATAATATTGGTGACAGTTGGGGAAAAATATATACTCAGGAAGGTAACGATTATTACAGTAATTATCAGCACGATATCTGGGCTGTTAAAGTGACCACCGATCCTGATTCTCTCAACGATAAACCTGCTGTTTATTATATGGGTGCTCATCATGCCCGGGAACCTTTGAGTACTGAAGTACCGATGGATTTTCTTAATCTTCTTTTAGATAATTATGATACTGATGATGAAATAGCCTACTTGATTGAAAATACTGAAATCTGGTTCATTCCGCTGATCAATCCTGATGGTCATAAAATTGTTCTTAATGAGACAGATGTCTGGTGGCGGAAAAATATCAGAGATAATAATAACAACAGTGTCTTTGATACTATGAACTACTACGGTTACGGAGTTGATGGAGTCGATTTGAACCGGAATTATGAGTTTGAATGGGCTTCCGGCAGTAATCTCAGTGCACCCACATACCCCGGTCCCGCTCCGGCCTCAGAACCTGAGATTGCAGTTTTGCAGCAACTGATGATCGATAATCAATTTGTCGCCGGCATAACCTATCACACCTACAGTGAGTTAGTTCTCTTTCCTTTTGGCTATGCTGATGGGGTTGCAGGTCCTGACGCTGCTGCTTTAGAAGATTTAGCAGTGGAAATGGCTGTCACTATACCTAAGCTGAATTCTGCCGGTCACTACGATCCGATTCCCAGTTGGGATTTGTATCCGGCAAATGGAACTACTGACGATTATGCTTATGGAAAGCATGGTATCTTTAGCTATACCTTCGAACTCGGAGTGGAATTTATTCCACCCCCGGCTGATGTTCAGCAGATTTCGGAAGATAATATGGCAGCTGCACTCATCTTGCTGAAAAGAATTCACCGTTCTACTCTTACCGGTCATATAACGAATGCTGTAACCAATGAGCCTTTAGTTGCTGAAATCTTTATCGAAGGAATTGATGATACCGGAGTTTTCAGAGAACCATATAGAAGTAACGAAGATTTTGGCAGATATTATCGTATTTTACTGCCGGGAGAATATAACATAACCTTTTCAACCTACGGTTTCAATGATTCCGGTCCGCACACGATAACAATTACCGAGAATGAACAGACTATTCTCGATTCATCGCTTTATCCGTCTGATACCGTAAGTATCAGCGGCATTGTCAATGATTTCACCACAGGGTTACCGATAAGCAATGCTGTTGTATCATTAACAGGTACACCCTTAGAACCGGCATTGACCGATAATGAAGGGTTCTTTTCATTTGAGACCGTTTCCATGGGTACGTATCAGATATCGATTACTGCTGACGGGTACGGTTTACATGAAGAGGAAATTACCGCTACCGAGCCGGAAAACTTTTTCTCCTTCTACCTCTCGCCTCCCTATCTGGTCGATAATTTTGAAACCCTCGACAACTGGATAACTTCAGGCGGCTGGGGTCTTTCTGAGCAATACGCTTATCAAGGGAATTTTTCACTTGCTGACAGTCCCTACGGAGACTACCAATCCAACACAAGCAGCTTTGCAAGATTATCTGACAGTATTGATCTGAATGATGCGACAAATGCTTCGCTTTCTTTTTTGACCCGTTATGCTTTAGAACCGGGTTATGATTATTGTTACCTGCAAGCATCAACGGATGGAAGTGACTGGTTGCCGCTTGCCACCTTTAATGGTTTATCTGATTGGACATTAAAAGAATACTATCTGAACGACTTTCTGGGAGAAGAACTCTTTCTCAGATTTTATTTTACATCCGATCAATATGTCGAAGATGAAGGAATCTATATCGATAGTTTTACGATCTATGTTTCCTCACCTGGGGTGGATACTGATGATGAATCTATTATAACTGTCGCCAGTAAACTATACAATAATTACCCTAATCCTTTCAACCCGGAAACAACTCTGAGCTTCTCTATCAAAGAGAAAGGTCGGGTTGTATTAGAAGTTTTCAACATAAAAGGCCAGAAAATAAGAAGCCTGATAAACGAAGAAATGAATCCCGGTTTCTATGATATCGTCTGGGATGGGAATAATGAAAACAACATGCCGGTTGGCAGCGGTATGTATTTTTACCGTTTACAGCATAAGGAATTCTCCAGTGTAAAAAAAATGATACTGCTCAAATAAGATATGAATTCTCAGAATGAAGTATAATGATTCTTGAACTGATAAACTACAAAGAGTTGCAGTAATATTATACCCCGGGCACGGATGAAACACCGTGCCCGCTGTATTTGTGCCATCATGCTTTTTCCGGTATCGTATCTCCCAGCTTCTATAAATATTGATCCGTTTCTCCCCCTCCATGATCTCTGCCAGGAATTGCTTGACTCAAGTTTTACAGTGCCATTTTTTAACTCGTTGTTAATCAAAGATATAGCTCGC
>CAYXFD010000011.1:26353-91763 GCA_964464175.1 uncultured Candidatus Cloacimonadota bacterium | reverse complement strand
AGGGTTTGAAGGCTGTCGGTACCTCGAAAATCAGCCCCAACTGTAAAAGAAAAGTTTTACTGAAGATAATCAGTTTATTCTTTGCTTAGCATCGGTTTCCAGGAAATATTCCTGCCAGTTAATCGTGTTAAACAGCAAATAACTCTCACCGGTGAGAGTTAGATATAACGCTGCCTGCATTATATTCCTTGATTCTACATCCTGAAATGAAGAGATTTGGGATTGTTCCATGATTAGTGTTTAGAGATATAAGATGTACAATTTTCCGTCGATCTCTATATAGATGTACTCTCCCTTCGAATCTTCGTATCTAACCTCGTATTCTACCTCGGAAAGATCACCGGAAAATTCGGGCAAGGATAACGGATCAATTGTATCGTAATCGGTTAGTGTACTGCTTAGTCCAACAAACAGTACTAAAAACAGGGTAGCTAATAATGCTGATTTTTTCATTCTTTACTCCTTTCAATGACGTTTCTATATATAAGGAGTAAAAAATGGGTGCGACGGTGCGCACTTTTTTAAAGATTTATTTGATTTTCTGGTCCGAGCAGAGCTTTTATCTGCTCGAAAGAGAGATTTACCTTACCCTTCTCTTTAGGTATAACAACATTTTGGGGAATATTGAAGATCGCTGCTAACTTGTTTCGTTTACAGGATTCTACCATTAATCTCCCCTTGGCGGAGATATTTACAACTACAACAGAACACAAGATACTCTTTTCTTCGCTGCGGCTGGCAATGTGCAGACGGTACTTTTTATCGCCAATCTGCACAATATCCCAGTACTCGATTGTCTCAAAACCTTCGAATACTTTCATGATCTCTTCTCTGCTCATCAATGATGAGTTCTTGCGTAAAACCGGTTTCTCACCTCTTTGCGGATGCTGAATCAATTGACGAATGAGTTTCTGTACTGCCCTGACTTCATTAAAACTCAATATTTCCGGACTTGCTTCCCAATTTACCATCCTCAGGTAGAAAGCACGAAGATTATGCCTCAATTCCTGACACTTCTTTTTAGCGGCATCATAAGTTATCTCTTTAGCTTCTGCATAATCTCTGAGGGTAGGAAATCCTTCCATCTCTTTGAGAGTTAAATAGTCAGGATGGGTTGCCATCTCCGGGACTTGATTGAGCAGTTCTTCCGAGAGATCTCCCGGAGTAGAGGTCTTCAGTAAAGAATCGAGATAACCAAATTCAGCCTCTAAGGCTTTTACCATCTGGCTCTCTTTTTTTAGCTGTTTAAAATAGTCCATGATCAGACTGGTGGTTACCTGTCTTAACCATGGTTTGACATAAACTATTTCGTTTTCGGCCTTGAGCAGAGAGATAATCGATTCCTGAGCAATATCTTCAGAAGCTTCGTTATGTCTTGTTCTGCTCAGACTATAGCGGTAGCTGTAGGTACGTAAATCTGAGAAATAACTCTCGACAATGCCGGAATAATTCTCTTCAATATACCCCATAGTGTCATGAGCATCAGCATTTTTTTTGATCAAACCAATTAAACACTGATTGGAAATATCAGTCGCAATACTGTTTTGTTTGAGATAGCTCCGGTTAAATTTACCGATCTTAGCCATCAAACTGGCATAGTCTTGCTCTGATATTAGCTGGTTCGCTTCTTTCAACATTGCTTCATCTCCGGTTTACGGTAGTGCATGTTTAACCAACTATTGATTCGATACATTTGTTGTCAATTTTTTTATTTAACTGATGCTTGCCTGAATATTAATAGATGGTTTGAAAACCGGGTAAAAGTTCTCCCTTCCGGAATAACTGCTTTATGGACAGAGACGTAGTTCTGTTCTTCCAGGGGTTATGAACAGCAGTAACGCTTGCTTGAATAGGTTTTTCCTCTCCGGTTTCTTGAAAGATTAACAGATCACCCACGGAACCCTCTTTTATTATACCCTTTTCAGGATAGATTCCCAATAGTTTAGCCGGATTAACAGTCAACCTTTCGATCAGTTCGGTCAGCCCGATCTTTCCTGTCTTAACCAGCTCTTCATACATTATCGGTAACAAGGCTCCGGTACCAGGCAGACCCATTGGAACCTTATCCGGCTGAGCAGCATATCTATCCTTATCATAAACCGTAAATGGACAATGATCGGTAGCATAGATATCGAACAAACCCTCTTGTGCCAACTCCACCATCTCTCCCCGGGATCTTTCGGCTCTCAACGGAGGAGTGCAAAGCCAGCGGTGTCCATCTTTTTGTCTTAAAACATCTTCATTCAACAATAGATAATGTGGTGCTGTTTCACAGGATATGGGTGCGGATTTTTGAGCCTCCCTGATCAACAGAGCTGCCCGGGGAGAAGAAACATGGACAATATGTACCGGATAATTGTATTTCACGGCAAGCTCAAGCACTCTTTCAACAGCTTTTATTTCAGCAATCTCCGGTCGTCTCAGAGCATGGTCATAAGCCGACTTAAAGGGGATCTCTTCCCTTTTCTTTTCTATGATCTCATTATCTTCACAATGGATGAGAATTCTAACCGGCTTCTCTTTACCGACGTTTGTATTCCCTGCCAAATAGCTGAAAATTTCTTCAATTCTTTTATATGAAGAATGAAGCCCTGCCTCTTTATAGGTAGTATATAGCTTGAGATCACAATTCTCTCTCAGGAATTGTTTCAAACTGCTTATTTTTGTCCGGACAGGAGTCAGATGCCAGTTTACAGACAAGGGAAGATTCTTAAATTTGTTTTTTCGGCGTGGGAACATTTCAGCGATAGTTTCTCTCTCGGTTTCGGTTATGAAGGTTCCGATTGTTGTCACCCCCCCTCTCTTACAGGTTAGTGAGATTAACCGTTCATCTTCCGCTAGCAGAGTATTTGCTGCCGGTTCTCCGTTATGAACGTGAAAATCGATAACTCCCGGGATCAGATAACAATCACGACAGTCTATCTCTTCCGCATAAGCAATGTTTAATTGATCACCTATCTCCTTTATCTTTCCATCCTCAAGGAGAATATCCCTCTTCCGGAAACCTTCCGGTAACCAAGCAAGCCCTCCCTTTAAGACATAAGCCACTTTATTTACCTCAACTCAATTATATTTTTGCTCCTGATGATTATTGTTTTTAGCAGACAAAGATACCCTTTCCTGGTTATTGCTTCATCTCTCTAAACTCCTAATATCTTTCAAACCGTGACCGGTTATCAGGAGAACTGTCTGATCAGTAGTTTTGATAAGCCCCCCGGCAATACTTTTTTCTACTCCTGCCATAACTGCTGCTGCTGCCGGTTCGGCAAAAACTCCGGTTAATCTTGCTAAAGCTCTCTGCCCTTCTCTTATCTCTTGGTCACTTACCTTAACCCCCCCCCCTTTACTCTGCTTCAGACATTCACAAGCCCAATAAGCATTACTCGGTGCTTTCACCGATATGGAATCGGCAATCGTCTTCGGTGCCGGAGCATTCCTGTATTTACCGTTGCGGTAATAATCAATAATTGCAGCAGAACTCTCTGCCTGAACGGCAAGCAGCTTCGGTATCCTGTCTATCAGCTCAGCCCTGTAGAGATCTTTAAAGGCTTTGAATATCCCGGTAAAAATTACTCCATCCCCGACCGGAATCACTATCCAATCAGGAATCCGCATCCTGTTTTGTAAAAAGATCTCCAGACCGGCACTCTTCTTCCCTTCAACCGTAAAGGGATGATACGCCGTATTTCTGTTTAAACCTTCATGATTCTTGGTATATTCCAGAGAACGGGCAAAGGCATCATCATAATCCCCCGCAACCTCAATAAGCTCAGCATTGTGAATACGAATCTGAGATATCTTGGCAGAAGGAGCAGAGGCTGGTACAAAGATAACTGCTTTTAGTCCCTGAGCAGCAGACATGGCGGCTAAAGCACTGGCAGCATTCCCTGTTGAAGCCGTAACAATGGTGTCAAAACCGGATCTGAGAGCTTCGGCAACCATTAGATGAGAAGCCCTGTCTTTCAGAGAACCGCTCGGATTCAAAGAATCGTTCTTCAGCCAGATATCGGATCCTTGTAAATAGCCCGATAACCTTTCAGAACGGTAAAAGGGGGTATTACCGACCGGAATTTCAGGATAATATCTCCGCTCCACCGGGGAAAAGAGATCAAGACAGGGTTTCTTCTTCCACTCTTCCGCTATTTTCCGGTAATCATAGATTACTTCCAATACTCCGGATAAGGGGTAACCTGCTTTGTAGTCTTTGCCACAGGCAGGACACAGGTATTGTACCTCATCTCTTTCATACTCCTTCCGGCAGAGAGTGCAGCGATAACCTTTGAAGTACATTGTTTCTTTTCCTTCTCTTATTAGGCTAACATTAATGTTGCAGCTTGATTATCGAGATTCAATTGTTCAGCCGGTAAACCAAACCGGCATAAAAAGCAGCTGCTTCATTCAAATGCTCGATGGGACAAGCTTCATTCGCTGCATGGGCATAGATCTCATTGCCGGGACCAAGACCAATACAAGGTATTCCGAACATTCCGGAAATCGCCACTCCATTAGTGCTGAAAGTCCATTTATCAACTAACGGATCACGACCCAGTGTTTTTTTGTAACTCTCGACTCCCTTCTCTAACCAGGGAGAGTCGGGAGGAGTCACCCAAGCCGGATAATACTTCTCTGTCGGATAGGTTATCCCTGTATAGGCTGCTTCATCATAGATCAGGACTTCTATTACTGCCTCGGGATATCCTGCTAAACGGCAGGCTTCGGTTATTTCAGCCAGAGCAGTCTCTTTCGTTTCTCCCCAGGTAAGCCTTCTGTCCAGCTGAATACTCGCTGAATCGGGCACAGCACACTGTGAGGGAGAGGTGAAGAAAACCTGGGTTACCGTGACACTCCCTTTCCCTAAAAAAGGATCACTTCTCAATCTCTCATGCAGTTTCTCTATCTCCAGAGCAATGCGGCTGATCTTATAAATAGCATTGTCACCCCTCTCCGGTGCCGAGCCGTGGCAGGATACTCCCTTGATTCTGATCATTATCTCCATCCGCCCCCTGTGTCCACGGTAGATGTTAAGATTTGTCGGCTCGGTGATCACCACCAGCTCCGGCTTCAGTTTCTCCTCTTTGATCAAATACTGCCAGCACAAACCGTCACAATCCTCTTCCATTACGGTACCTGTGAAATAAATGCTGAACTTCTGGTTTAACCCCAAATCTTTGATGATCCTGCCGGCGGTTAGCATTGACGCCATTCCGCTCTGTTGGTCAACACTACCCCTTCCGTAGATCATGCCATCTTTCACAACCGGTTTCAATGGGTCAGTCAGCCAAAGATCAAGATCACCGGGATAAACTGTATCGATATGAGCATCAAAAGCCATTGCCCGGGGACCGTTACCAATCCTGCCGATCACATTACCCAATCCGTCAATTCGTACCTCATCAAAAGCCAGTGCTTCCATTACCTGTTTGAGATAGGCTGCTACCTCAGCCTCTTTGGTTGAATAAGCCGGGATACTAATCATGTCAGCAAGATACCCGACAGTATCCGCTTCGTAAGCTCTGGCTTTTTCCCTGATCTCTCTGTACATAATCACCTCTCTATCTATTCTTATTTAATATCTCTATCTTCAATGACCGGAAGCAACACAGAATCAACTACCCTAAAACCTCTCCCATAAACTGCCGGCAGCTTCTCTCGCTTTTCGGGTTATTTCCTCTTCCGCTAAATCAAGACAGAGCTGCTGATTCCACATCAATATCCTTCCATTAACGATGGTCGTATCTACCCTTGCCTGGGAAACACCGAAGATCAGATGCCCTAACCAGTTCTCCGCTGTCAAAGGTGTCGGTGGATAATAATCGAGAGCAATGATATCTGCTTTATACCCCTCCTTTATCTTACCGAGCTTATCTCCCCAATAACGGTTGGCAATCTCCGGATTACCTTCTGCCAGGGCAGAGGTTATCTCAGCAAACCCGCAAGAGGGGTCTTTTTGTCTCCAATGCTGTGCCCAGAGAGCCACCCTTACCTCTTCCAACATATTGTTCGTCATGGCATCTGTTCCTAAACCGATTAATACTCCCTTCTCTGCCATCTTGCAGATATCGGCAATCCCCACTGCATTGTTCAGGTTCGATTGCGGATTGTGAATAACCGCCACTTTCCGCTCAGCTAACAACTCCATTTCCGCCTCATCGATATGAACACAATGTGCTGCTATCGATCTGTTGTTCAGCAGTCCGAAGGAGTCTAATCTCTCCACTACCCGCTTATTAAAATGTTTTATGCTGTACTCTTCATCTGAGACAGCTTCGGCAACATGGAGATGATATCCGCAATTCAGGGCATTACCCTTCTCAGCAATTGTTTGCAGAGTTTCGTCTTTAAGAGTAAAGGCAGCATGCATCCCGAAAAGACCTTTTAGATAATCGTTCTTCTCCCGGGACACTCTCTCTAACCAATTCAGATTTTCCCTGATCCCTTCTGCCGCAACACCCTCTCCGTCACGGTCAGAAACTTCGTAACAGAGACAAGCTCTGATCCCGCATTCTTCCACAGCCCGGGCAATCGTCTCCAGTGATCCGGAAACTGCTCCGGGAGAGGCATGGTGATCTATTATTGTCGTGGTTCCATGTTTGATCGCCTCTATTGCCGAAAGAACAGTGCTGTAATATATATCTTCAGTAAGTAGTTTTTTATCAAGCCGCCACCAGAGTTTTTCCAGAACTTCATTAAAATTCTTTGCCGGCTCGGCTTTGGTCAGCCCCTTAACAAGGGTACTGTAAAAATGATGATGACCATTGATCAGACCCGGCATGATAAGCTTCCCGGACAAATCAAGTCTTTCTCCCTCGTAAGCACTGAATTCCGGCAGCTCTCCAACCCTGGCTATTTTACCATCTTCCATGAGGATACACCCCTTCTCTATGAGCGGTTTTTCTGTATCCCAGGTCAATATCATTCCATTACAAAGCAGCAGTTGATTCATCTTCTCCATCCTTTTTTCTTAATCACTTAAAAGTAACTTTTCCTGTAAGTTTTGTCAATGAAATTGATAATCAAGCTTCCGGGATCTATGGAGTTCCTTATTCATCTGTAAGATGATTCTTTCACTCTTCACTCAAATTCTCTTCAGTGAATCTTCTGCCTCAAAAAGTAATCTGCATTAAAATAACATGAATGAGTCACCCCTTAGTCAACATACGGGAGAGGTATGAGATAGAAACGGGAGAGAAACGGGAGAGTCCGTAGTCAGCTCGAGTTGACTACGGTCTCTCCCGTATCTCTCCCGTATGTTAACCGTTTCTCCACCGTATGGAGAAGAGAGAAATGGTAGCGAGGGCAGGATTCGAACCTGCGGCCTTCGGGTTATGAGCCCGACGAGCTACCAGACTGCTCCACCTCGCAACAAAAGATAAATGTCCGTCTATAATAACAGGAACGGTCTGTTAGAACAATTGTTACTGTTCTTATTTAAATAAACAGATGCCGAAGAGGAAATTAAGCCGGGTTCTGTATTTTGCCTAACAAACAAAACAATGTCTATCTATCTGAACCGGATATTGCTATTCCCTCTCAGCGAGATTCGGCTTCTGCCGAACCGGTTTTAGCTGCTTACCCGGGAACAAGATATACCGGGCAGGTATATGGCACGAAGCACTGTTCCCCTATTTAGCATTGCACCGGATAAGGCTTTCCCGTCATATATTGTCACCAATATATCCGGTAGTCTCTTACACTACCATTTCACCCTTACTCAGCACCTGTTTTGCGGTTAGCCGGCTAACCGCAAAACAGGTGCTGGGCGGTTTGTTTCTGTGGAGCTGGCTCTCCGTTACCGGAGCTTCCCGTTAGGAAGTATCCTGCCCTCTGGTGCCCGGACTTTCCTCTCCCCTGTAACAGGGAAGCAGACATTTTTTCCTCTTGGCATCCGCTAAAATAAAATACCGTTATTCTTCCGTCTCGTCAAGTTCTTTATTAACTATCATTCTGCCGCAGCTTTCACAGCTGACGATCATGTCTTTGCGGTTGATATCGATTAGTAATTGGGGTCTGATACTGAAACCACAGCCCCCGCAGCCACTGCTGGTGTTTACAAAAACAACCGCTTTACGGTTTTTATTTTTGATAAGAGAACCGTAACGGGCAACAATGTTTGTGGGCAGAGTTTTAGCTATCTCATTTCGTTTGGCTCTTGTTTGTTCGATCTCTTTATCAACACTGATAATCCGCTTCCGCAAAAGATCCTCTTTCTCATTGAGTTCCGCCTCTGCCGCTTCCAGTTGTTCTTTCTTTTGCTGCAGCAGCTCTCTTAGCTGCTCTTCTTCTTCAATTATCTCGAGGATCTGATCATCTATCTCGGAATTCTTTTGCTTCAAGCCGTCAATTTCGTTATTGAGTGCTTTGTATTCTTTGTTGGTTTTTATCAGATTAAGCTGGTTTTCATATTTTGCTATCTGTTCATTATTGGTTTCCTGTTCCAGCTCAAGCTTATCGCGATTCATCAGGTTGTTGTTCAGATCTTTTTTGGTGTCTTCAAAACTCTTCTTTGCCGAATTAACATTCTTCTCCAGCTCTTCCAATTGCATGGGCAATCTTTTCTTTAATACCTCTTTTTCTCCGATGATATCATCGAAACGCTGCATACGGATCAATGAGATGAGTACCTTAACCATTTTTCAATTACTCCCTGTTTTCCTCGCTTTGACTATCACTGAGCCCATAGCTTCTATTATAATTCACTATCTGAATAACAAACTGATATCTAAGGCTTTAAAAGAATGAGTCAGAGAACCGACAGAGATAAAATGTACCCCCGTCTCTGCATATTGTCTGATGTTATCCAGATTAATACCGCCCGAAACCTCTAATTCGACCTGGTCTCCGTACATGTTTACAGCTTTGGTTATTCTTTTTAGAGACATATTGTCGAGCATAATTCTGTCGACCCTGCATTTAACCGCTTCCCGCAGTTCCCTGAGGTTTTTCACTTCTACTTCGATCTTATAATTAACATTGTTTTTTCTAACCATCTGAACAGCGGCAGTGATAGAACCGGCTGCCTGAATATGATTATCCTTGATCATGATCATGTCGTATAACCCAAACCGATGGTTATATCCTCCACCAATCCTCACCGCATATTTTTCCAATTCTCTGTGCAGAGGTGTCGTTTTCCGGGTATCAAGAAGCTTAGCCTGGTAAGGGGAGATGATCTCGACCATTTTTCCGGTCATGGTAGCAATACCACTCATCCTTTGAAGAAAATTCAAGGCTACCCGCTCACCGTTTAAGATAGCATTGGTCATACCGTTAAGTTTTATTATCTCGTCACCTTTCCGGAGAGGGTCTCCATCCTTTTTGTAGGAAATCCAGTTGAGATTGGGGTCAAGTTTGCGAAAGACACTGACTGCTATATCCAATCCGGCCAGGATGCCTTTCTCTTTGGCTAACAGATACGCTTCCGATCTGGAATTCTCCAGATTGAGATAACCGCTGGTAACATCACCTGTGCCTATATCTTCCTGGAGAGCTTTTTCAAGCAACCGATCAATTATCATTACGATTTCTCCTGCCCGAAATATGGGCGGTAATGATTTTGCATTGAAATTTTGACACAAAAAAGGCATTTGCCGTGAAACAAATGCCTCTAAAACTATTTCTATCATTTATTTTTTGATTAGTAAATTCCTTTTCACCTTTTACTTTCATCTATTATATCCTCGACTATCAAAGAACTCTTTGACGGTTGATTTGTCAACAACTATTTGTTTTCTGTCCTGCTCAAAGATACTCATCCCATCCCTTTTCTTTTATGGCTGTTACTATGTCTTTAACCCGTTCAGCACTCTCTTTACGGGTTATTAACAGAGCATCAGGAGTATCGATCACTATCAGGTTATCGGTATCAATAACAGCCACAAGTTTATTGGTGTGTATATAGTTCCCATTGCTATCGATAGTAACATTGCGGCTTTTTATTGTATTTTCAAATTCGTCTTTTTCCGATAGTTCGGCTACTGCCCTCCAGCTTCCGACATCGCTCCAATGGTAGTCCACAGGGATAACGACTCTCTTTTCCGCTCGTTCCATTATAGCAATATCGACAGGCACCTTGGGCATTGCTTTGTATTCTCTGCTGATATCAGCATCCAAGCCCTCTTTGTCCCAGATCTTCTCAATCTTTTTGATTGAGTTGTAGATCTCTGGTGCATAGATTCTATAGTTATCCAAAATTGTCTCAATGTTCCACATGAACATTCCGCTGTTCCAGAAGTAATTCCCGGCATTCAGAAATGATTTAGCTGTTTTGTAATCTGGTTTTTCTTTGAAATTAGTAATTTCTTGGACCCCTTTTGCAGTCTCTTTTCCGGCTTCGATATATCCGTAACCGGTAGCCGGATAATCCGGTTTAATGCCGAAAGTAACCAAATTTCCCTCATTTGCAGCTTTTATTGCAGTTTTAATGCTTTTTTGAAAGAGTTCCTCCTCGATGATAATATGGTCTGAGGGGAGAATGAACATAGATTCCGAACCGCGATTCAACCTTTTGAGGTAAGCAGCACTGAGAGCAATACAGGGAGCTGTATTCTTTCCGACAGGCTCAACAATAAGATTTCCCTCGGGTAATGAGGGAATATTGTCATGAATCAAAGGTCTTTGTGATTCAGTAGAAACAATATAGATACTTTCGGGTCCGATTATTGGGAATAGTCTTTCTACTGTTTTCTGAATCATCGTCTTTTCTGCAAATAGCTGTAAATACTGTTTCGGTGTTATCTCTCTGCTTAGTGGCCAGAATCTTGTTCCGGAACCACCTGCCATAATAAGAGCAATCATCTCTTCCTCCACTTAATATGATAATTTGATTCTCTAATCATTTCGTTAACTTTTATCTCAGTCTGTATTGTTATCGGTTATCTATGACCGTGTAGGTTTGATCTGAAGGGATTAGGAAAACACTTTTATCAATGGTTTTATTGATCTGTTCATCGAAAAACAAGAATTCGACCCTATTCTGTTCATGATCTATATAGGTAACAGCTGTAATCAGATATTCATTTTTACTTACCTTTAACCCGATCTCCGCTGTGTAGGGATCATTTTCAGGAGTCAAGATAATCAAGTACTCTTCTGCCTCCAAAGGTATGATCTCTTTCTCGGAACGATCCCAATAATAATCTATGATCTCTGTCGGGCGATAAAAGCCACCGGTCTGTTCAATTCCGGTTATGATAACGGTCTTTTCTGCTTCATCGATCAGGTAAAGGGCTTCATCGATCACCAGTTTTTGTCCGGCCGGTTTCCGGTAGATAACAGCCATCTTCTCTCCGGCAATATATATACTCCCCTCTGATCTCATTTCCAGATCCTGGAGCTGCCAGTAATTAGTCTGAGTAAAGTCCGCAGAATAGTTCTCCACTGTCCGGTATTTATTCTGCATCAAGCGGTAAACTTCGTCGATAGCTAAAGCCCGTAAATTCCCGCAGCTTATCTGGAGCAAGATCACTATGATGAATAACCTGCTAATCAATCCCATAAGCATTCAATGTCTCCTGAGTGGCAATCACATCTCTTGATTTACTGCCGGCGTATTTTCCGATGATCTTTGCCCTTTCCAGCATATCTATCAGTCTTCCGGCTCTGGCGTAGCCGATTTTAAAGTGTCTCTGCAGCATCGAAACAGAGGCAGTATCAGCAGAAACAATCAGTTTTGCCGCTTCGATAAACAATTCATCGTCAAATTCGACCATCTCGACATCCTCTTCGCTCTCACTGACAATTTCAATTTTCTGCTCAGGTTTCGGCTGCGAGCGGAGATATTCGATCAATTCCTCAATCTCGCCATCCGAAACAAAAGCACCATGAATTCTTTCTGCCTGTCCTTTCGTCGGCGGGATAAAGAGCATGTCACCTTTCCCGAGCAGATTTTCGGCACCATTCATATCAAGGATAACCCTGGAATCTATCTTTTGAGCAACCTGAAAGGCAATTCTGGAAGGGAAGTTGGCTTTTATCAGTCCGGTAATGATCTTAATCGAAGGTCTCTGGGTCGCCAGTACCAGATGGATTCCTATCGCTCTTGCTAATTGAGCCAGGCGGGTGATTGGGATCTCAATATCTCTTCCCGAACGCATCATGAGGTCGGCAAATTCGTCAATAATTATGATGATATAGGGGAGTGTTTCCTCTTCGTAGGGTTCTTTGGAGCTGCCTATAAGCTCTCTTATCTTTCTGTTATAGCTGTTCAGGTCACGCACATTGTAATGCTGCAGCAGTTCATACCGGCGTTCCATCTCCTTAACTGCCCAATTAAGAACGATTAGAGCCTCTTCGGCATCAGATACCACATCCTGGATCAAATGAGGAATTCCTTCGTAACCGGAAAGCTCTATCCTCTTCGGATCAATCAGAACAAGCCTCATTTCTTCGGGAGTAGCCCGAAAGAGCAAATTACAGATCAAGGAATTGATACAGACACTTTTCCCCGAACCTGTGGAGCCGGCGATCAAAAGATGGGGCATCCCTGCTAAATCAGCAACCACCGGGGTTCCGACAATATCCTTACCGAGTGCTATTGCCAGCTTGCTCTGATTCTTTGCCATCTGGTCAGACAGCAGAATGTCTTTCAGATAGATTATCTCCCTCTCTTTATTCGGAACCTCAATACCGATCAATCCTCTACCGGGAATAGGAGCTTGCACTCTTATCGATTTTGATTTAATGGCTAAGGCTAAATCGTCGGCTAAGGCGAGAAACCTGCTGACTTTGACATTAGGTGCCGGTTTTAACTCATACTGGGTTATTATCGGACCTATATTGACGTTTACTACTTCTGCCTCCACTCCGAACTGAGCGAGTTTTTCAATCAATATCCGGCTGGTATTAGTTATCGTCAGTTCCATCTCTTCCCGGTCTCTGACCAGGACTTTAGCCGAGCTTTTCAAAAATCTTTCCACTTCCGGCTTTTTATACTCTCCCGTAGGCACATCATCGAAAGGGATAATAATCTTCTTTTTACTCTGCGAAGTTTTCCTTTTCTCCTGCTGTATTTTATTACTCTCTGCTGGAATTTCTTCTCCGTAATGGTAAAAATCATCCTCTTCTTCCGAAAGATCACCGTTATTGCCGCCGTGTTCCACATGATCGGTTATCGTCGGGATCATCTTGTTCTCTTGTTCTGCGAGCAACTCTTCCCGGACATTATTTTTATCCTTCTTTTTGTTCTCCTTCGGCCCGGAGAGAAGTTTTCGCGGCTTAACCCTCTCTTTGGGGAGGGTAGAGGGGGTGAAAAGTTTCTTTATCATTCTTCCGATCGAGCGTAAAAGATCAATAATTATTGGCGTTCCGATAATTGCTACGATAAAACCCAGCAAAAGAGCAATGCTAATGATGGCAGTGCCTGTGGAATTAAAGATCCGGAAGAGCATCTTATAAATCAAATCAACGATAACACCGTTGGCAGAGACCAGAGAATGACCGGTTGCCAAAAGGCTGATATTAAAAAAGAAACCGACAAAGATTACGGAGACACTTTTGATCTTATATTCGCTCTTATCGGGAAAGAAGATATTGATCAATCCCAAGGTAAAGACCGAAAAGAGCACAAAAAAGGAGAATAATTCCCCTGTCAGAAAGAGAAACCAATACCCGAAAAACGCCCCAAAAGGTCCGATCAGATTATTAACAACAGGAAAATTGAGGGTCACAAAATCGAAAAAAGACAATCCGGCATTTTTAAGGATCTGATAATCATTAGCAACCACTCTTTTTCCGGAAATGATAGCTAAAAAGAACAAAATAGACAATATTGCGAGTAATACTCCGCCATATATATGGCGAAAAGAGTTACTTCCTTGATTATTTTTCATACTCTTACCTTTCCCGTAGTCTAAACACTGAATCTGACAAAGATCAAGTCACCGTCTTTTACTATATAATTCTTGCCCTCTATCCTTACTTTTCCTGCCTCTTTCACCCCTTTTTCAGAACCGTAATTCCGGAGATCATCATAGTGAAAACATTCTGCTCTGATGAAACCACGCTCCATGTCCGAATGGATCTTACCCGCTGCTTGCTGAGCATTTTCACCTTTTACGATCGTCCAGGCCCGGACTTCTTGATTTCCGGCAGTAAAGAAACTGATATAACCGAGTACCTTGTAAGCTAACCGGATAATCTTATCCCGGGCTGAAACTGTAATTCCCATCTCATCCATAAAAAGCCGGGCATCATCTGGTTCCAGGCTTAAAAGCTCCATCTCGAATTTACCGGCTATATCAACCGCTTCATACCCTTTGCTCTCTATTTCCCTTATGACTTTTTCGTTGTTTCCAAACCTTTGCTCATCGGAATTGAGTAAAATCATCACCTGTTTATTCGTCAATAGCTGAAATCCCCGGATCACCTTCTCTTCTTCAGGAGCCAGTTCAATTTCACGCAATGGCTTTTCCGCATGCAATGCCTCGAGTACCTTCTGCAGTACCTTCTCTTCGAAAAGAACATCTGAGGTTTTTACTCCTCTTTTCAGATTTAATTTGACCTTTTCCAAACGTTTTTCGGCAATCTGCATATCGGCAATAAGCATCTCAGTATTAATTTCAGCCAGATCCCTCAAAGGATCTGGTTTTCCTAAAGATTCATTTATCACCGGATCATCAAAGTTTCGAAGAACTACACCCAGAGCATCAAGCTGCTTGACTCTTGGGGAGTCTATCTTCATTTTATGCTCTTCATCGTCGTTCCCGGGAAAATCAAGAACTTCGATGATAGAGAAAGTAGTCTTCTTGGGATTGTAGAGCTTGGAAAGAAACTGAACCCTCGGGTCAATGACCTCTACTACCCCAATATTGGGTTCATCCTTATGAAAATAACCTGTCTCGGCATTGAAACCGGTAAGAACGTTATAAATTGCCGTTTTCCCGGAGTTTGCTAATCCGATTAATCCTAATTGCATGTTAAACCGATCCTTATTTTACTATCGCTTATCTCTCTTCTGCTCCCTCTCTCAGGTAACTTAAACTTTTGTGCTGTCAACGATCTAATCTCTTTTCTTTTGGTCGTT
The DNA here is from genome assembly GCA_964464175.1 of uncultured Candidatus Cloacimonadota bacterium. GTDB lineage: Bacteria > Cloacimonadota > Cloacimonadia > Cloacimonadales > JAJBBL01 > CAYXFD01. The sequence goes on along the minus strand of CAYXFD010000011.1, from coordinate 76,744 downwards.
ATCTTTACTCTCCCGGCGGTAACGGGGTTTGTCACTACCGGAAACATTACGCCGCTGCCCCCCTCTGCCGTTCGTCTCCTGCCGCCGGAACTTTCCGGGAACTTCTCTCTTTTCTGTTTTGCTTCTCCTGTAACCGGTTTTATTCTCTCTTTCCGGAGAACTTCTCCTCTTATCGCTTTCACCTTTCCCCTCTTCCCGGAAAGAGTTTCTGCTTCCCGAAGGTCTTTCACTGCGGTTCCCCTCTTTGTGCTCCTCTTTCCGGAAACTCGATCTGCCCCTGCTTTTTTCATATCTTGCTGATCTGTCTGAGTCTCCCCTTCCAGCTTTAGGAGATGATCGTTTAAACTCTCTTACGGGCTGACTATACTGCCGGGTAGTTTTCGTTTCACGCTTAACCTGTTCTCCCTTCTTTCCTTCCGCAGCTTCGAGGATAGATCTAACTTCCCTCGGTTTGAGGGGTCTGTAGGCTCCCAAGGGAAGCTCACCCAGTTTTATCCCCCCTATCTGTAATCTCTTCAAACTGATAACTTTATACTCGAGTGTTTCCAGCATCTTTCTGATCTGCCGGTTCTTCCCCTGATAGATGGTAAATCTTAAAATTGTCGAATCGATATCACTTTTTTTGATGAACACTCGTGCCGACAGTGTTTTCTCCCCGTCGATAAACATTCCTTCCTGTAACTGGTGAAGATCGAATGGCTTAATCTTTCCCTGTACTTCCACTTTATAGATCTTGGAGAATTTATAGCGGGGATGCATAAGGGTATTGGCAAAATCCCCATCATTTGTCAACAGCAGTAAGCCTTCAGAATTCTTATCGAGTCTCCCTACAGCAAAGAGATCTGCTTCGAATTTCGGGAGAAGATCAAAGACCGTCTTGCGATTATACTCATCCCTCTTGGTCACGATGTAACCTTTGGGTTTGTTTAAAGCAATATAGATTTTCTCTTTGACCGGCTTGATAATCTGTCCCTCGTAAGTCACAACATCAAAACCAGCAGCAATATCCGTCGCCAGTTCCCTGCAGACTTTCTCGTTCACTGTTATCTTTCCCTTAATGATCAGGTCTTCCACATCCCGCCGGGAACCTAAATTGCACATCGCTAAATATTTATTGATCCTCATATTTCTTCTACCATGCCTCCAAACTGTTTCTAATAATTATTCTGAATAATTCCCGGTAGATCTCGTTTCTCGCCTCTTCCTCACTATCATACTCAGCACTTCCGGCTCCTTCAGGAGAATAACGCTCGGTCAAAGCCAGCGACTTGTTCTCCCAGATTACCGCATTACGCACCAAATCGGTAAAGGTAATAGACATGACCAGCTTTACCTGATATTCCTGAATATTCTGATCAATGTCATAGCCATAGATGGTATCGCTGTATTCTAACAACTTCCCCTCAATCCTGCTGTCGGGCTCTTCATAAGCTATCCCTAATCTGCCATCCTGCTGAAAAGAAGTGATAATTGAATTTCTCAGATCTTCTTCCAGGTAAAGCTCTACAGTATCATTTTCGAAGGGAACGATCATTACATCTCTGAGATGAGGATATTGATTCATCCGCAAAGAATATGTACAGCCGAAAATGACCAGTAAAATGACGGCAAAACCTGTAATATAGGGTATTTTCATAGTTCTTAAGAGATATAGAGAGCTAATTGTGTCAAGGAATAATACTGTTATGCTTGACAAAAAAAAACAGGTCAATAAATATATGTCAAAATATTTTGGAGGTTTTCAGGATGAAGAATAATTTGCTCACTATCAATGAGGCAGCGAAAATGCTCAAGGTCAGTCCTAATATAATACAGGAAATGATCAATGATAATGTCTTTAAAGCTGTAAAGAAAGGGAGTACTCTGAAAATCAGTAAAGACGATATTGATGAATGGCTTGCCGGTCTGAATGAAAGCGAGGAACAGATGCTTGCCCTCAAACGTACCGTGTGCAGATTCCAGGATTATTTCATCCCTGAATATATCAACATGAACTTTGAAGCTGATAACAAGTATGAAGCTATCGCCAAAATGTCAATTATGGCTAAAGAGCTGAAACTGGTCAGAGACCAGAGATGGCTCTATGAAGTTGTAGTAGCCAGAGAAGATTTGGTCTCCACTGCCGTTGGCAAAGGTGTTGCCCTGCTCCATCCCCGTCATCACCACCCCAGCAAGATCAAAAAACCGGCGATCCTCTTCGGAAGATGCGAAGAGGGGGTAGAATTTGACGCCCCCGACAGTAAACCGGTCACTCTCTTCTTCATGCTTTTGCTGCATAATGATAAGCAACATCTCTTCTCTCTCTCCTATATCTCAAAGTTTATCATGAAAGATGAAAACCTCCTGGCTTTGAAGAATGCCAAAACTGCGCAGGAGATAGTCAATCTACTCACTCTGCAATAAGGTGACAGGGACAAGACAAAAATAGCTGCTAAGTATATGCTATATATGCCAATAAATAGATTATAATAAACAACTACTAATGAGGTGTAATTGTGACTAAACTCGTAAGAATTATCCTGGGAAGTAAATCGGATATGGCTATTGGGGACGGGATCAAAGAATATCTGGAAAAGTTTGATATCCCTTATGATTTTTATGTCTCTTCCGCTCACCGTAACCCGGAAATTACCGTGCAACTCGCTAAAAACGCCCACAATGAGGGGATAAAGGTTATTATTGCCGTTGCCGGAATGGCTGCCCACCTTCCCGGTGTCCTGGCGGCACACACCCATCTCCCCATAATCGGGGTACCGGCTAAGGGCAATAGTCTATCCGGTGAGGATTCTCTCTACTCCATCGTTCAAATGCCTACCGGAGTTCCGGTAGCCACAGTGGCTATTAACGGCGGAAAGAATGCAGCCATCCTCGCCTGTCAGATATTGGCTCTCTCCGAGGAAGGTTATACAAACAAGCTGCTTGCCTTCAAGAAAGAGCTGGCAGGCAATTAATGTTTCACGTGAAACATAAGCAAGGACATTGATAATTAAGGGGCTGATTTTTCAGCCCCTTAATTATTTCATCTCTTCCCCTCTATTCAATACCGTTCAATTGAAACTGCGGCATCAGATAAAGTACTCTCTCCTTTCCCCATTGGCTGTACATCTCTTTGTATTTTGTGAGAGCTTCCAGTTCTTCGGGCAAATTGAGTATTGTTCTCTCTTCTGCCAGAACTCCGCCTGTTCCTATACTAAGACTAAATCCCGAAAAACTGTAGGAATAGTCTTCTAACTCAATGTTCTTAAAACCACCGATCTCTTTCATCGCCTGCATTGCAGTCTGCATACCGCCTAACTCATCGACCAAGCCGAGCTCTTTAGCCTTTCTTCCTGTCCAGACCCTCCCCTGGGCAATGTGATGCACTTCGTCGTAAGTCATCTCCCGACCTTCAGCTACTACATTGATAAAGTCATCGTAGCTGCTCAAGATATATCTCCTGAGCAGCAGGGCTTCTTCTTCTGCAACAGGCCGGTAAAAAGCGAGCAGATCGGAATTATCCCCCTTTTTAACAGAAGACCAGTTAACCGCAATTTTGTTGAAGAGGCGGTTAAAGTTTGGGATCATACCCGTTACTCCAATCGAGCCGGTTAAAGTTGTTGGTTCGGCTATAATCCTATCGGCATAGGCAGAGATATAGTAACCGCCGGAAGCTGCCATACCACCCATCGAAACAACAACCGGTTTTCCTGCTTCCCGGCATTTCTTCACCTCCTGAGTTATCAGATCGGAGGCATACGCAGATCCTCCACCGCTGTTGACTCTTAAAATGATCCCTTTGACAGAGCTGTCTTCCCGCGCTTGCTTTATCTGTTTGGCAGTTGTCTTTCCCCCGATAGTTCTCCCTGGTTGTCCGTCACTCATCACGATATTTCCGGAGGCATGGATCAGGGCAATTTTTGCCGTTTTCGGTTCAGCCCAGGTTGTTACCATTTTATCCCTTGGTAACTCGGAGGTAATTGTGGGATTCGCATAAAACTCTTTTAAGGTCTCTTCCAGGTCATCTTCATAGATAAGTTTATCAACCAGTCCGTTATCCAGGGCATCTTCTGACAAGAAATAAGGTCCGTTGTTTACTATCCTATCGACATTCTCTTTAAGCTTTTCACCTCGCCCCTCCTGAAGCATTTCTGCCATATAGAAAAAGAAGTCGTCGAGCAGATCATTATAGGTCACTCTCTCCTCATCTGTCATTTCATTCTCTGTGAAGATATTAAGTCCTGATTTGAAGTCGTGACTTCTTAAATCCAGCACATCGATCCCCAATTTATTCAATGTTTCGGAAAGATAAGGAATGGCTATGGAAAAACCGATAAGATTTACAGAACCGTTGGGATTGAGATACATCACATCGGCAATAGAGGCAAAAAAGGCATAATGCAGATTTCCATAGTTATCTCCGTAAACAATTATCTTCTTTCCTGCGTCCCGGAAGTCTTGCAATTCTCTTCTCAATTCCAGCAGATTGGCGTAATTCGTTTTGGGTTCCGGATTTTTGAAAACAATTCCTTGGATCGAATCATCTTCCTTCAGCTTTCTTATCTTCTCGATTGTCTCTTCCATTGTCTCCTGATCTTTTACCATTAGAAATGGTCCGAACTTCCTTTGTTCTTTCTCATCCACGATCTCTTTGCTCATTTTGAAGCTATATACATTGTCTCTTTTAAAGATCGCCGGGAGGGAACGATGCTCCCTTCTGGCAAGAACCAGATAGTATTTTCCATGAGTAAAATCATTGTCTTCATCAAAATCTACTGTTGTGCCTGCTCTGGCCCTCTTATAGCAAAAAGAGAGGTTTAACCCGATAGTTTCTCTTTCCAGATCATAACTGCCGGCAATACGGAGACCGTTCAAGAATTCTGTTTCCAAGCCGACGACCGGTTTGTTCCAGGACATCTTTTTCTCCGTAATGTCTTCAGTATAGCTAAAATCAGTAGTGATCGTAAATCTATCTCCAATGTCCGCAAATGTTCCAAGTGGTCTGATTCCTGCCCCCAGATGATATTCCGGGTCGGAGAGATTGATCTCTTTGATGTTCATCCCGAGACTGATTATATTATGCGGTCTGTAGAGAAAAGATAGGGCATAATCCGCATCCTCAATATCACTGTTTATCCAGTACATATCGCCACCGAGATAAAAATTCCGGAAAACAGGGATTGAGGAAGAGAGGCGGTAGTCATTCATACTCCTGTTTCTCCCATATACAAAACTCCAATAATGACTGTTCAAAAAGATTTTATACTTCACCTCTTCCGTTCCATCTTCATTATAAAAACCTTCAAAGGCAATTCCCGATGTGTTCTCCAGACTTAATGCTGCCGGATTTATTTCTGCTGCTGTGTAGTCATCTGCCGTAGCCACTGATCCCGATTGAGCATGAAGAACCGGAAAAAGCAAAAATACCATTATCAAAGCACTTCCGATATAAAAACTCTTTCTGTTCATAATAACGCCTCCAACGTCTTTTACTTAATCTCTCTGATACTATAGAAATAGGTTGCTATTACAAAGAATACCGCTGCCACTATTAGGTGCAAAAGGGTATTCCAATTAAATAAAAAGGACCAGTTCGGCATGCTGAAATCCGTACCTAAGCTGATTAAGCCGCTGCTTCCTTTAGCTAATCTACCGATATCGAACACTGATCGCAAATAAATGAAAGGTAATGGTAAACTCCATCCGTATATTCTATTGAAAATGCCGATTATCACCTGGAATCCTGCTAATATTCCTGCCGCTTTGGCCAGCGCTGAATCCTGAAACAGTGCCGAAATAAGAGAAATAAAAGCCGTGGAAACAAAAGCTATAACCAATGATGGTATAACCCAGTGCAGCATTCCCGAGAAACCGTACCAGAAATTCCAGCTTATCAGATTTCTTAATTCCAGGCTGAGAAAAATATTGAACACAAGATAGTTGAAAATACAGAGTCCGACGAAAACAACCCAGTTGCTTAAAGTAATTGCGGCAATTTTGGCTGCCGTGATTTTCCAGATCGAAACCGGCTGGGTTCTATGAAATAGTTCATAGTTACTCCGTTTGTTGACATTGAATATATTGGAAGATACCAGAATGATGTTTCCTATGAGCAGCACTGAAGCCATTATCGCTATGATATAGTTGAACAGATAACTGATCAATCTGCCCTGACCGGTAACATCTACCGGAAGAGACTCCCTTAATGCCTCTTCTAAGGTAATAGACTCACCGTTAATCTGCATAACATGGCTGGGAAGCAAAAAAGATATGAGCAAGCCTAAGAGGATCATTCCATATACCGCAGCAACGATCCAAGCCGGTATCAATAGCCTTTTTCCGAGCACCAAAACCTCTTTTTTTATTAATGCCTGATTAGTTTTCATAGTAACCTCCAACCTTGGCTAAGAACAGATCGGTCAGAGAAGGTCTTCTGTATTCTGCCCCCTCTATCTGCACTGATTTTTCAACCAAACCGCTTACAGCTCCCAATTTCTTTGTTATCAACCTGGGATTTAACGCTAAAAAAGCTCCTTCCCGGTCTGTCGGTACCGTTATAATAGTGTGGCTGTTCTTTAACTCTTCTATTCCATCATGAAGTATAACCCGTCCTTCATCGATAAAGATAATGTCGTTCAGAATATGCTCTACCTCTTCTACTTGATGGGTAGAGATCAAGATCGTTTTCGTATCATCATAAAACTCCCCCAGGATGGTATTGAAAAACTCTCTTCGAAATGCAATATCCAATCCGATGGTGGGTTCATCGAGCAGAAGAATACTAACATCAAGAGAGAGAGTCGTCATGAGATAGAGCTTGGTCTTCATCCCTTTCGATAACTTGCCAACCTTCTTCTTCAAAGGGAGATTACTGATCTCCTGCAGTCGTTTTGCCCGGAGATGATTCCAGCGGGGATGTATGTTCGAGATGTAATCTATCACCTGCTGGACTGTCAGACGATCATCAATCACACTGACATCCGGAATAAACGCCACTTCGTTGAAGAGATTGTGCTTGTACTCGGTCAAAGTCTTTCCCATCATCTTGATCTCACCTTTATGCTTCAGAAAGCCGAGTAAACATTTCATCATCGTTGATTTGCCGGCACCATTCTTGCCAAACAATCCCACTATTCTCCCTTCCGGTAAAACCAGATTAACTTCATCTAACGCTTTGAACTTACCATAATTCTTCGTTAACCGAGAAATTTCAATTGCTGTCATTGTTCTTCTCCTTTCTTCTTATAAATAATACTAACCATCTCCAAGATCTCTTCTACGCTAATTCCCAATTCTCTCCCTTTCTCCAAAGTTGCTATCAGTTCCTCTTCACGGTATTCCCGTTGCTTCCTCTCACGGAGTCTTTTCCTCGAGCCGGGGCTGACAAAAATACCAATACCCCTCTTTTTATACAATACCTTCTCATTAAGTAGATCACTCAAAGCATTCACCGCAGTTTTCTGATTAATCTGGTAAGTTTGAGACAATACCCTCGTTGAGGGGATCATCTCGTCTTCCTTGATCAGACCTTTGATGATAGCTTTTTCGATCTCTTGCCGCATTTGGATATAAATGGGCATCTGGTCATCAAACATTCTCATATCACTCTCCAGTTCCATTTCCTCTTCTCCTGTCTGGTGGTATGGTATTTCACTGGTTCACCTTGTCAAGCTTTTTCGTTTGCTTCTTTTGCTCTTTAATTGCTAACGTGTTGTATCATTAGCACTTAACTAATGCAAATTTTTTCTTAACGGGGTGTTTTCCCCATTTTCCTGTTCTCTCAACGGCAGAGAAATTATCTTTTCTGCTGGAATAGTAATTGACTGAAATGACAAAACATCTTTAATAGGTCTAAGATTCTACTGTTTCAAGGAGATAATATGTCTGATCCTGAAGTTCTGCTGATTACCGATATTGGAAGTACAACAACTAAAGGTATTCTGTTAAAAAAGGAAAACAACCGTTATGCTCTTCGGGGGATTGCCAAAACGGGGACAACTGTCGAGCATCCTTATGCCGATGTCAAGATTGGTTTGTACAGGGTAATTCGTGCTCTGGAGACAAAGGAAAAAGTAAGTCTCTTAACCCCTGATTCCGAAGAAACAAATTTCAGTTTAGCTGCGAATGTCGGCTATCTTACCACCAGTAGTGCCGGTGGCGGGTTACAGATATTAGTAGTTGGTCTTGCTCTTAATGAATCGGCAAGCAGTGCGGAGCGAGCTGCTTATGGTGCCGGCGGGGTTATTCTGGACACTATTGCTGTTGATGACCGGCGACTACCTGTGGAGAGAATTCAGTTGATCGATCTCTTGAGACCGGATATCATTCTTTTTTCCGGGGGAGTGGATGGAGGAGCTTATGCCTCGGTTATCAGAATGGGAGAACTTCTCAAAGCTGCGAAACCTCAGCCGAAGTTTGGTGTTTCTTCCCGGGTACCTCTTATCTATGCGGGTAATATCGAAGCCCGGGAGTTTATCGGACTAATGTTTGGTGAGCAGTATGACCTTCACATCGTTGACAATATCAGACCGAAGATGGATGAAGAGAACCTTGAACCTGCCCGTGACGAGATTCACCGCCTCTTTATGGAGAATGTAATGGAACAGGCACCCGGGTATTCTGAATTGAAGGGGATGATCCTCGATAAGATCATTCCGACACCTACGGGTGTTATTAATTCTCTTGCTGTTTTAAGCAAGCATTTGCAGAAACAGATAATAGCAGTTGATATCGGCGGTGCTACTACCGATATCTTTTCTAACATTTTCGGTAGTTATTACCGTACGGTAAGTGCCAATTTCGGTATGAGCTACAGCATTTCCAATGTCCTGGCTGAAGCCGGATTCGCTAACATAAAAAGATGGCTGCCTGCCGAACTCGATGAGAATTATATTCGGAATTATATCTTCAACAAGATGCTTTACCCGACATTTGTTCCTTCCGATGATTATCAGGAAGCAATTGAACAGGCAGCGGCACGGGAAGCGATAAGAATGTCCCGGATCCATCACTTGCAGATGAATTTCCAGATCCAGCGGCTCGGTTTTCTGGAAAGAGTTATCCGGGGTGATAATTGCCGCTTCAAGGAGGCAATGTATTTTGAGCAATCACTCTCAAAAAGAAAATTCTCACTGCAGGACTTCAATATTGTACTCGGGGCAGGTGGTATTTTTTCGGGAGCAAAAAACCGCAATCAGGCGGTATCTGTTCTTTCGGACAGTTTTGATATCGAGGGAATCACTGAAATATGGTATGATCCTGAATTCCTTTCACCTCATCTCGGTAAGCTAAGTGAAGTTGCTTACCCGGATGCCGAAGAGCTGCTTCTGAAATCCGGTTATGAGAAGCTGGCGGTTACTGTTAAACCTCTTTTTAAGTTAAAGAAGAAGCCACGTAAGCTGATGACTATTATGCTGCAAGAGGAAGGGAGAAAAGAGACTTTTGAGATTTTCCCCGAATCACTAAAGATCATCAAGGCTCAGAAAGAAGCGGAGTTTACTATTACCTGCCTTTCCGGCTGTACTCTCGGCGAAAATTACAACCCGGTAGTGATCAGAAGCAATGTTCCTCTCCTTATTGATACCCGGAGCAGTAATCTTTACGATTTTAACCTGGCAAACGAGATTCTCCAACTCTATGATCTGGAGAAAGAAAAAACAGATATTAAGACAAGTTTCGGCAGTTTTATGGAGAAAAAACAGATCTTTGAGGGGTGCACCGTTCTGCAGCGAAAACTACCGTATAAAGGGGATATCTATGTAAAAGAGGGGGATCTCGTCGAAGCAGAGACTCTTCTGGGTGAAACCAAATATGAACCCCCTATGCTTTTTGTGATAAGCATCTTGACTCGTTGTAATATTGACCTTGATTCTTTCCCAAAAGGTCTTTTAGTAGCGGAGGGGGATGAGATAAAGGCAGGTCAGAAGGTTTTCCATCTTCCTGCTAAAAGTATTCTGGAATCAAATATTGAGTATCATTCCGTGACCAGAGGAATAGTCGAAAAGATAAACTACGATTCTGGCTCTCTCTATCTCAGAGAGATTCAGGATTATCCTCTTAAGTCCTTGAAGATTAATATCGCTGAGAAGATGGGTATTCCCCCCAAAGAGTTAAAGACTGCCCTGAAGAAGAGAGAGAACGACTTTGTCCGGACAGGTGAAACTCTGGCAAAAAGCCTTTATAAAAAGAACCTGCACGACCTGGCAAGAAAGGAGTCTGTTCTCTTTTCATCTCCCACTACCGGTAATATTACAGATATTGACTACGAGCAGGGCACCATTACCATCCAGTACCTGAAAATACCTTTCCGTTTATCTGTCGGAGTAAAAGGTAAAGTACTCAAAACTGAAGACAACAGGACTGTGGATATTGAATGCTCAGGCACAATGATCGATGGTATCATAGGTTTTGGCAGTGAAAACTTCGGTTTCCTGGCATTTCTCGAAGAACAGGAAAAGACCGACCTGTCTCTCTTCCTGAATAAAATACTTGCAGTTCCCTTCCCGGTAGGACTCGATTTTCTTAAAAGAGCTGAGAAAGCCAAGATTAAAGGCTTGATCATACCTTCGCTCAATAACGGTGAACTTGTCGGCTTTCTTGGAAAAGAGGTCGGGATTGCCCTGACCGGAAAAGAGCCTATCCCCTACCCGGTCATCATTACCGAGGGCTGCGGAGAAATTCCGATGCACCCTTCAATTGCCGGCAAGCTTAAAGAAGCGGAAGGGAGAGAAGTCTTTCTCGATACCTTCACCCAAATCAGAGCGGGAGTAAAGCGTCCAAAGATTATCATCTCCGGTTGAAAGATATCCTGAATGCCTGATCGGTTTTCTGATCTCCTTCCCGGAAAGGGCTTCGAATGCTCTGCTAAATCTCTAAAGGTATAAGAAAAACTTTTTACTTTGTAAACCCTGCCAGCAGACGGCACATTTCCAGTCTCTCTTTGTCCACATCCTCTCTGCCGTATGCAGCGAGAAAAATATCTCCGTATTTATTGGTCTTCATGTTGTATTCCAGAGTCCAGAGACCCCAGAACAGATCATAATGCCTGTCCCCTACACCGCCGGATCCCAGATCAACAAACCCCTGCAAACGAAAGTCCTGCATTATGATGTTTGGGAGACAGTAGTCACCATGGATCACTACATCCTCTCTCAAACCGGGTTTTAATTCCTCGAACCTCTCTGCTGCCTGCTCCGGTTCTTCCGGCAAAATTTGCTTATCAATATAGCCATTAGCGATGCTGTATTCACTTTCGGCAATCATCTCCGCTGTTCTATGAGGATAAGGACAATCCGCTTTCGGCAGATTGTGAATAACCCTCAGATATTCACCCATAGCTGCTGCTAATTGTTCCGGCAATGCCAGATGCTCATCTGCAATACCATCTTCCCCGTCCAATGCCAGAGCCAGCAGATAATCCCTATCACCCTCACCGATGTATTCTAAAACCTCAGGGGCAAGTCCATGGCTGTTCATATATATGGTCATCGCTTGCTCCCGGGCAAGCGTTCCTCTTCCCCCGGTCTTTAAGAAAGCTCTGGTCTTTCCATCGATGAACAGTGTTCTGGCAGTCTCGGAACAACTGCTGTCAAACAGTTTTGCCTCCCTCAGGTAACCCCTGATTGAAGAAGGGAAAACATCTAAATCGGGCTTGATCTCTGTTCTGTTCATTATACCTGCTCCGGAGAATAACATCCGTTGCTCAAAAATACTGCTCTTCAAAGACGATTATTGGTTCGTGGGCTAAGTCAATCATTGACATATTCTTTTCATCAGGAACTTTAACCTCAAAAAAATGAGGTTGTGTCATGACCCTTAATAAACGTACTTTTTCCCTGACGGTTACTTTAATACTCTTCATGGTTATCTTTTCTGCAACGCTCTTTGCCGATAAGAACGGTTATGAGTCTTTAACCGGAACGCTGCTGGTTTTCGAAGATATCTGCCACTTTCATATGGAAGCCGATACCATTAAACTATATGTTGTAACTTCGGAATTGCTGGAAGAGAGTGATTTCCCTCTGGTCAGTGATGAACAATACACCATCAAAGGTTTTTCCACCTCCAAAGGGTTTCTTGTTTACGGTCTGACAACTGCTGATGGTGAGCGTCATTTTGCTAACGAAGGAGATAGACTCTTAATGGTCTCCGGTTCTCCGGAAGTTTCCTACCGGGTTGATCCCCGCAGTTGTATTTCCTGCCGTCTATGTGTGAGGTACTGCCCTGTCGGAGCTATAACCATGTCAAGAGGGGTTGCTGTTATCGATCAGGATAAATGTATCTCCTGCGGGATCTGCAGCGAAGGGGATTTCCAGAGATTTGAAGGTTGTCCCGTCGAGGCAATCCGGGAAGAAAAGAAAGAATAAACCAAGCTAATTGCTTATTCGATCTCTATCTCCCTTCTCATTCTCCCTGTCCGGTTACAGTTAGCAACAATGTTAAGGGTCATCCCTTTTTCGGCTTCAGGTATCCTGTATTTCAAAGTGACCTTTTCATTATCATCCTGTCTGCTCAATTGCTGAACGATGATCTCCTTTCCACCCTGACTGACCGTAACTGATCCGATATAGTGGGATTGATGATCCCCAACTCCGTGCATAATGACCAGTGTCAGTATCTGTTCTTCTGCATCGAATGAAATTTCCATATCAGACGGAGCATGGCTCTGCAGCCCTGCCAGAAAGACTAACAGCCCTATAAGAATGAGCATCTTTTTCATATTTTCCTCCCGTTTAGAGATATGATCTCCTAAGAAAAAATCTGTCCGGTAAAAAAACCTTTTCTCTCTGTTTCCCGCCCAGGATATTAACAACTATCTATAACGCTGAGAATCAGATAATCAGCGGAAATAATTCAGATAGACCGCCAGTGTTCCGTGGATCAGAGCAGAGATAAAGGTCAGGATACCGAATAGCTTGTGATATTTGAACTTCACTTTAATGATCCGTGTTCCAATCAGAACAGTGATCAGCAATAAGGTGAAGGTTAAAAGTCCTAACGGCAGTATTAGCTGATAGGGGTTCATTTTAACTCCTCTAACTCCTTGCGGACAAATCTCAGTAATTCTGCTAACTGCTTCTCTGAGAAATCGAATTTAATACCGGCTGCTTCATAAAGCTTATCAACCGGTTTTTTATAGCCTAAAGAGAGAAATCTCTTATAATCGTCAATTGCCTGTTTCCCCTTCTCCCGGTAATTCTTATAAACCGAAAGAGCTCCTAATTGTGCCATTCCGTATTCGATATAATAGAAAGGAACCTCAAAGATGTGCAACTGGAACATCCAGGCATTTCTCTTCTGGTCTTCAAGGTCATTCCAGTCAACACCGGTATTGAATCTATCCATCAGATGAGCAAAATATTCGGCTCTCTCTTCTTTCGTCTGCTGCTGATTGGTATAGATCCACTGCTGGAAAGCATCTACTTTCATACACCAGGGAAGAAAGGAGAGTGTCCCTTCCAGCTGGTCACGTTTCGCTTTTTTGAAGTCTTCTTCACTGCTGTAATACTCATCCCAGTAATCAATCGTCAGCATCTCCATCGCCATGGAAGCGAGTTCGGCAACTTCGCTCGGTGTATCTTTATAGGGTGAGAGAGAGATGTTATTCGTAGCAAAGGAATGCATAGCATGTCCCGCTTCATGAAGCAGAGTGACTACATCCCTATGCAGTCCGACAGCATTCATAAAGATGAAGGAAGTTCCCAGTTCTTCCAGGGGATAGTTGTAGCCGCCGGGTGCTTTCCCTTTTCTGTTTTCGAGATCAAGCAGCCCTGTATTGTCCATTTTGTTGAGATTAAGGGCAAAGTCCTTATCTACCTTTTGCAGGATCTTTATCCCTTTGGAGACAAATTCTTCTGTGGTCTCGAAAGGCTTCAGTATCCTGCCGTCCAGATCTACTGCCGTATCCCAGGGACGGACAACATCTACTTTGAGCTTCTCTTTTCTCTCTGCGGTCAGCTCTTTTAAAAAGGGAAGAACAACTTTTTCCACCGAATTATGAAACTCCTCTATATCCTGAGGTGTGTAAGCAAATCTCCCCATCTCTTTGTGTTTGTAGTCACGGTAGTTATCAAATCCGGCGTTTTTAGCCTGTTTTTCCCGTAATTCTCTCATCTCATCGAACAGGTCATCCAGAACCTCTCTGTCTTCTTCCATCCTTTTGTGCCGCAGCCTCCAAACCTCTTCTCTGACCTTTCTGTCCGGTTCCAGAAGATACTTGCTTAACTGAGCGAGGGTTTGTTCTTTACCGTCATATTCGACTGTCATTTTGGAGTTGATCTCTCCGTATTTATTCGCCAGTTCGACCACTTTGGTTTTCAAGGGAACGTTTTCTTCCCGGAATATCTCGATCTCATTCGCGATTATTCTCTTCAAATGCCCGTATTCTTCATCAGACAGCTCATCTTTGTAGGGACTGTCATAAAACTTCTTGTTCAGTTCGTTGATATAGGGCTGAGCCTTTGCTACTATCGAGCCGTAGAATTTGTTATAGTTCTCCTGATACTCTTGCTTGTCGGCATAACAGGTCATTTTGATATAGAGGTTTGCCATCTCTTCCGAAATAATCATAGAGAGTTCACTGCTTTTCTCCATCATCGCAATTAAATCATCACTGCTCCCTATGTTAAAATCCCTCAACTCTTGAAGTGATTTTTCCACAACGTTCCAATCATGAACATTATAATCTTCCGGATAGTATTTCCTTTTTCTCTTGATAATCTTCTCTTCAGTCAGTTTCATAACGATCTCCTTACTCAATATAAATCATTCATCTATCTTTATTTGCTTTTTCTTAGCTGTCGATACAGACGCTTCATCTTGTCAAAGTCCTGCTCGGTGTTATAGTTCAGTGGTCCCCCTTCACTGACGAATTTAACCTCCTCTATCGTATAAAACGCCTTGGGATTAAACCTCTCGATAATGGAGACAAAATCTTCAACACTCTTCCTTTTGATAACGGAAAATATTATCTCTACAGCTCCTTCTGCCCCATAACCATTAATTGTGGTAAATCTATAGCCTGCTTCTCTTAAAAACTCTATCAGCTTTGAGCTGTCCTTCTGGGGAATGACCCTCATCTGAACCAGCCCCATTGCCATCTTGTTCTCGATCAGAATACCGACATAATTACCCATCCCGAAACCGGCTGCATAAGCAATGTAATAGATGTAATTATCGAGATTCTGAAATATCTGCCGCATAATTATCAGCCACAATATGACCTCGAAAAACCCGAGCAGCGGAGCAAGATACTTCATGCTCTTGGAGACAAAGATGATCCGGATCGTCCCTATTGTCTGATCCATAATCCGGGCAAAGAAGATGATCAAGGGAAGGATTATATAGGCGAAAACAAACGTATCCGTAAAGGCCAGAGTTTCCATTACCTTCTATCCGCTCTACTTTTTCTGAAGTCCTCGTAATTCAAAATTTTTCTCCTTCTCCTCTGATAAACAGCAGTTCCCTGAGTCTTGTTACAGCTGATATTGCTGATCCATAAACTATAAACTAATACAAACCACTGTTAAGCAGAAAAAGAATATTGCATTCTTGTCAATCGAAATCAAAAAACTCCGCCATAGCTGCTATCTTTGATAATATATAGCTCGGTTGCGGCTATGGTATGGTAACTCTCTTTATTCTCTCTTCCTGGGGTGAGATAAGCCTGACAGATGGTGACAAAAAAGGAAATATCGAAGCTTTGTTTCTGCTCCCAAAACCTAAAAGTAGTTGACTTCTTTTCCCCTCCCAGCATGAGATATAAACATTACTGAAAAAGGAGATAATATGTCTGATCCCCGGGATTTCTGGAACCGACGGTTAAAGAATATCGACCCTGAAAACTATGATTTTTCCGAAAGAAATCATGAAAAAGCTCTCGAATCTTTCTGCAATAAATACCTGAAAAAGGACGAACCTGTCCTCGATTTAGGGTGCGGCGGCGGACGTAATGCCCGGTATCTTGCCCGGGAAGGATATTCTGTCTATGGGGTTGATTTTTCCCCTTTAGCCGTAGATTTCTGCCGCCGGGTATTTGAGAGACTGGGGCTTTCGGGAAATTTTTACCAGAGCGAGATCTATCTCCTCCCCTTCCCGGACAACTTCTTCCCCGCTGCAGTCTCTATCTCCGTCCTTGACCATGTAACTTCCGCAACAGCCCGGAAGAGTCTCCGGGAGATGCGCAGAGTCCTCAAACCGGAAGGAGCTGTCCTCCTGACCTTTGACCCCATAGACAGGATAGAACTCTTCCGGGGTAAAGCAGAAACCCTCCCCGACGGAACTCTGAAATACCTGAGTGGAGATAACGCCGGGATGATCTTCCGCAAATATAGCGATGAAGAGATAATCGAACTAACCGGTCAGGAAAACCTCATCTCCTTCCATAAGAATGAGAAGGGGGAGAGGATAGTGGTGACGAGATAAATTAACCGTCTCTGTTCATATTCTGATCTATTTCCCTTTACCCTAACTCCTTCATCATTAACAATCTCTGTTTATGGGCTGCCTGATGGAAGTTGAACCAGATCATATCCCCTTTGTAGGAGATATCCCCGCCTTTTCGGATTCTTAGGGTTCTGTTCAGCCAGGTTTTACTGCTGTAGTGGTAGTCTATTCCGGAGAACTGGGAAGCAAAGATCTTCTGCCAGGAAGTCTTGGTCTTGTAGTTTTTCTGCAGGCATTTCCTGATTTTTGGTAAAAAAGTATTCCATTCGTCAGGTTTTCCGGTATATTCTCGGAGCAGGTCATAGGTCTTCCGGGCTGCCAGAAGGAAGCGTTCCATCGTATCTATCCGGACATTATTCTTTCTTCCGTCAAGATAGGTCACCTCTGTGTTGAACATATCGGGATAGCTCCACAAGAGACCATGTCCGATACTGTAACCGAGAAACCCCTGGAGTTTTCCGATTGGGTGAGGTTTTTTCTTTTTGCTGTTTGTAACTATCCTCGCTTCAGCTACTCCATTCTCTTTAAGATTATTGCGGGAGGAGAAGTTTTGATGAGCAAAGGTATCTTCGTAACTATGAAGAGCTATCCCGAGACTGATCAGAGCTTTCCCCCTATCCGGAGTTTCCTGCGGAGCTGCTCTCAGTTTTTCAAGGGCTGAACGGACAAGTTCCTGAGCTTTAGGGGCATCCGGAACAGTCAGAAAATCGAATTTCTTACCATTTTCATCCCATCCTGCCGGTATGAAATGAAAGGGTAGAAGGATCTTTTTCCTGATATTGGTAAAATTAAAGCGGATGTTTTGAATACCGCGATGAGCAGTGCAGGTCGGATCGAACCAGTTCTTTCCCATCCTCTTGTAGGTTGGTTCTGGCATGTTTCTGACCTTAAGTTTAACGTGCTCAGTCGCATCATCGACATATTCGCAGGCATAAGCAATTATCTGAGCTTCTTCCGGAGAAAAGCCTGCTTTTATGGCAATAGTTTTTGTAAGGTAGTAGTGGAATCCTATGTTCATTTTGTCCCTCCTTAATATTTGAATGCATATTTATTATTCATTGTTTATCTATTCCGTCAATGGTTTTTCTTTGTTTTCCCCTGAGAGTGGGAAAGGAGGTGAAAGCGTGATTGCGTGAAGAGTGAGGAGTAAAAGCCGGAGGTAAGATTAGCAAGCCAAAGGGAGCAAAGCCAGGAGAAAATAAAAAAGAAAGTGATACCCCGCCGGGGAAATAGCAGGGAAAAAACAATTCGGCAAATCGTTTTACAAAACTGAAGCGGTCAAAGGAAAACTGATCGACAGAACAGTATTCTTACTGCTTTAGATTGCAGTTTGGGTAACCGAACTCCGGATTTTCAATCCCCGTAAAAACAGATAAAACAGTTAGCTATTTCAACAGCAGCATTTTGCGGGTAATTCTCTCTGTTTCGGTCAGTAACCGGTAGAAATATACTCCCGAGGGCAAAGCATTATCCCGGTCATCCTTGCCGTTCCAGACTACCCGGTGCTCTCCGCTTGTCAGATATTCATCCAGGAGAGTTATGACTTTCTGACCTTTAACATTGTAAATCAAAACCTTCGTTTCGCCGCTCCGGGGTAAGCTAAACTCTATTGTTGTCTCGGGATTGAAGGGATTCGGATAATTGCTTATAACTGCTGCCGGTTGAATCTGGACTGTCTCCTCTCCAGCTGAGACCTGTCCGGAATTATTGATAAGATACGGGTATCCGTCATTGAACCCGAATTCTTCATCTTCGCTCCAGATCTCCGTGAAGTCCCAGTCAAGATAGGTATTTGCGGCATAGGGAAAGGTCATCTCTGAAGTAGTTCTCCCTTCTCCCCCTGCCGAAGAAGCCTGCCCGCTCGTTTCGGTATTCCAGTAACTATCATTGACGGTTGAATTCAAATTCTCTCCTATCAGTCCTCCGGTATAATTGATCCCACCCACAGAACCAATACTGAAGCTGTTATTCACCGAAGACATATAGTTCCATCCGACCAGCCCGCCGGCATAGTGTTCTCCGTTAACATTTCCTGTGGCAAAAGAGTTGTCGATCGAAGACTCCCGGTTCATTCCTACCAGGCTGCCGGCGAAGTTACCTTTTCCTGTTACATTGCTCCGGCTGATACTGCTGCTGATCTCGGAATTTCTATTGTTTCCGATCAAGCCGCCGGCTGTATTGCCGTTGAAATGTATTTCTCCGGAAGTGTAGCAGTTATAGAAGACCGACTGAAAGCTGCTCCCGGCCAATCCTCCGACATTATTGTTTCCGGTTACTTCGAGATTCGTGATACTGAGGTTCTTGATTACTGCACCGGTAACCGAACCGAACAATCCGACATCAACTGCTTCGCTGCGGTCGATATACATGTTTTTTATCCTATAACCCTGACCATCATAAGTCCCGGTAAAACTCTGCAGATTATTTCCGACAGGACGCCACCCTTTTCCTTCAAACCAGTTGACCGTCTCGGCAAGATCAATGTCCTCGGTTTGAAGATAATGGTCTTCCCAACGGCTTGGCTCCATCACGATCCAATAGAGATTTTCCACAGAGGCTATCTCATAAGGATTGTTTTGACTGCCGTTTCCTGCTTCCGGGGGGACTGCAATAGAGGGGGTTGCAGTTACAGTATTTGACTTTATAGACTCCCCTTCCGAATAGAGAGCTGTAACATAGTATTCGTAGGTTGTATTGTTGGCAACCTGATAATCCTGATATTCAGTTTCTTCTACCGCAGAGGTATTGATCATAACTCCATTACGGTAAATATTATAGCCGATCAGCTCATCATCTCTCCCTGTATTCCCTGCTAAATCGTCTTTGGAACCTCTCACTTGATAATTAGGCTCATTCCAGGAGAGAAAAACAACTTCATCGCCCGGTATTGCCGTCAGATTTCTGGGAGGAAAGGAATAGACTCCTCCCGGAATAAGATTGATTATTGCTGCCTGTCCGGAATTAAAATCACTTCCTCCCGGATTCAGGTTATTGATATGGAAAAAACCATCGTAAGCACCACCCCAACCCCAATTAAAATGGAAGAAATCGTTAGTATCATAGCCGTCAACATTGAAGGCATGCCCGCCGTCATCACCGGATCCGCTGTAATACATAGGTTTATGGTCGTCTAACTGGCTTTTTAACAAATTAACCCACTGGGCAGTTCCATAGGCCCATCGCTCAACAAACTGAGCCTGGGAATGATAACCGAAATGTTGAACAAGAGAGTCCCTCGCATCTTCAGAATAGGCACCGGAGCCGTTTGGACTGTACCACATATTCACCGAGACCCCAAGATGAAATAAAAGAAAAGCAGCCGCATCGGTTGCTGAATAGTCTGACATACTTGACCAATCATAAGTTGCAGAAGCAAAATCAGCAGAAATGTAACCATAGTTATAGTGCCAGTAGGAATAAGAACCTATCCCCTGGTCAGGATAAGCCCAATACTTCATTACCTGCCCCATAGCCACCGCAACACAGCCGGCATAAGCATACCCCCCCGGACCAGCAGGATCTGCCGGACAATACTGGTTCCAGGGATAGTTCTGGTTCCATTTGGAAGCTAAAAGAGGTTCGACCATTCTGGAGTCTCTTGGACTCTGCAAAGCATTGGTCAAGATCTCAGTCCACTTAATGCTGGTCTCTTCATTCGATAAATCGTGCTCGGCTATCTCCAGCATACTTCTTTCATAGTTCTTGAAGAAGGAAGCAGTATTCCCGGGAAACTCCCCTAAACTGCTCTCTCCGATGGTATTATAGCCAAGAATGGGGATCGAGGCATCATCTCCGGCAACAATAACAAAACCTTCCGGTTCAAAATTGAAGACATAGAACATTATCTTGTCGTATCTCGCGTGAGCATACGAATCTTTCACCGCTAATTCCGGATGATTTCCTCTTATTTCATTCTGATAGTTCAACCAGTTACCGGCAACCTTCATTGCCGTTTCCAAGTCAACAGGCTCAGCATAAAGGAGCAGCAGTGACATCAGAATTACTGCGATCAGAAAAACTCTTTTCATATTTTCCTCCGGCAGGTAATGATGATTGTTGCAAAGTATTTGTATCCTGGCAATCAGAACAGTCTCCAATGAAGGGAGTACCCGAATTACTTCATCATTTACTCGGTCTCATCATTCCTTGATTAATCTGTAAAAAGGCCTGAGAACCGTGTCAACATTTTTCGTCGGTTTTATAGAGAGGCATTGATCCGGAATCTCTTTCAAGTCCCTTGCTGCTTCATTTTCGTCTTGATATAGCCACCGTCATCCTGACTTTCGGGTTTTAGTAGACAACCTTGCAGCTCTTGTTATCTCTTCCTGCTGCTCAGGGCTTAATGATGAGGAATAATAATTAGTAGTAATTGTACACCAACATTCAGGATTTGGCTTACTGGTTCGCATTTTCAAAGCAGAGATACTGAATATCGATGCGATCTGTTTCCGCCTTTCTACTCTTAGGATACCATTAGGAGACCATTAGAATGTTCAATAGACGGAAGGGGTCCGACTATAGAACATTCTAATGGTCTCTTAGAGGAAGACATGATCATTACTGGAAAGTGAGGGTAAAGAGAGAAAACTGATTTTTCCTGTTGATAGTGGTTTTCCCTGAATGCCTTTAAGTTAAAAGAAGAAAAAAATACGGATGTCACATTTTGCTCTTCAGTCCGGGTAACCGTTAATCTCCCGAGAACAGCTGACCGGATCAGGAGTCTGTCCGGTACTTACCGGTTATACTCAATATTTGACGAGCTTCTTCAGAACCGAAAAAGTGAAGGATGCAAAGAGATTTTTCAACAAACCTAATTCATAGTAATGATTCTTGTGAAGCAGCCCTGTTTCGTGAAAATAACGGTAATCACCGTTGTTAGCCGCTTTTCCGGCAAGGGCACTTGCTCTGAAAAGATTGTAGTAAACGATTTGCTTCCAGCTTGGTCTGAATGGGTTTTCCGAGATCATTTTACGATAGAAATTCCCGGCAGCAGCAGCGACTTTCTGCTCAAGTCCGGTACTTATCTTTAGGTTACCGTCTCCACAGATGACCGGTAAGATGCTGATGTTTCTGAAACCCTGATAAGCAAAGACCATTTTCAAATATTTAGCTACTTTCTTGGCACCGATCCCGGAGGTGGTTGCAACTATCAATACATCCTGCTTAAAAAACCGGGGACGGTGAACGGAGTAGGCAAGATGGTCGATCAGGTTCTTAACCTCACCGCAGACGTTCATAACATAGACCGGGAGACCAAAGATCAAGCCGTCAGCACTGCTTATCTTCTTCTCGATCTCCGAAATAGTCTCACTGTGCGGACAGAGTTTTTCGTCGTCATAGAGACAAAGGGAACAACCCTGACAATAGGGAATATTTATTTCATGTAAAGATATCTCTTCGAATTCGATCTCACCTTTTTGCTGCAACTGCTTCATTAACAGCCGGATAGTTTTGTGAGTATTACCGATACGGGGACTTCCGTGAATAACAAGACATTTCTTCATCTACTCTCCTCAAATTATGAATAAAAGGCATCTTCCCGGAAGTAATAAAGAAACGTCAACGAAAAATTAATGAGAGAAAAAAGCAGCAACAGGAAAAACCGGGGTAGAATAGACGGCGGTTATTTCTTGATCTCTATGAGCTGAAAAGGTATCTGTTCCGGATCACATGATCTTTTTTTCGATAAAGGGGGTGTTCATCAGCCGGGCTACAGCCATATAATTCGGTTTGAAAACTATCTGGTCTCCGACTTTGTACTTTTGTTTTCCATCCTTTTTCTTGTTATCACCTAAGTCATAAACTGTCATATCCGAAGTCGTTCCGGCAAAAGTAATACTTTTATCCGAGGGGAAAATATCATCCACATCGACATCAAGAATACCGAAATCGAGAATAGCCCGATAAGATTTCTCCCGCTCATTATCAGCTTCGGGAACTGTACCTATATTTCCTTCCCCGATATTACCGTCAGGGGCAGTATCCTTCTGGGCAAGTTCGATGATGTTAGCCCGGAACTCGAAACCTTTAGTGCTTAGATTCTTGAATCTTTTGTTGGTAAAAGGAGAGGTTCCGAAAAACACAGCTTCTCCGATCCGGAAATGGTTAACCTCTTTCGGTCTTTTCCCTTTTCCCACGAGGGGCAGGGTTATGGAAGAACCTCCGGAAACAAGGTCTATCTTACGGTTAAAGGTAAGTTCGATCACTCTTTTATAGAGACAGAGCTGGATAAGTTTATCAAAGGTAGGTTCAATTCCGTACATACAGCCTAAGTTCGTACCTATCCCTATTACTTCAATATTGGAAAGCTCAAAGACCTTTTTATAGAAATCGAGGATCTGCTCGCGTACTACCCCTTCTCTCAATTCCCCGAGTTCGATCATAACGATTATCTTATGTTTCTTTTTCTGTTTCCGGGCTTCCTTGTTCAGAGCTTCAATTGTGTGAATACTGCTATTCAGAGAGACATCGGCATAAGTTACTACATTCTTTATCTGATCTATTGCCGGCGGCTTTATATAGATCGTGAATGCTTTGGGATTGATCTGCTTTATCTTTTTGAGACAAGAGAGATGGGAATCCCCAATGGAGTGAATATTCTTCAGTTCTTTACTGTTCAATATCTTTTCCAGTACGAGATGATTACCGCTAAGCACTTTCATAATTATTGACCAGCTGATCGCGTATTCCCCTAAAAATTCATTCAGTTTTCTGATATTATCAAGGATAACATCGGTATCTATATTCAGGGTTGCCATTCTAATCAATTCCTGTTATAGCGCATTTCTGCGTATTTTGACACAAAACCAAGACGCTCATAAAGCCGCTTTGCCGGATTGTCATATTCAACATGCAAAGCGATATCGCCATCACAGCTTTCCGCTGCTTTCTTGATTATCTGTTTACCGAAACCTTTGCCGCGGTAAGAGGCATCCACCGCGATGTAAACGAGAAGATTTTCGGGTATAAATTCTTTCATCCCGGTACTGTTCATAACCAGTACCCCGACAAGTTTATTTTCGTAAAATGCCGTCAGGACAAAACCTCCCTTCCCTTCAGCATCTGAAAAGGCATAATTGATTGATTTATTTATTGCATCTTTCTCGTCTCTGAACCGGTCTAAATGGTTGTATAAGAAATCAACCACCTCTTCCCGGGTAAGGGTATCCTGCATCTCCTTTTCGGATTTGAAAACTTTCAGTTCTAACATAATTTTTCTCCTTTTGTTATTTCTCTGTTGTTGTTTGTTGCTTTCGGAGATAAACACTTAGAAGATTGCAGACGGTACTTTTCCTGATCAGCCAGTAAACTGCTAAGTGCTGATTCACACGCAATAAGAAACTAACAAAGAGGTCACTTTTTTGATATAATTTGCATACATTTCACTATTATCCTAAATTATTAAGAGAGGATGATTTGTCAAGAGAAATATCAACCCACTCCTACTTTTACGGAGAGGAGACTGTTCTTTTTCTGTTCCCGCCGGCCACCCCAAAAGGAGTTCCTTGACCTGCATTATCGCTACGCTCACTGCAGATCAGGAACTATAATCAAAAGAAAACAAATCCACTCCCTGTAAAGACGGAAATATCCGGGAAAATGATAAAGCAGCCCACTCATTTAGACTAACAAAGCCAACAGAACTACTCATTGCTTGATCAGTTTAAGAACAGTCTCCCCTCAAGAAAGCCGCTGAGGTTAATAATTGAAGAGTTTTTCTTTCTCCCGATAGAGTCTCCGGAACTGTTCTCTGATAATGCTGTTCTCCGGTTCGGAGAAGGTATGATCTTTAAGGGCAATCTCTCTTGCTTCTGCTCTTGCCAGCCTCAGGATTTCCAGGTCTTCTCTCAGATCGGTAAAGCGAAAAAGGGGAATCCCGGATTGATTTGTCCCAAAAAACTCTCCCGGACCCCGGATTTCCAGATCTTTTTCGGCGATCAGGAAACCGTCAGTTGTTTCGGTCATGATCTTCAATCTTTTCCGGGCTGTTGCCGATACAGGTTTATAGGCAATAAGGAAGCAACAGGATTCATCTGATCCTCTCCCTACTCTTCCTCTCAGTTGATGCAACTGACTCAAGCCGAATCTCTCAGCATGCTCGATAATCATCACAGAGGCGTTGGGGACATCAACTCCTACCTCGATAACCGTTGTGGAGACGAGAATATCGGTCTTCCTTTGCTGGAATCTCTGCATTACAGCCTCTTTCTCAGCAGATTTCATTCTGCTGTGGATCAAATCTATCCGGTAACCGGGGAAGACATCATCTTTGAGGTACCGGAATAGTCTTTCCGCATCTAAAAGATCGAGTTTCTCAGTCTCACTGATCAGGGGACAGACCATATAGATTTGCTTACCTTGTCTGATGTATCCGGGTATCTTCTGGTAAACTTCTCCCTTACGGTCTGCCGTTTTCTGGGTTGTAACAACCGGTTTCCTGAAAGGAGGGAGCTCATCAAGAACAGAGATATCGAGATCTCCGTAGATAGTCAGAGCCAAAGAGCGGGGAATAGGGGTCGCCGACAGGTAGAGGATATCAGGATTTCCGATCCTGGCTGGTAATACTGCTCTCTGCTGCACTCCGAAGCGTTGCTGTTCGTCAATTACGACCAGCCCGGCCCGTTGGAACACGACCTTTTGTTCGAGCAGGGCATGAGTCCCGATGATAATCCGGGAAACCCCGGCAGCTATGTCTTTCAGGATTTCTTTGCTGCCTTTCCGCTTACCGCCCAAAAGGAGACTGATCACAATCTCCGGCTGGTCTGCCAGCAGATTTGTAATCGTTTGAAAGTGTTGTTTGGCAAGGATTTCTGTTGGAACAAGCATTACTGCCTGGTAGCCGTTTTCGATAGCCAGGAGCATAGCAAAGAGGGCTACAATTGTTTTTCCCGAACCGACATCTCCCTGCAGGAGCCTGTTCATTCTCCGGGAACTCTCCATATCGGCAACTATTTCTCTCAGAACCCTTTTCTGGGCGGTTGTGAGGGTAAAGGAAAGTGATTCTTTCAGCCGGGTGGTCTGCTTCTTTTTAATCTCAAAGGAGATACCATTGTTATCAGTGCTGTTTTTCCTGTAGAGCCGGGCAAGCATCAGTTGATGATAAAAGAGTTCTTCAAAAACCAGTCTTTTTCTTGCCGTTTCTATTTCTTTCAGGCTTTGAGGAAAATGAAGGATCCGGATACTATCGGAAAGGCTCAAGAGCAAGTGTTTCTGCAGAATACCAGCGGGAAGAGTTTCGGATATGAATTCCTGATAATCCTGATAAGCCTGCCGGATCAACTTCCGCAAAATATTCTGATTAAGCTCAGCAGTTAGGGGATATACCGGTATTATCCGGTCATCTCCTTTTTCATATTCTGCCGTCTCTTCTCTGCTGATGTCCTCCTCGACGATTTCATAAGCAGGATGTACTAATTGCAGGTTATTACGGTATTCTCTTAATTCACCCTCAAGTAGTACCTTTACACCCGGCTGCAGCCGGGAAAGCTGCCAAAACTGAAAGTTAAACCAGGCAGCACTGATCTCTTTATTCCCATCGGTGAAGATAGCCCGCAGCTGCCTCCCTCTTCCTTTGATGAAGATCTGTTTGATACTCTTAAGCTGCAGAAGGATCTTGTAGCGTTTTCCGGGTTCCATTGACTCGATTTTACCGCAATATTCTCTCTCGGTGTAGGTTCGCGGAATATAGAGCAAAAGATCTGCTATAGTCAGAATACCTGCCTGTTTGAGTTTGAAAGCTTTTTGGGGACCGACACCCTTAAGAAAGCGAATATCTTTGCTAAGATTCTCATTCATTTCCTTCTGCGAAAGCCCTCTTTCCCTAATAGAATGAAGACAAACTCACCTTTGGGCAATTTTTCTGCTTCTGTCTCCAGTTCTGTAAGATTACCGGAAATGATCCTCTCTTCCGGGCAGGTAAGCCTATAGGCAATAATTCCTTCCCGCTGTTTTCCCAGCACCATTCTCATATCTCTGAGAAACTGCTTCAGCCTGTAAGGGGTCTCCAGGAATATCGTATCGTCCTGATCTCTGTCTTTCAGTTGTCTGAGTTCTTTTATCCTTTCCTCTTTGGCAGCAGGCAGGAAACCGTAATAAAAAAAACGCTGGCTCTTTCTCCCTGCCGTCATCAGGGCTGCCATCAGAGAGGAAGCACCGGGAATAGGAAAAACAGGGATCCTGTGATAGAGACATTCTTTGACTAATCTGCTCCCCGGGTCAGCAAAGAGAGGAGTGCCGTTATCAGAGATCAAGGCTGCCCTGATCTGCGAAGTGATCATCTTGTGCAGTAAGGTTACGGTATTTTTCGCTTCGTTATGTTCGTTGAGCAGTTCCAGCGGTTTATCTATCCCGTATCGTTTACAAAAGCTTTCTCCAATCCGCCGTTCTTCGCAGATGATGAAATCAACCCTGCTGAGGACAGCTAAAGCCCTTACCGTTATATCAGCCGGATTCCCGATATCGGTAGCTATTACATACAAGCCCGGTTTGATCTCTTCTTTGGCCGCCTGCTGGAATAGCTGCTCAATTTTACTCACTTTTAATGACATAAACTATCTCGCCGCGATAGTTCTTTCTGATATAGAGAACTGTTCCGGCAATCACCAGAATGGTAGTAATGATCAAGCCAATCAAACTAAGAATCAGACTTATCCGGTAGCTTTCCGGTTCAAACCTCATCTCCAGCTGATGCTCTCCGGGAGGTATTACCAGGCCTCTCAGGATATAGTTCACCGGATAGATATCTATCTCTCTCCCATTCAGATAGGCATTCCAACCTGCAGGGTAGTATATTTCACTAACCACCAAGAGACTATTCCTGTCGGTGGCAACATCAAATTCGAGATTATGAAGAGAGAAAGTTTTCAGATCAACAAAGGTGCTGTCCGGTTTCTCGATCTTTGGTATTTCCTGCTCAAGAATTGCAGAGTGAGCAGGATTGAAATCGGGATGATTAAGCCTGCGGAAGATCTGTCTCGGTTCATTTATCGTTTCTACATTTTCGACAAACCAGGCTCTTCCCAGGTATTCCGGATTTTCATAGATCGTGACTCTTCTTTCCCGGTCATAGGAAGCATAACGAAGATTATCAAAAGGTAGTTGGACAGGGGAAATAAGATACTTAACATTGAGCATATTAACAATATTCCAGTTGATCGGTATCCGATAATGGAGTTCGGCATTCAGGGAATTATCAAGGATATCCTGGTACCGCTGCAGCTTAGCTCCATGGTATCCCCCTATTGTTTGATGATAATAGGCCCATCTGCTCTGCCCGAATTCTCCGGCAATGGGATAAATTCTGAAAATCTCCTCATCCTGTAAGAGAAACTTATCTGCTTCGGTCATTTTGAATTCCGTCTCTATCTGCTTTCCGGGCACCAAATTCCCGAGATGCCGCTTATTGATGATCATCAAATCGGTTATTACCAGGGCAGCTATTAAGATCAGGTAGAGAGAAGGTGACAGTCCTTTTCTCCTGACCAGCAGCAAAGAAAAGAGGAAGAACTGGGCAGCAAAACCGAAGGCGATCAAACCGCTCTGTTCAAATCTTTCCAGTCTCTGTTCCTGTAAAAATTCTATCTGGTTCGGTTCATAACGGGCTGAATCGTTTGCATGTTCAAAGGGTAATACTGACCAGGCTCCGGCAGCAGTGAGCAGCATAAATACCAGAAAGGCAATAAACGAAAAGAGAGCCAACTTACTGATCAGACGCTTAAATTTCCAGTCATCCTGCTGAAACTTATCGATAATCAAACGGAGTCCGTAGCCAGCTAAGACCACAACGCTAAACTGTGCCAGAACAAGAATCATTGCCGGAACACGAAATTTGTTGAAGAGAGGAAAATATTCGTGCAATAGGTTCGTCAGCAGGGGAAAATGTCTGCCAAAAGAAAAAAGAAGGCTTACCAGGGTAACAGCCGTTAACATCTTTACTATCCGGTCTTTCCAGGCAAAAATTGCCAGAAGGGCTAAGATGAAGATGATGATTCCCATGTACATATAGGTCTGGGTAAAAGGCATCCATCCCCAATAGAAAGGGGCGATACCGCCGAAGAAATCCGGAATGATAAAGGTAAGCATCTCCAGAGGATGGAAAGACCAGCTTGTGGCATAGTCTCTTGCCAGTCCCGATTCACCCCCTCTGATCGTGTAATGACCGTATTCCCAGACACTCAGATAGGGTTGAGCTACAGCTATACCGGCAATCAGAAAAGTGAGCAGAAGAAGTATCAAGGCAATAAAATACTTTTTGGTTTCGAAATCCTTCAGATGCCAGAAGAAACTGAAGATCAGATATACGGCGAGCATTATCATCGTATAATATGTAATCTGCACGTGGTTTTCCCGCAATTGCAGAATGAGAAACATGGCGGTAAGACCCATCCCGAGTATATCACGGTTTTTAAAGATATAGTTGACCCCCCAGAATATCCAGGGGATATAGACAATTGCCCGGAATTTGGTGGCATGACCTATCTCAAGCAGTCCGATAAAATGACAGGAGAGAGCGAAGGCAATGCCGCAGATAAAAGCTTGAACCGGTTTAAAACCGAAAGACAGCATCAGAACATACATTCCCAAGCCACCGAGGATCATGAAAAAAACCTGCCAACTGATGAGATTTCCGGTTACCAGATTAAAGATACTTTTCAGGAAGGGGTATTTATCAGGGAGGCTGATTAAATAGCCGGGCATACCGGCAAAAAGATTGCTGTTCCACAAAGCCTGATCAGGGTTTTCTTCATTGTAATTGATCAGAACTTCTGCTGCCCCCCTCCATTGCAGGGTATCACCCGCTTTGGGAACATAACCAAGATAAGCCATACGGAAAAAGAAAATCGATAAAAGAATGACAATCAATCCGACAAATATCCAGTGTTCGTAGCGATTATTCAGCAACGGTTCCAGAAGATCTCTCTTTATTATCGGTTCTAATCCTTTTTTCCTCTTCATTAAATCATCCCTTTGCTTTTTGTTTGATAATTCTTGTCACTCCCTTTTGAGTCAATAAAAAAGAGACTCTCAAGGACGAGCTCCGGGCTATTAACCAACTGAACAGGAGAGGATAACACTGAAATATCAAGCAGCAATACCGAAATAACCACCAGCCCGGCAACCCCTCTATTCAACTGAACCGAGAGCAGATAAGCTCTGTTTTCCGAAAAAATTTCGTTCTTGCTGATGTATTTCCTTGTCAAATAAACATACTCTTACTATCGTCTCTCCATTGGAGGTGTTATGGATAAAAGTGAAAAAATACGGCTTGGGATCAGTAGCTGCCTGCTTGGTGAGAAAGTTCGTTATGACGGACAGCATAAGTATGACCGGTTTTTGGCAGAAATTCTTGGTCCTTTTGTGGAATATGTTTCTGTTTGCCCCGAAGTAGAATCCGGCTTGCCGGTTCCCCGGGAAGCAATGCGTTTGGTCGGAGATTTGGAAAACCCCAGATTACTTACTACCAACACCGGTATCGATCATACAGAGAGGATGCTCTCTTTTTCTGGTAAACGGGTTAAGGAACTGGAGCAAGAGAACCTTTGCGGATTTATCTTTAAAAGCAGATCGCCAAGCAGCGGCATGGAAAGAGTCAAGATCTATTCCGAAAAAGGTGGCGCCGCTCAGAAAAAGGGGGTCGGTTTGTTTGCCGGAACCTTTATGAAGCATTACCCTCTTTTACCGGTCGAAGAAGATGGACGGCTTAACGATCCTTTATTGAGGGAAAATTTCATAGAAAGGATCTTCATCGTTCAGAGGTGGCAGCAAATGCAGGGAAAAGGTCCTCAAACCGGAGATCTGGTTAGATTTCATACTCGCCATAAACTTCTGATCATGGCTCACAGCCCTGAACATTACAGAGTTATGGGTAAACTGGTAGCGGATGCTGCCCATTCTCCCTTTGACGAAATTAAAAACAGGTATCTCCATTTGCTGATGGAAGGGACAGCTCGTATCGCTACCCGGAGAAAGCATCAAAATGTCCTGCATCATATTCTCGGTTATTTTAAAAAGGACATTACAGCAGCTGAAAAAGCAGAGCTTCTCGAGATCATTCAGGCTTTCCGTGACGAGCATTATCCGCTCATTGTCCCAATAACTCTGGTCAACCATTATGTGCGAAAATATAACAAGCCGTACCTGGCAGAGCAGTTCTATCTTAATCCGCACCCGATGGAATTAAACCTGAGAAACCATAGTTAAATAGTCAATTGCAAACCTGCAGCCATGGAAAACCTGAAACCGGAATAAGATTCCAGGTTCCCACGTTTGTCGAACTATTCTTTTGACTCTATTCTCTGGTTTTCAGGCTTTCCGGACATCAAAGATTTATTGACAAATATCTCCGGCAGATAATTAAGATTGATCTTGTAACTAAGGATACACATCCTTATTCAGGATCTTTTGAGTAAAAAGATAGATAATTGTACCGTGGAGGTTGTTATGAAAGTATTAATCGCAGTTGTTTCTTTGTTGTTACTGTTCAGCGGACTGATAGCATCGGAGCTTGAAGATAGACTGAAAGATTTAGCAGAAGAGAATGCCAGAGAGTATATCCGCCCATTGGTCACTGCTTTCGGATCAAATCTGAACTCCGGTCTCTATAATACGGCAGATGTCCTGAATCCGAGTATCTTAAGGCCTGTCCGTTTCGGATTTAATTTCCATATGATGCTGGCAATGGTACCGAGTTCGGAGAAAACTTTCCAAGGAGAAGTGGAAGGTGTCAGCTATGAAAGTGCTACTGTTTTCGGTGACAAAGGTGCAGAACATTCGGGAGTAAAAGTTTTACCTGATGGCTTTAATGTTTCGCTTGTTCCTCTCTTCATCCCGCAATTCCGGTTCGGTTTACCAGCCGGAAATGAGTTATCACTACGCTACCTGCCGCCTCTGGAAATGGGTGATTATGGAGATGTCACTTTCTGGGGAGTCGGTTTAAAGCATAGTATCGATCAATATATACCTCTCTTTCCGTTACATCTGGCAGTACAGGGTGCATATCAGTCGCTCGATGTCGGAGATGCGATTGGAATAACGAGTATTGCTGTTAATGCTCATGCCAGCAAAAGATTACTTATGTGGACCTTATACGGTGGTCTGGGATACGAAAAAACAACGCTCACAGCAAAGTACCAACCTATCGATACTATCGGGACGGATGAGATTAAGTTCGATATCGATGGAGATAATAGCTTCCGGATGACCGCCGGTTTCCGTTATGCAATAATTCCTTTTGTTCATCTTAACGTTGATTATACTCTTTCCAATTATCAGATCGTTACCGCCGGTTTGGGGATGTCTTTCTAACCGGGATTGGTATTTTTTCAAAACTAACAAGGGCAGGGTCAACACTGCCCTTGTTGGTAGCTGAAGAACATTTTAATCTTAGGGAGAAAGACTTATGGAATTCCAAGATCTTATCTTAAGCCGGCACAGTGTCCGAAGCTACCTCGAAGATCCAATCCCCGAAGATACAATGCATTTCATTCTTGCTGCCGGGCGTTATGCCCCCTCCTTTCAAAACAGACAATGCTGGCGGTTTATTGTCATTGATGAGCGTGAACTGATCAAAGAGATGCCTTCCAAAATTGGCTTGATCGGTAAGATAAATTTCTTTATCAAGGATGCCCCGGTTATTATTGTCGCCTGTGCCGATACTTCCAAGAGCGGCAGGGTCAATGGTCAGGACTATTATCTGGTAGATACCTCTATCGCTTTTCAGCAAATGATGCTTGCTGCCTGGGATCAAGGAATAGGGAGCTGCTGGATGGCAGCCTTTGACGAAAATAGGGTCAAAACCTTTCTTTCCATCCCCAAAGCTATAAGAGTCGTTGCTCTCAGCCCTTTTGGGTATCCGAAAGAGAAAGAGTCTCTTTACGGTAAGGCGGTTAAGTTCTTTGCCGGAAGCAAAGAGAGGAAACAACCCGATGAAATTGTCTGTTACAATAAGTGGAGCTTTTAGAATTATTTAACTGATATAGTCCTCGATGGTCTTCAGGTCTCGGTTGCGATAAATGATCTTACCCCTCTTTATCACGTACTCGACATTATTGCTGCCGAAATGATAGGGAAGATAGCGATAGGAAGGCATATCCATGATCAGAACATCGGCATCTTTCCCCACTTCCAGACTCCCCTTACTCTCTCCTGCCTCCAGAGAACAGGCTCCGTTGACCGTTGCCGCTGTAATAGCTTCTGCTACGGTCATCTTCATCTGCAGCGTAGCCAGAGTAATAATGAACTGCATACTGTCACAGTTGCAGCTTCCGGGGTTGTAATCTGTCGCCAGGGCTACCGGAAGTCCGGCATCGATCATATCTCGTGCTTTGGCGTAGCTATTCAGACCTAAACTAAAAATCGTTCCGGGAAGAAGAATCGGGATGACCCCTTTCTCTTTCATCGCTCTTATCCCTTGCGCTGAGGCAGCTCCCAGATGATCGGCTGAAACAGCACCTATCTCTGCTGCCAGTTCGGAACCCCCTATTGACTTCAGCTCATCGGCATGCATTCGGATACGAAATCCTAATTCTTTGGCTTTCCTGAGGATAGTTCTTGATTCAGCTACAGTATATACATGTTCTTCCGTAAAAATGTCACAGTAATCTGCAAGCTTCTCTTCTGCCACGGCAGGCATCATTTCTTCCGTGAGGATTCTGATATACTCCTCCCGGTTATCTTTATATTCAGGAGGAAATTCATGAGCCCCGAGGAAAGTAGCATAGATATCTACCGGGAGTTCCTTTTTCAGGCGTTTAATAACCCTTAACATTTTTATCTCACTCTCTGTTGACAATCCGTAACCGCTTTTCGCCTCCAGGCATGTCGTTCCGCAACTGATCATCCTCATTATCCTTTTTCTGGCTAACCGGTACAGTTCATCTTCGGTAGCACTTCTAACAGCCGCGATACTTGATCTGATCCCTCCGCCCGTCTGTGAAATTTCTACATAAGATTTACCCATAATCCTCATCTCGAATTCGTTCTCTCTGGTATGGAAAAATACCGGATGAGTGTGAGGATCAACAAAACCGGGCATTACAACCTTACTGCCGGCATCGATCATCAGATCGGAAGAGTATTTCTGCAAAAGCTCTTCCGAGTTCCCTGCAGCGATGATCTTCTCACCCTCTATAGCAATAGCCCCATCATCAATGATCGTCAATTCGTTCATTTCTTTCCCGCTGCGAGGAGTTTTACCACTGCCAAGGGTTAACAGTTCTTTGCAGTTATGGATCAGTAAATCAACTCTTTCTGCCATGATTATTACCTCTTACCTTTTTTTTCTTCCTTGTTGCCTCATCCGGCAACATAATTCAGTTACTGTCCGGAAATCCACTTTACCGCTCGGCATGAGGGGTAAATCATCCATTACATAGAATTCCTTGGGAACAGCTATCGAAGGGAGTTTGCCCCGTAGGTATTTATGCATCTCTTTTTTCTCTATCTCTTCAGTCGTAACGCAAGCTACAATAT
The DNA here is from genome assembly GCA_964464175.1 of uncultured Candidatus Cloacimonadota bacterium. Taxonomy (GTDB): domain Bacteria; phylum Cloacimonadota; class Cloacimonadia; order Cloacimonadales; family JAJBBL01; genus CAYXFD01. The sequence continues at coordinate 42,856 of CAYXFD010000011.1, read as the reverse complement.
CAGCCCCCTTTTCCAGATTCGGGACATCAACTACACAACAGACACTCCCCTCTGGTATAATATCCTCCAGAAGTCCCTCCACCTTGACAAGCGAAACCATCTCACCACCAATCTTGACAAATCTCATCAACCTGCCTCTGTGCCAGAGAAAGCCATCTTCATCAAGTAATCCTATATCTCCGGTATCATACCAGCCATCTTCTATCCGCAATGAAGTCTCTTCCAGATCATGCAGATATCCCTTCATTACCAGATCACCTTTGACCAATATCTTTCCCTCCTGACCCACAGATAATGTTTTTCCGGTATCAATATCAGTTATCTTAACCGCAACTCCGGGCAGGGGTTTTCCCACACTTCCGGGCTTGTTATGAGCCGGGGTATTGGTAGAGATAACCGGACTGGTTTCGGTCGTTCCGTACCCTTCATAGATAGTCAAATTGAACTTTTGGAGATATGCCTGACTGATCTTAGGTTGTAATTTGTCCGCTCCGGCAATAGCCAGTCTGACCGAAGCAAAAGTATCCTTTTCCGCTTTTTTCAGATAACCCCAGAAGAAGGTAGGTGTTCCCACCATTACAGTGATCCGGTATTTTTTAACAGCATCGCAGATACCTTTATAGTCGAGGGGGTTTGGGACTCCGACAATTGCAGCCCCCAACCGGATAGGCAGCCATAAGTTGACGGTCAAACCAAAGACGTGGAAGTAGGGGAGATTGGTGATAAAAATATCTGCGGAGGAGAATTTGCTTAATTTCGGGATATTCTCAATGTTATGGAGAATATTCCGGTGAGTAAGCTGAACAGCTTTCGGTTCTTTTTCACTTCCGCTGGTGAATAGAATGGTAGCTACTTCATCCTCGCCACCATAATGAACTATTTTTTTTATCAGGGGGAGGGGAAGCTTTGTTCTCAAAAATGCTCCTGCTTTCTTGATCTTTGTGATTTTAGCCAGCCAGTCTTCAATATAAACCATTCCTTCTATCGGTTCCAAGCCGAGTTTATCGAGCATTCTTCTGCTGGTAACAATGGTTTTGAAATAACACTTGTTCTGAGCATAGCTGGCATTTTCCAAAGCTCCGGTCGAGTAATTGATCATAACAGGTACTTTCCCGTTCATCAGGCTGCCTATTATGGAGAGAATACTCCCTGCTCCCGGCGGAAGCATTATGCCGAAATATTTCTCCGGATAATGAGCAATAAAGTCTTTTATGAGAAAACATCCAATCAGCAGATGGTTATAGCTGATTACTCTGTCGCTGATCGTATCGAAAAGGGCTGTTTTCCTCCCTCTTGAACGCGCTGTTATGATGAATCTCCAGTGTAACTGCATTACCTGACCTCACTTGATTTTTATCTGTATAAGAAATGATATTCTTTGCTGTTATGTCAAATTCTTTATAAAATTTCCGGTTGTTTCTCTCATGATCCTCTGTTTTGAATAGAGATAAGCGGCCAGACATATATTCCATCAAGAAAATATTCTCCTTTTTATCCGGATCTCCGATTTCTCTTTTCTCCTGAAAGACATCCTTGAACACAAGTATTTATATCACGGGGGATCCCCTCTCTAAGGAAAAAGCTTGACCTTTATGACAGTCAGTTTAAAGGTAATCTAAGTGAAAATAATAAACAAAAGGATAGATAAGTGAAAATCGATTTACACCTGCATACCAATTACTCTGACGGGAGGCTTGACCCTGAGACTTTACTCTCATTATGCCTTGACCGGGGCTATAAGGTCATCTCGATCACTGACCATGATAACATTGACGGATTTTTATCGGTGAAAGATCATCCCCTTACTAAAAAGCTGACTCTCATTCCGGGGCTGGAATTGAGCAGCAGTTATGACGGTACGGAGGTTCATCTGTTAGCATACTACTATGATGATCAGCACCCATCTCTTCTGGCACTACTTGATTCCATAAATGAGAGCAGGATCTTCCGGGCAAGGAGAATCGTGGAGAAACTTGCCGGTTTGGGAATAAATCTGGATATAGATACCCTCCTTTCCGAAACAGGAAAGTCAGGAATAATCGGCAGACTGCACATAGCCAGGGCATTGATCACCAACAATCATTGTTTGACGGTAAAGGAAGCTTTTGATAAATATCTGCACGAAAAAAGTCCTGCCTTCGAAGACAAGGTAACCCTCCCCGCTGAAGAGGCAATACCTATGATCCATGATGCCGGCGGTATCTCTGTTTTAGCGCATCCTCATAAACTTGATAACATCTCTGTAGTTCTGGGAGTGATAAACCTTGGGATAAAGGGTTTAGAGGTCTATTGTCCAAAATCCTCTAACTATGCGATCTCACTCTTCGAGCAAATTGCCGGGGAACATAACCTGCTGCTAACGGGAGGTTCTGATTTTCACGGTGAATCTGATGATGTTCGTGATTTCGGAAAATTCAGTGTTCCTGAGGCAATCTGGGAAGAATTCAATAACTATTGCAATGGGGGTGAAAATGAAGAAATACGATACCTATAACCTGATAGACATAAACGCCAAGAAGGGTTTTCCGCGTACCTATCGTTTCAACCGTTTCATCCGCTGGTTCGTAATCCTGTTATCTCTTTTTGCCATAGCCTATTCCGTGAGATATATTCTTACGGCTATTGATTCCGAAACTTCCACTTTCCACAAGATCGTTCCTTTTGTGATCATCTTTCTTGCTTCCAATTCCCTGTTTCGAAACCTCTTCTCACTGAATAGTATCATTTTCAAAAAAGAGGGACTGCTCTTTCGTTATCTGGCAAGCAGGAGTATCTTTATCAACTGGGATGATATCCGTAAGCTTGCTCTCCATTCCGGAAAATCACGGGCAATAAAGCTCTCTTACACGCATAACGGACAGGATAAGGAATTGGTTTTTACCATGACTTTTCCCCATATGCTGGAGATTATCAATAGTCTTGCCGAGATGTGTCCGGATATCGATTATGATGATTTTATGAAGAATGTTACCTTAACCGAAGAAGAAAGAAAAGAAGCAAGAGTAAAAGAAGAAAAACAGGAATGAAATTTGCCATTGTCGGACCTGCTTATCCCTTTCGTGGAGGTATCGCCTATTTCGCAGGCTCTTTAGCCAAGGAATTAGAGAAACAGGGACATCAGGTTATCCTGATAAATTTCCGTAAACAGTACCCGGCACTGCTCTTTCCAGGCAAGACCCAAACCGAAAAAGACTCTTTCTTCTCCGACCTTATCTCTGAGAGGGTACTAACCCCTTATAACCCCTTCACTTATAAGAAAACCTTAGAGAAGATCACTGCTTTTAGTCCCGACCTGATAATATTCAGCTTCTTTCTTCCCTATTTTATTCCGGCTTACCATTATCTCCTTCATTGTTTAAAGAAGCAAAACTATCAAACTATGGTTCTGGCTCACAATATCGAATTCCACGAAAAATGGCTGTTCAGCAAACTCCTGACAAAAAAGCTTCTGAAACTAACAGACTATGTCGTAACTCTTTCCGGCAGTGTCTATGAGGATGCTCAACGGCTTATCGGAAGAAATCTTAGCAATAATCGTAACAGGACAAAGATCCTGAAGGGATTTCATCCTTTATACGATTTTCATAACCGGGAGCAGTATTCGAAAGAACAAGCTAAGAGAATACTCGGCTTTCCTGATAAAAAAATCATTCTCTTCTTCGGCTACATCAAGCCCTATAAAGGGATCGATCTTCTAATCAGGAGTTTTCCCTTCATAAAGGAAGAATATCCCGGTACTGTTCTCATAATTCTGGGAGAAGTTTATGGAACTAAAGAGAAATATTACAGCTTGATTGAAGAAACCGGCTTCAGAGAAGACATCCTCTTGGAAGATAAATATATCCCCTCTGCTGAAGTTGAACTCTATTTCAAAGGTGCGGATGTACTCGTTCTCCCTTACCGTCAGGCAACTCAGAGCGGGGTTGTTCAGACTGCCTATGTAATGGATCTGGGTGTTGTCGTTACCCCGGTGGGAGGATTACCCGAAATGGTTGTTAAGGAAAAGACCGGAGTAGTTGCCGATTCTGTTTCCGAAAAAGGAATAGCTTCGGCTATCATTCATTATTTCGAATTAGATCAGGAACTGATCAGACAAAACATTTCAGAGTTACAGAAAGAATATTCCTGGAATAGCTTTGTGGACTTTCTCCTGTCAGATATCTCAGAAAGCTTGACAGGATCAGGATCGGAAAACAACTGATTGTATTAATGTGCTTCGGAGATACAGCATGAAAAAGTTACTGCTTATAAGTTATTATTTCCCTCCCTGTGGTGGAGCCAGTGTGCAGCGCTGGCTGAAACTAATCCGTTATTTGCCTGACTATGGCTGGCAGCCTACTGTTCTCACCACCTCAGAAGGTGATTATCCCGTTTTGGATTCCTCTCTCTGTAAAAAGATACCCAATACGATCAAAGTCATCAGAACAAAGACCCCTGCAGTTGGCAAGATATTAAATCTTTTTAAGAATAAGAAAGAGAGACCTTATCCCTATGGAAGCCTGCAAGCCAGAGAAGACGACAGTCTGACCAAGAAAGCTCTTTACTGGATAAGGCTTAATTTGATTGTCCCCGACAGCAGAGTTATATGGAACAAAACAGCGTATCATTTTGCCCTGCAGGAGCTGAGAAAAAAGAAATATGATTTGGTTGTAACAACCGGCCCTCCCCATTCTACTCATCTTGTTGCCCTGGAACTCAGAAAGCATTTTCCCATCAAATGGATTGCAGATTTCAGGGATCCCTGGACCAAGATATATTACCTTCAGGAGTTACGGCAAAATAAAATGTTATTAAGGCTTAACCAGAAGTTAGAAAAATCGGTTCTAAGAAAAGCTCAGTTGAATATTATTATTTCGGAAAGAATTGCCGATTCACTTCCTCCGGGGAAGAAACATATTTTACCTAATGGTTTCGATCCTGAAGATTATTTTAACATCAACACCGTTCCCTCTTCCTTTTTCCGGGTAAAATTTGTCGGTAAACAGACAGAGGGACAGGACATCAAAACTCCTCTCAAATGGTTGAATGAACTGAGTAAAGAACAGAGCAGTCTGGATATTGAGTTCAGTTTTATCGGAACACACTCCGCAGTTTCAGATTATAAAAGGGATTACCCTAATCTTCATGTCAGGAACATAGGTTTTATCACTCACCTGAGAGCTATCAGTGAGATGGTTAATGCCGACCTTCTCCTTCTCCTGATTAATAACTGTCCCGATAACAAAGGTATCCTGACCACTAAGCTGTTTGAGTATCTCGGATCCAGGACATATATAATAGGTTTAGGGCCTGTTGCTGGAGACGCTGCGGAAATCCTTAACGAGTGTCATGCCGGAAAGATGATAGATTATGGAGACCGTCAGGGATTTTTCGCTATAGTCAGAAATATTTATAGGGAATGGCACAAGGGAAAGAGTATCAAAAACAAAAAAGATATCTCGAAGTATTCAACCCCCTCTCAGGCTAAAGACCTATCTCTTCTGTTTGAACAGCTGGCTTCCGAGAATGCAGATCATGACGGTTCAGGCGGTTAAGAGTATAATAAACAGAGCCCTGAGAGAGATTTGTCGCCATAGTATCAGACTAATGATTCCGAACGAGGTATAAACTTGCACTACTCACTGATCTTTTTCTTCTTGTCCCTGATCTTATCCGTTTTTTTGCTAAATTTCCTGGTCTATTTTCCCGTTGCTAAAGCCTATAAACTGGATAGAAGAATCCGCAGTTATCTACTGCTTGGTTTATCTTTTCTGACTTTTGTCATGTTCGGAGGAGAAATAGCCCGCCGTTTATGGGATATCTACTGGCTTTCTGTTATTGGATATATCTGGCTTGGGATTTTGAGTATTTCTTTTACCATTATGCTTTTGAATATGATCATCTACTTTGTTTACCGTCGTATTTTCCGTTCAACTACAACCCTCTCTCTATTCCTGATCGTCATTCTTTCCCTCCTGGCTCTGATCAATAATCTGCAGAGTCCCTCCGTCAGAGAATACGATATTTTTAGTGACAAAATATCTCAGGATACCGATGAATTCAGACTGGTTCTTGTTTCCGAATTTCATCTGACACGAAACAACAGAACTAAATGGCTCACAGGTGTGGTTGAAAGGATAAACAGCCTGGAACCGGATGCCGTAGTTATTGCCGGGGACTTAATAGATGATCCCTTTGCTAAGGTCTCGCACTTTGCCCCGGTTTTCCGGTTACTCACTCCAACCTACGGGGTTTATTCGGTGCCGGGAAATCATGACTATTATCAGGATATAAACTCTTATTATCAATTTACTTCTGAAGCGGGTCTGATAAATCTACTCAATGATAACAAACAAATAACTCCCGCTCTCACTTTCGCCGGGGTAACTGATAAAACAGCAGAAAGACAGGATCTTGAGCCGCCTGATGTAACAAAAGCCTTTAAAGGTATTGATCAGGATAGTTTTATCGTCTTTATCTCCCACCAGCCCTTGTATTCTGAAGAGGCGACAGCCCTGGGAAGTGATCTGATCTTAGCGGGTCATACCCACAGAGGGCAGATACCTCCAATGCTGTTTATCGTAGAATTGTTCTTCCGTTACCCTTACGGATTATATGAAGAAAAAGGGAGTATTATCTATACAACTTCAGGAATAAGCACCTGGGGACCACCCATGAGGTTATTCTCCCGAAATGAGATCGTCGTCTTTAGTGTATCCGGCAAGGTTAAATAGCTTTATTCCAGATAAGAACCTAATACCTGCCAATCTATCTCTTTCTCGGGCGTAATCTCAAATTCCAGCAGCAGGTTACCCCCGATATGACCATCTTCAAAAGAGGCTAAAACCCATTTATCATTAAGCAAAAAAATCTCATCTCTGTTATAAAAACCCATTTTCCCCCCCAGGACAGGATCATGAGGTATTAGTTCAGGATTATCTACAAGATCATTTTTCAGTTTTCCTACCGGATCATCCCACCCTGTTTTTGACTTTATACTCTCTATATGGTGAATTGAAGGGAGATCCTGCCTTAGGGTGATCGGATCAGTCTCCGCAACCATCCTCTTTGCTGCATAATGATATCCGATAAAGAATGATGTTAGGGCTACTATTGCAATCACAATAACATACCCGATGTTTATTCTGGAACTATTTTTGATCTCTTCCATTATTACTCCTCAGGTAGTTTTATTCTTGTTTGTTCGGTTATTTGTGTCAACCTTAGTAAAGAATTTATCACGGTTACGGTTTGCCAGCAGAATAGAATCTCTCATGGCAGATTCACTGCCGGCATAGAGCCATTTCTCGAAAAAGACCGGATCGTTTACTATCTGGGCTATTGCCGCCAATGCCCGCAAATGAAAGGTACGCTGGTCTCTTGAACCGGCTATAACAAAAACCGTTGTAATCTTTTGATGTTCTTCAGAGAACTGAATTCCTTTTCTACATCTTGCCACGAGTATAGTAAAGGTTTCTTCACCAGGAACAATAATATGCGGTATCGCCAAAGCATCACTGATAACCGTTGTGTATTCTTTTTCCCTTTTTATCAGAGCATTATAAACCTCTCTTTGGGAAAGCTTTAGATCTTTCTGTATCTCAGCAGCTGCCAGATGAAAAAAATCTTCCACTGTTAGACCTTTGTCGATGTCCAGAACATGGCATGATTTAATGAGCTGGTCAAAATTATCTTCACTTATCTCGTCCCGCTCCCTGATGATCTCCTTTAATTCTGTTTCCAGGGTATAACTGGTTATATCTTTTGAAGTAACCCTCTCTATCAGATAAAGCAAGGCGTATTCCCTGTCGCTCCGGATCCTTCCGTAGAACCAGTAAGTAAAAAAACCGATTAAGATAAGGAAAGAAGTGATCAGTATCGTAGATAAACCCATCTCAAAAAGAAGGAAAATAAAACCTATGATCCCGATGATCTGAAGATAAGGATAGAGCGGTGACTTGAAAACCGGACGGTAATTCTGCAGCCGGCTCTCCCTCATCACGATCAGAGCAAGACAAGAGAGAATGTTCGTAAGGATAACTGAAGTGGATACCGCTCTTACTAATATCTCCAGTTCCAGCAACAAGAAAGCAATCAAGCTCACTGTTGTAACGATGATTGATACATGAGGAGTTCTGAAACGGGGACTTATCTTGCTCAAAAAACCGGGCATAAGTCCATCCCGGCTTAAAGACATCGGGTAGCGGGAAGCTGAAAGCAATCCGCCATTAGCAGTAGAAACAAAGGCTAAGATGGCTGCTGCCGTTAAGGCTATCATCCCCCAAAAGCCCATAATTGCCTCTGCTCCTGCTGATATGGGAGTCAAATTCCCTGACAAAACCTCTCCGGGAAGAACACCAACCGTGACAAAGACCATCAGAGTATAGAGTACGCTGACCACCAAAAGAGAGATGATCATTCCCAAAGGTATAACCCGGTTGGGATTCTTAACTTCCTCTGCAACTGACCCAATATATAATAAACCGCCATAAGCGGTAAAGACAAATCCTGCTGTGCTAAAGATACTGTGGGGACCATAGGGGACAAATGGAATATAGTTTTCAGATGATACTTTCGGTAGTCCAAAGGCTATATAAAAACCCATCAGCAAAAGAAGCAGCGAAACCAATACAGCCTGAAATCTGCCGCTCTCTTTTACACCAAAAATGTTTATCATCATAAAGAAGAGGGAGAGAACTATGGCAATTATCTTAATATTGTATCCTGGTAAGACCAACGCTGTAAAGGCAGCCATTCCAATCAGAGCAAAGGCGCTCTTCAATGATAAAGAGAACCAGCTGAAAAGACCGGAAATCGTTCCTACGGCAGGACCGAAACCACGAGTAATAAAGAAATAATCACCGCCGGCTTTGGGCATGGCAGTTGCCATCTCTGCAATGCTGAGCATTCCTGTCATGGCAAGCAGACCTGCTAAAAAATAGGAGATTATTACAGCCGGGCCGGCATAATTGAAAGCTAAACCGGGCAGGATAAACAATCCTGAGCTTATCATGGCTCCGGTAGCTATACAAAAGACCTCAAAAAGCCCCAATTCCTTTTTTAACTCCATTTGATCTATACCACCAGTCTCTCACTAAAATATGATTGATACCTTATTACTCCTGCTGAATAGTTAACAATTCGACATAGAAACCGTTACGGAAAAAATAACTGCTTTTCTGAGTCAAGACAATCCCTTTTTTTTCCTTTGACAAATCAATGCCGCTTACCAGGTCTTAGTAGAGTGCTTTTCTTGGCACTCTGTCCTTAATTTATTGAAAGCTGACTCCCAGGCTTTGGTGAACCAGAGACGGCATTCATCCCATTTCTCCGTATTCCTCCAGCCTGTATGGACAAGATGTATTTCTGTCTGTACGGAATCAGAATTATCTGCGATTTCGGTAAAAAAAACCGTAACCTGAGTTAAGGGATCCGCATTGTTCATCAAGTGCTTGAATTCAATAGGACCTTTCCATTCAAAAGCAAGCAGTTTACCAATTTCCAGTCCGTTTATCCTGCACCCAACCGTGCTGTTATTCATTTTGTCTTTCAGGTCCCAAAACAACTCGTATTTTCCTCCGAGTCTAAGTTCAACTGTTGCTTCTGCTGCTAACCAGGAAGTAATTTCCTGTTTTCCGGTGAACATGGAGAAGGCTTTTTTTGAATCACAATCAAGTTTAGTCTTGAGATGGATTATTTCGTTCATAATACACTCCGGGTTGATTTTTTATTGTTATTTTTCATTGTAATCGAGATATAGAAAACCGTACCGACGATGATCAAACCTCCTGCTATTGTTCTAAGTTCAGGTATTTCTTTGATAAGCAGCACGGCAAAAACAATTCCGTACACAGGTTCCATACAGGCTATTATACTGGCTATCCTTGCCGAAATAACTCTCAATCCCTGGATAAACAGAGTATGCGATAATGCGGTAAAAACAACGCCCAGGAGGATCAGTAAAAAAAGCTCCCTGAAACGGGTAATCTGATCAAGAAACCGGAAAGAGAAAGGGAGAAGGAACAAAAAGGCGAAAAAGTTTTGATATAGAGAAACCCTCTTCGCGGAATAAAGAGTTATCAGTTTTCTGTTCAGCAGGGTTAAGACAGCAAAGAGAAACCCCGAGAGAGAACCCCATAACAATCCTTGCATTGTCCGGTCAGTCAAGCTATAATTCGCAGCTAAAAGACTTATTCCAAAGAGGGTTATGATAGCAAGCATAACGACTCTAAAAGAAAATCGCTCTTTAAAGCAGAGAGGCTCCAGAAAAGCAACATAAATGGGGAAGGTAGAAAAAGAGAGTAAACCTATGGCAACAGATGATAACTGAATCGAATGAAAGAAAGTTAACCAGTGCAGAGCCAGTATTATTCCTAAGCTAATCAGTAACAGCCAGAGAAGATAACTCTTTGAACTGCAGGTTTCCTGCTTACTTGTCTCTCTCTCACTCTTAAAAAGTGTGTATAAAACCAAAGCAAGGGAAGCAAAAGCTACCCTCCCCAATACTATCAGTGCAGGAGATATGGGCAAGAACTTGCCGAAAAGACCGGCAGTGCCGAACAAAAACACAGCCGCATTGATCTCCAGTAAACCCTTACCTCTATCAGTCATTGGAAACACCGCTTCTTTGATCTCTGATCTTTATCAAGGCTAACATTCTTCGGATCTCAATGAACCAAAGAGATGTGACAAATGTGCTTTTTTAAACATCCTGTCCTATTTCAGAAGAAGCATTCTTTTGATAAGACGGTCCTCTTCTGTCACTAACCGATAGAAATAAACCCCGGAAGGTACATTCTTTCCATTATTATCTATCCCTTCCCAGGTTACCTTATGATCACCGGCAGGCATATCAACTGCAGCAAGTTTTTTGATGAGCTGTCCCTTGACGTTGAAAACATCCAGCTCCACTCTGCCGGCTTTGCTGAGATAGAAATCTATGTGTGTTACCGGATTAAAAGGGTTAGGATAATTCTGTCTCAAGAACGTTTTGTCTGGCTTAACAGCATCATCTTCCACTGAAGAAAAGATGACTGTCTGAATGTTCGACTGGGGAGATTCATATTCTCCGTATAACGAAGTAACATAGTAATGATATACTCCTTGTACTGTAAGAAAGTCACTATATTCCGTCAACTGTATATCGGGTATTTCAGCTATTTCATTACCGTTACGATAGACTCTGTAACCTGTTAGATCTCTAAATCTCTCCGGGAAGAAAACTGTTTTACCGGCAATCTCATCAGCTAAAGTCGCTTTTAATCCTGTTTTGTTTTTTCTCTCATAAGAGAGTGGCTGCAAAGTTCGTATCTCTTCCCCTTCACTCTCAATAACATAACCCTGAATATTCCAGTTGTAGTTGAGATTCGGGTTCATGACCGATAAACTCTCCCAGCCATTGAGATTTACCAGGTCTCCTTTACTGGTAACGGCAGGACCGGCATCTCTTCCTGCCGGATAGCCGGTTTCAGTGTCAATATGATAACCTATCCATAACTCCTGAGAACTGTCAATAACTACCGGCTCTGCCAATTCTATGATATTCCATTCCTGCATGACTAAATCTCCGGTCTCGACTGACTGATCTACAATCAGATCCCCGGGATCATAATCATCACCGGTCACAGAACCATTAGTCCAGACGCGAATGGAATAAGTGCACTGGATTTGTCTGGGCACAAAAGAGATATACTTTAACACCTCCCCCTCGTAAAGGATCAAATCTTCTGTCTCAAACCTTGCAGCTACTTCAAATTCTGCCGGATCATTGGTTCCTATCCCTCCGGAATTCATCCCGTTATCCCAGGAAAGCCATTCTCCGTCATGATAAGAATACCACTGAAGAAGAACTTCGTTATCTTCGATACTGGATAAGAGGTCACGGGGAGGGTAAAGAGCCGGAATAGCCGGAGCAATTAAGACTTCGTTCGACGGTTCCGATAAACCGCCCGAATAAACCGCTCTTGTGTAGAAACCGTATAGAACGCCGTTGGTAACCGTATCATCAGTATAGCTAAGCTCTGTCAGAATTTCCGGGTTTAGCTGCACTCCTTCCCGGTAAACATTGTAACCCAGAAGCTCACGTGAATACTGATCCACTCCGGCTGGAGACTCCCAATAGAGAGTCACGAAACCGGGACCTGATTCAGCAGTAAGATTCTGCGGAGGAATAAGAAATATTGTTATCTCCACTTCCTCTGAGGGGAGAGATTCATATAAACCTTCAAATTCATCAACACCGAAGAGTCCGGTGATGTAGTAGGTATAAAGACCGTTAACAAGAGCTTCGTCCAGATAACTAAGAATCTCAGGGTCTGTAATTTCTATGACCATCTCACCGTTTCGATAGATCCTGTAGCCTGTTACTTCTTCTCTTTCTTCTCTTTCCCCCGGCTGCTGCCAGATCATAAAAACGTTATCAATATCAACAACTTCAGCTGAAAACTCAGTTATCAGGGGAAGACTCTCGATAGTCGAAAAGGTTCTTGTCTCAGACCAGGGACTGGGGAAGACCCCGTTGTTAGAGCTAACTCTCCAGTAATACTCCGTATTGAAGGAAAGGTTACTAATCCAATAACTATTCAGTGCCAGATTATGAGTCTGGCTGATCTCCATAAAATCCTCATCTTCAGCTATTTCTACCGTATAAAAGAGGGCGTTGGTTACTAACTCCCACTCCAAATTAACATTCGTTGCCAGATATGCAGCTTCATCGGGGGGCATTAATAACAACGGGGGATCTGTCGGGTCAGGAATATCCCCTATCGTGAATATCTGCTCACTGCTAAAACCGGAGCCGGCAAAACAGTGGTCAATAGCCTGTACGCTCCAATAATAGACCCCTTCTTCGGGATCGGCAAGAAAGGCATTATTGTCAGGATGTCTTCCGGGAGCCTGAACCCTTCTGAAACCTGTATCCATACTGGCCATGGGAGCAATGACATCGTATCCTCCGGAAGTAGTCCCTACTCTGAGATTATATGATAAGCCGTTAGAGGGGGTTGTCCCTCCAGCTGCCTGCTCCCAGTTGAACTGAACATCCGTGCCGCTTATAGTAGTAAAAAGTCCTGCCGGTGCAGCAGGAGGTATATTGGAAACAGGTATCTCGTTTCGGTACAACTCTGCAACATAGTCCTGAGAGGCTGCCCAGCCGATCAATAAAAAGTCGAGTCTTCCGTCATTATTGTAATCCCCCGGAACAACTGCCGATCTTCTCACGTTAGTGAAGGTTAAGCCGGAGTCCGTAAAAGTATCGGAGCCGGTCTGTAGATAGAGTTTCGTTGTCCAGCCCCCTTCAATTTCACCGGTTACCAATAGATCAGGCAGACCATTGTTATTGAAGTCTCCCCAACTGACATCCCCCTGTCTTGTTCCGATTATTCCGGCGTTGATATCGGTAAACGTTTCGTCTCCATTGTTTTTGTAGATCACCGTATATTTATCGTCTATATTATCGGAACCGTTCATCAGGATGTCGATAAAGCCGTCATTATTGTAGTCAGCTAAGGATATCGCCGAATATCTTAGTCCTACTAACGGCTGAGGCGATTGGGTAAAAGTTCCGTCGCCATTGTTCAGGTAGATATAGGCAACATAATCGAATGAGCCTATCCTACCGCTGATTATAACATCCTGTAATTGGTTGTTGTTAAGGTCAGCGGCAGCAACTGCAGGATGAGATACACCGGTGATTCCAGCCTCTATATCGGTAAAAGTGAAGTCCCCATTATTAAGATATATCCTTGTCATCGCATTTCCATTCTGCAATTCTCCGGCAACAAGAATATCGAGAAGACCATCATTGTTGAAATCTCCCAGAGCAAGATCACCCCGGTAGAAATCGGGAATACTACCGGTTATTTCACTAAAAGACTCATCTCCGTTGTTCATATACAATTTGAAATATGAACTCCCTCCCAGACCGGTGTAACCAAACATGGCAATATCATTATAGCCGTTGTTGTTAAGATCTCCTGCTACTGCTTTGCTGACTCCGAGATCAAATAACCCCGCTTCCATATCGCTGAAAGTACCGTCTCCGTTATTTCTGTATATCCTGGTAAGCGGCAAGCTCTCTGTTCCTGTCCCGTAAGTGTAACCGGTTATCAATACATCAAGATGTCCGTTATTATTGAAATCGCTCCAAACTGCATCTCCCAAAAATACCTCAGGTAAACCGACATCAAGCTGAGTAAAGGATATCTGGCTATAAAGAGTGGAATTCAGCAACAGTAACACTGCTAACATTAGTGATATATATATGACTCTCATCATTCCTCCCTCAATCACTCCCATTAACTAACGGATTTTGTCTCTGTCAATAAAAATGAAGGATTAGGAAATAACTCTCTGATTGCAAACGATCTTTTGCATATCTCTGGTCTGAGCAAAAAAATATTGCCATCTTAACCTATAATCGATTAAATGACTTAAGGAGTAAAATTATGTATCTTGATGAAGATTTTGATTTTCGCAAAGTTTTTTGCCTCGGTATGAACTATACTGACCATATTGCCGAGATGAACAGCGAAGTTCCTGCAAATCCGGTCTTTTTCCTGAAACCTGCCACTGCCATTATCAGGGACGGAGAGACTATTATCCTCCCAGCAGTCAGCAAAGAAGTTCACTATGAGGTCGAATTAGCTGTGTTAATCGGTAAACAAGGAAAGAGAATTCCGCTCCATTCGGCTTATGACCATATTGCCGGATATGGAATCGGTATAGATGTCACTCTCCGGGATATCCAGCTTGCCGGAAAGAGCAAAGGTTATCCCTGGACTTTAGCTAAGGGGTTTGATACCTCTGCACCGCTCTCTCAGTTCGTCCCCAAAGAGGAGATAAAGAACATCTACCATGAAACCCTCTCACTCTGGGTTAATGACATCCTAAAACAGCATAACAGCCCGGCTTCTATGGTATTTCGTATTGACGAGATCATCGAATATATCTCCCGCTTTTTTACCCTGGAGAGGGGGGATGTTATCTTGACCGGAACCCCTAAAGGGGTTGGGAGACTGGAAGATGGAGATATAGTAAAGGCATCCTTGGGAAAAATCGTCTCTCTCTCCTGTAATGTTATCAAGGAACAGTGAAACTCTTTTGCCAGTGAAGATTTTCCTACTCGGTTCAGAATTTTCTGTTATCTTATATTAGGTAAAGCATAAAAAATAGAGGAGGAATTATGAGTAATTATCATGAACCTGTTGATGAGTTAACCAAAGATGACCGCAATTTTTCCCGGGCACTAAACAGTCTCAAGGAAGAAATTGAGGCAGTTGACTGGTATCAGCAGAGAGTATCGACTACGACAGACCCGGAATTAAAGAAGATCGTTGCCCATAACCGTGATGAAGAAATCGAACATGCAGTTATGGTTTTGGAATGGTTAAGAAGGAATATGCCCGGCTGGGACGAACAAATGAGAACTTATCTCTTTACTACCAAACCTGTTACCGAATTAGAAGACGAGGAAGGTGAAGGTAAAGAGAGTGATTTAGGAATCGGAAAACTGAAATAAAGTGAGGTGTAGTTATGGATATTTTTAAAAGAAGTTTAGCTCCTATAAGCGAAGAAGCCTGGGAGCAGATAGAAGATGAAGCAAAATCAGGATTGAAAAGCCTCCTTTCAGCCAGAAAACTGATCGATGTTGAAGGACCGAAGGGTTGGGATTTTGCCGGTATTCCTACCGGTAGAATGGAATTAGTTGAAGTGCCAAAGAACAAAGGATTATCTTATGGAGTCCGCAAAGTTCTTCCGGTAGTAGAACCGAGAGTTAGTTTTTCCTTAAGTATCTGGGAATTGGACAATGCCAACCGCGGAGCTGAAGACATTGAACTCGATAATCTGGTCAACGCTGTAGAAAAGATAGCCTCTTTTGAAGAAAATGCTATATACAACGGTTTACCCAACACCGGGATTTCCGGTATCCTGAAGGCTGCCGAAGAAACCATTTCTCTTCCCAAAGAACCGGGAAAATGGCTTGCTGCCATTACAGAGGGTGTCTTGAAGATGAAAGACAGTGCAATTGACGGACCATACTCTCTTGTCCTCCCGCCGACAGTCTGGAAAACTGTGAAATATTTTGCCGAATGTTATCCGCTTGTTCCCCAATTGAAAGAAGTTCTGCAAGGTGATATTATTCTTTCAAACTTCATTAGTACAGGATTGCTTGTCTCCACAAGAGGGGGTGATTTCCGTTTGCTTTTGGGAAATGATTTTTCAATCGGATATGAACATCATGACCATAAAGATGTTACACTGTTCTTAACGGAATCGTTTACATTCCAGATTTTGGAACCGAAAGCTGCTATGAAAATACAGACAAAGTAACAGAAGTATTTGCTGTTTCAATTCTTGCTCAGGGCAGCCTTAAGGCTGCCCTGAGCTTTTTGCTATATAATTGTAGAATTACGTTACGCGTGTAACATTGTTGCTGCGCAACATCACAAATTGCCGACTATCTTTTTCCTTTCATTAGAGACGGAATGCAATCAGAACCCCCTCCCGCATATTCGATAGCAGGAA
>CAYXFD010000011.1:0-26253 GCA_964464175.1 uncultured Candidatus Cloacimonadota bacterium | reverse complement strand
TGAAAATAAAGCAAAACCTGCGGAAGGAAAGCAGGGAAAGGGCAAAACTCCACAACGCCGGATTTAAATATATTTTATGCCGGATATTGATCAGAATGCTGCACTGAAGGGTGTAGAATCTTTTTCAGGGCAGCTTCAATAACATCTACAGCTACAGAGGTATTAACACAGGGACCGTATGGTCTGTCGTTAAGCACACCATACACCGGAATGGGAAAAACATCGAGAAGACCATCTACCAGATCTCTTTCACAGGCAACGGCGATAATGAACTTCGGTTTATGTTTGATAATTATCCTTCTTGCCAGGGAACCACTGGTAGCAATAGCGATATTAACGCCTGTTTTTTCGGCTATTCGTTTCAGATCGGCAATTTTACATTTTCCGCATTCCTGACAATTGTTGATATTGACCGTCACTCTGATATTACACTCCGTGTTCTGGAGACAGTGCGGCAGCAGAATGAGAATATCCTTAGGCTGGTAGTTAGTTTCGAGTACCTTGACAAAAGTGTTATTAACATGAACAAAAGATTCTCTGATCCGGTCTTTAGATATTCCGATCACCTTTCCGAGCAGAATTGTAACCGGAAAGAGAAACCTGATCGCGATCCGGATTGCAGCCCTGAAAATCAGAAAATTCTTTTCAAAATAAGAGGTCAGTAAAACAAGAACAATCCCAAAAACAACAATCAGATAAAAGAGTCTGAGAAGACTGAGAAGAGAGTTGGCAAGCAGCTTATTTATTTCGTGGAACCGCGGAGAAATAAACCACCATAAAAGGGTAGTTAGAACCATCATCAAGAGCAGGCTGATCGTGGTTAAGATTAGAAAGAGATTCTTTCTTTTATGGTCTATTACTATCCCCACTGATAAAATTCTCCTCTTTCTCTATTCTCGCCCCAATACTGTATTCGAAGGCTGTCATGACTCTCTTGCCGGCAGGTTGAACTTTCGTCAATAGAATTTTATCATCCCAGCAGTTGATGACAATACCCTCATTTTTCTTTAATTCTGAAACTGTCCCTGGTGGTAAATCCGCTCTTTCCTCGAGAAGTTTGGTCTCTAATATCTTTATCTTATTCCCTCTGAAAAAGGAAACCGCCCCGGGATTATCTGCTAAACCCCTAACTCTGTTATGGATTTTTTGAGCAGGCTCTGCCCAATTCAGGAACAGGTCTTCTTTCTTTAGCTTATAGCAGTAGGTTGCATCTTCCTCTTTCTGAGGAATTGCCTCGATATTATCATTTTCCAGCAGGGTTAAGACCTCTATCACCATTTCTGCTCCTAAACGGGCAAGTTTTGGGGAAAGGATACTATAGTTATCGTCAGTACTGACCGGAACAACCTGCTGTTTATAGACAGGACCGCTATCCATCTTCAGAACCATGCCGGCAATAGTAACTCCTGTCTTTTCATCTCCGTTAAACAGGGCATGATTGATCGGAGTTGCTCCTCTGTATAAAGGGAGGAGGGAAGGGTGGAGATTAAGACAGCCGCAGGTAGGTAAGTTCAGAATTCTTCTGTTAAGAAACCCGCCATAGGCAGCGGTGATGATGACATCAGGATCTATCGTTCTTAACAGCTCAAAGACTTCGTCTTTTTTGATATTCTCCGGTTCGAGCACCTCTATTCCGAGCGATCTGGCTGCTTTTTTTACCGGGGAGGGGGTTAGCCGCAGTTTCCTTCCTTGCGGCTTGTCAGGTTGAGTGATAACTAATACTGGCTTATATTTGGTTTCGGATAATTTTAACAGAGTTGGAACTGCAAAATCAGGAGTTCCGAGGAATATCACTTTGTTTATCAGAGAAATAGGTGTCAAGATTGACTCCCTTGTTATCTTTTTTCTGTTCCAAAGCTCTCAATTTCCATTTCAGAGTTATCAATTTGAGTTTCGAAATCCGGTCTATGAATAGTATTCCGTCCAGATGGTCGTTTTCGTGCTGAAGAGCTCTGGCATAAAGTCCTTCCGCTTCGTATCTCTGCATCTTTCCTTCCTGATCCATCGCCTCGATCACGACTTTTTCAGCTCTCTTAACTTCTGCTGTTATCCCCGGAAGGCTCAAGCACCCTTCTTCTTCTTCTTCAACTCCTGAAAGGGAAAGGAAACGAGGATTTATAAAAACCCTCGGGTTCTTCTCACCACTTCGGAACCAGTCAGGATCTACAACAAATATCCGGAGATTATGACCTATCTGAGGTGCTGCCAAACCGATACCGTCTTTCTCATACATCGTTGCAATCAGATCAGAAATTATCCCCTTTATTCTGCCGTCTATCTCTTCGACCGGTTCAGACTTCTTTCTCAGTAGTTGATCGCCGTAGATTCTTACCGGCAAAACATTACCGCTTTCTCTATTTAATCGGTTCATTTTTAACCGGTTGTGTCTCCTGCCATATTCCGGCAATGGCAGCTTTTCTAATTTCAATCTTAGTGTTGTTAGAATCATCTACTTTTAGAATTACGGTTTGCTTTTCGGTCTTGATATTGGTTATCTTTCCGATAATCCCACCGGAGGTAATGACCATATCATTAATCTTTAACTCATCGATCAGTTTTTGGTGTTCTTTCTGTCTCTTCTGCTGCGGTCTGATAATCAGAAAATAGAGAATCAGGATCAGAAAAATGAAGGGAAGAAAACTTACGAAAGGATTCGGCTGCGCTTCTGGCGCTCCAGCTTGTAGTAGTACATAAAACATATTTTTCTCCTTTTTCCATATGATTAATATCTCTCTTGCTTACTGCTATTCATCGTTCCAGCAGGTAATTAGCTGCAAGGTTTTTTATACTCAATTATAAGAGAGCTTTTCAGGTCAAGTAATAACGACAATGAATGGATGAGATTGGCAGAGTCAGCTTCCATCTTTCATACTCAGGAAAACCATTACTGAGCCAACCGGATAAGAAAATAGGCGATTTGAATAATAAGATTGGCATAAATTCCTGCCATAACATCATCACACACTATACCCCAGCCGCTTTTCCAATTCTGGATGTTATCGATCGGTGGCGGTTTTAGGATATCGAACAGGCGGAAAAGCAGAAAAGCTGCAGCCCCGATTAGCAAGCTTTTAGGAAGAAAAATAACAGCAAAAAAGTAACCTAAAAACTCATCAAGCACTATCCGTTTATCATCTTTCTCCATTATCTTTTCTGCTTCACCGGTCAAGGTAACTACCGGAATGAGCAGCAGTAAAGGAAAAACCCAGAAACATGGAAGTTCGACAAACATACGCGGAAGCAAAAGATAGACAATAAAGGCTATCAGCGTCCCGATAGTTCCCGGTGCTACAGGAAAATATCCGCTGTAGAGAAGGGTGGAAATCAGTTTTGAGAATTGTCTGTACAAGTTATCTTTTATCCTAATACCTTAACGATTGCTGAAGATCTCTACATAAGATTCTGACCGTAGGTTTTCAATCCAGCTCTCATATTGATCAACCTGTTTTTCCTGCTGTAAGTATTCTCTTAGTTCATCTCTGATCTCTGCCAGTTCAAAGGGACGTTCCGGAATAATTCTCAATTTGCCGAAGATATAAAGATTTTCACCTTGTCTGATCACCTCCGTAAACTCACCGACCTCAATATTTTTTAACTGCTCACTGAACATTTCAGGATATTCGGATCCTGAGAACTCTCCGATAATCCCCCCTTCCGGAGCAGAATCATCGTCTGAATACTCTTTCGCGAGCTGCTGGAAATCTTCTCCTTCTGCTAATTTCCGCTGCACTTCATCCATTATGGTTATGGTTTCCGTAATATCTTCTTCCGTAGGTTCTATCATTTTAAGGATATGCCTCACCCTGATATCTTCTTCATCTTTCTCTTCCATTTTTATGATGTGATATCCAAAATGAGTCTGGACAACTTTGCTTATCTCTCCCACTTTCAGGGCAAAGGCTGTTTCCTCGAATTCTTTTATCATTGTTCCGGGACCAAAGAACCCTAAATCCCCGCCATTAGTTGCACTTGGACAATCACTCTCTTCTTTTGCCAGAGCAGCAAAATCTTTCCCCTCGATAATCTTATCATATACCCTGTTAATGTCTGCCAATACCTCTTTCTTAGTCCTTTCGCTGGCTGCTATCTCTTGTTTGATCATGCCGAGTTCTACCTTTTCCGGTCTCCAGGGGATCTCTGAGCTTTTTTCACGATAAAACTCATCGATCTCTATCTCGGTTATATGAATTCTATTGGTTATTTCATTCTGGATGAACATCTCTTTTAACCGCTGTTCCCTGATCATTTGTTCATAAAACTCTCTCAGGTCAGACATGGTCATCCCAGCTTTCCGTAATTCCTCGCGTAAAGCTTCTTCCGAACCTATTCTCTCTATCTGGCTCTGGATCTGACTGTCAATCATCTGCCTGATTCGGAATTCATCTAAACGGTAATTTCTCTCTCGGGCAGTCTGCAGGATCAACCGCGATTCTATCATATCATTGAGAACATCAGCCTCCGTTATCTCGGGTGTCATAGCTCCCAACTGCCTCATTTGATTTATCTGTCTCTCCAAATCACTTTTTAGGATAGCTTCTCTTCCTACTTTCGCTACTATATAATCTATCATTTCTGCTGAAAGAAAAGATAAGCTCATTATTACAGTAACTATGATGAGTATTGTTTTCATTATTTTGCCTCACTTTGTTCAGATAACCGGTTTCGGATCATTAACCGATCACTTTCGAATCTATATTCGCCATAATGTTTTTTTTAATTAGTTTTCAGATCGTTGCTTAGGAGTAGCTTTATCCTGAAATTACTATTTCCGAACTACTCAAAAGCTCATCAAGCAGTTCGTTCACCAAATCTCTTCGTCTCTCTTCGAGCAGCTCCTCCCGTACCTGGTCGGAAACCTCAGTAAACGGTCTTTCGGTTTCTCTGTTTCTTACGTCTGTATAACGAACCAGATAAATTCCGTTACTAACAGGTACTCTGACAAACCGCCATTGACTGAGATTCCTGATACTATTCCAGATAAATTGCTCCATCTCGTCCGGAGTCAAATAGCCAAGATAACCGTCTCTTTCCCTTGCCTGTTCCCGGGAATAAGCTCTTGCCGCTTCGGCAAAATTAAGCTCCCCGTCAACGATCATTGTCGAAACAGAATCTGCCATCTCCTCGTTTTCAAGAAGTATCCTCTGGACACGGTATTCCTCTCTTTCACCTGCATAGCGGCTCTTATGTATCTGGTAATAATTAAAGACCTCTGATTCGGTAACTTCCAATTCCTCAAACATTTTAGCTAACAGAGCATTCGCCTTGATCTTCTTTTCCGCTATCTTAATCCTCTCTTTTATCTCTGTCTGCCCGTTTAAACCTCTTTTATCTGCTTCCTGGGCAAGAACAGTCAGCTTGATCAGATCATCCACTCTCTCTCTTTGTTCTTCCTCAGTCATTACAGCTAATGTTTCTGATCCGGTAAACTCAACAATACTGGCAGCTGTCAGTTGTTCATTATTTACTGTAGCGATTACAACTCCCGTCTCTTTATCTTCCTTTTCCTTGCTGCAGGAAAAGAGAAAGAGAACCACCAACAATGCAAGCAAAAAGATCAAAACCTGTTTTTCCTTTGTTACTTTCATATCACTCTTAGCTCAATTTATTCCTTTTTCAGCGATTATTTTTCCTTTGTTTTACCGAAGTGAAAAGCTTTTATCTATTCCGGTATGAAGGGGAGGGTATAGAGAATCCTGAGATAAGGTCTTTTCTCTTCTTCAAGATGACCGGGTGGATAGAAACCAATAAAGCTGTTATCTTTGTTCTCCAGGGACGAGGTGATTATAAATCCCAGATTCGGTTTCAGTTCCGAAATATGAGACTGCACAATCGAGGTAATATTCACTGCCAGAGAATCCTGCGTTTCGGTAATCACGGAAGTAAAAGTAGGAGAGATCGATTGTAGATCCTCTACCGGAATTGGAAGATTATCAGCTTCTTCGAGAGGATACTCATTATTTACTATTATATAAGGAAAGATCTCAAACCTGCTTTCCCCAAAATGCGACGTCCCTTCCTCCTGCTCTTTATATAAGACCAGTTCTGCTTTATTGATCGTAATCTTCTTCAGATCTTCCTCTGGCGACAGTGAGACAAAAAATTCATCGAAAAGGTTTAGTTTTATCGCTGTTCTGGTCGGTACTATATTAGCGATCTGTAATTCTTCCCCTGTATAATATCCTTCTACCGGCTGTTTGGAATTGATGAATGTTTGGTGAACCGGCATCCTTTCATAACTTACTGCAGCCGTATCTCCTTCCGTTGCATAATAATCGAAACTCAAGAGAGGACCGTCACTTGTTTCCCGGGAATAGAACTCGAGATAAGAATCAGCAACTCCTCCATCTTCCGCATAAACGGCAAAACCGTAACCCTCAGGGTCTTCCATAGTCCACCCTTCGATGATCCCTTCCAGGACTTCTTTGGGAAGGGTGAAAACAACAGTGCTGTCTTCTTCACTCACGATATACTCCTCGATCCCTTCCAGCAAAGTCATGGCACTATAATCATCCCAGCTCTTTTCCCATTCAACATCTTCCTCGGCATTCTCCCAGGTTGCAAAAAAATGGTGCCAGAACTGCTTTATTATCCCTATCCTGAGAACCATTCCTTCACTATTGAAATGCTTCTTTACCGGAAGTATTAAACTTGGAGCAGTTTCTTCAGTAAAGACAAAACCGGAGTCAGGCAGATTGGTAAACCTCAAGAGAGTAATAGATTCATTTGTCCTGAAATGACCGGTCAAACTCTTATCGTTTCTAATAAAACTTCCTGTTTCATTTTCATAGGAATAAAAGTACTGGAAAAGAGAGTCCGCTTTGATCTCTGTGTAATAAGGGTGTAGATTACTATCATCTCCGATAACGTTTTTCTTGTCTGAACATCCCGCAACGAAGAGGAACAGTAAAACAACAAGGGTAATTATGCTGACCATTCTCATATCTTTAATAGTTCCTTATGATATATATATTTTTAGTCTTAGTATTAGGTTTAGTGGATAGGGGGATAAGTCAAGCTTAATGTTTCTAAGTCATAACTTAGCCTTTTATTAACACCC
The DNA here is from genome assembly GCA_964464175.1 of uncultured Candidatus Cloacimonadota bacterium. Lineage (GTDB taxonomy): Bacteria > Cloacimonadota > Cloacimonadia > Cloacimonadales > JAJBBL01 > CAYXFD01. The sequence continues at coordinate 19,196 of CAYXFD010000011.1, read as the reverse complement.
TCGGAGGGGTGTGTATAACTTGTGTATATTTTTTTCACTTTCGCTCCCTTATCCACGCGTCTTATTCCCTGTTAATCATAAGAAGCTCATATCAACAGTTATCAACACCAAGGTCTGTGGATATGTGGATAAGTTCTTTGGTGATTTGTGAAATTGCTGTTAAACAAGGAGTTAGCTAAGCTTCCGGCATGATTCCGTTTCCGGTTGAAAAAATGGGTTAGAGCAATGCTATTTTCTATTCTACAGATTTAATATCTTTGATGATCTTTTCGATCTGGATTCGGAAATCCACATCGCTTCGAAAGAGATTTTCTATGTGTTTCTTGGCATGTAAGACGGTTGTATGGTCCTTCCTCTGATAATACTGTGCTATATTTTTTAAGGAAAGCTGCGGAATAAGAAGATTAGAGAGATACATCGCTACCTGTCTGGGGAAAACAATGTTCTTCTTTCTTGTATTTCCCAGAAGCTGACCGGGAGTAAGATTAAAATGAGCGCATACTCTATTCATAATACTGTTGATATTGATATCCACAACCTTATCTGAGATCATATCATTGAGTATCTCCTTGCAAAGTACCTTATCGATATCTTCCGGATTGAGGTTGTTGTAGGAACAGTAGGCGAGAATCCGGATCAGAGAACCCTCCAGAGCCCTGACATTATTGATGATATTCTCGGCAACGAACTCAAAGATATCTTCAGAGAGAATGATGTTTTCCATTTCTGCTTTCTTCTTGAGAATGGCAAGTCTGGTCTCGAAGTCGGGGGTTTTCAGGTCTGCTAACAAGCCGCATTCAAACCGGGTAACCAATCTCTTTTCCAGATCGCGGATATCTTTCGGCGGGCGGTCACTGGTCATGACTATCTGTCGCTTGTTCTCATAAAGGGAGTTGAAAGTATGGAAAAATTCCTCCTGGATACCCTCTTTTTTAGCCAGAAAATGAATATCATCTATCAGCAGAATATCAATATGACGGTATTTAGCTCTGAAATCAGGCATTGTATGATTGCGGATAGCATCTATCATTCTGTTGGTGAATTCTTCAGCAGTAATATAATGAATCTTCTTGTTGTTTCGTCTCTCTTCACAGATAAAATTGCCGATAGCCTGCATTAGATGAGTCTTTCCCATTCCAGACTCACCGTAGATGAATAAGGGATTGTAGATATTCCCCGGTGACTCTGCTACCGCTAAGGCTGCCGAATGAGCAAAGTTGTTGCTCTTTCCCACAACAAACTGTTCGAAGTTATATTTAGCATTGAGGAGAGAGTTCTTACCGACCGAGTAAGTCTGTTTATAGTTAAAATCGGCAACGGGAGTCTCTTTGGGCTGAATAGAAGTACTAGTGAAGCGGAAACTATACTTCCTGTTGAAAAGTCCCATAGATATCTCGGTAATGAAATCCGAATAATTCTTATTGAGATAATCTGCGGCAAATTTTGTCGGAACGACTACCAGAAAGGTGTCCTCCTTAGGTCTATCCACAATTTTCGTCTCATGAAACCAGGTCTTAAAACTCTGAATATTTATTGTCTCTTCCAGGGTATCAAGTATTTGATTCCATTTTAACTGGGCTTCATCCATAGTTTTCGCAACACCTTTATATAATAATCTATCTAACTTACTTCTGTGGAGATATCCACAAGTTATCCACAGCTCATAAAAAACGTAAATACTTCCCGAAAAAGTCTCTTGATGCTTTTCTCAGAGTAATTTGAGAAAAAAAACACCCTAACCTTACTCTGTGAAATCAGTTGTTTTCTTTCTTTGGCGAACTCAATTTCTAAAGCAAAACTTAAGTTTCTTATTGTTCTGTCAAGCAATCAATATTAAGGGAGGTAAGAGGATCAATATCAGGAAAAGAGCTTATCTTTAAAGCAAATATAAGGTTACGAAGCTTATTAAAAAACAAACGTTTTCAAGAGAAGATTATTATGTGATTTAGAGTCAAGAGTTAAAGAAAAACGAAATTTTTTTTTGGCTCTTTTGCCGGGAAAGAAAAGAAGATCGTATCTATGTTTCTTAGTGACTGTAACTTGCAGTTATCTTGGCCAGAAGAACAATGAATCAGATTTTTTTTTAGTAGTTTAGATTACCCTTGCAAAGGTATAAAATAGTTACAGGATAGACCGGTTCGGTAAGATGCTTGTTGAAACGGACTCTGTCATCCGGAGCAGCTCTGGAATATGTCCTGCCCGGGATGACAGAGCAGATCGTGATTAACGGGTTTCTCAATCCGTGTTATTGATATCTTAGTTAGAAGTGATCAATAATCTTCCAGATGAACAAATTCCGCATCTTCGATCCAGGTTTCGGGTCTTTCCACCATCTCGATGATGTTTTCCAGCAGCAGCATGTGTTTCTTCTCTTCGTTGGCTATCTTTCGGATAATCCCCATGTGGATGGGATCGGTAAACTCATCGAGTTTCTCCAGATAGAAATCATAACTCTTCTTTTCCAGTTCAAGAGCTTTTTTATAGGTTTCCAGTTGTGACATATCACAACTGAGCTTATCGAATTGCTTACGGAATTCAGTGAAGATCTCCTTGGCACTCTCGAAGATATCGGTCTTTTGAAAATCGGGCGGATTGTTCTCTTTCATTTTTTTGAAAATGGCGTAATGCTTTTTCTCATCACGGGCTAACATCTTGAAAATATGATTCATCCCTTCATTGCCGGAACATTCTTCAGCCAGTTTAGTGTAATAATCCTCACCCTCTTTCTCTATCTGCATTGCTATATCGAAAAAATCCATGATAATCTCCTTAGTCGCTTATTTATCATAAAAAGTAAACCATTTCCAGTCGGAAAGCAACAAAAATATTGGCAACAAAGGGCAAGTATAATCATTAAGAATGGTTCTTCGATGGAAAGCCGGGTAACTTCAATTCTCAATCGGAGTACCCTTATTCCTTTCAATGTATGTTTAATTTCTTGACGAGAGAAGATGGATTCATTTTCTTAATTTTAGATTCTGTTTCTTAAACCGTCTTTTATAATGAACCCTTTTTTTCTTGAAAAACGGTTTTATCGGCAGACTGAATAAGCATATTCAAAAGGAACAAGGAGAACAAGATGAACGAAAAACAGTATTATCAGCAACAAGGAAGTGGTGGACAGTATCTGGAACCTCACCGGGGAACAATGGTTCTGATCTTCGGTATTCTCGGAATTCTTTGCTGCGGTATTTTTGCGGTTTTAGCCTGGGTCTTTGGTCAGACAGATATCAATAAGATGCGCAACGGAGTTATGGATGCCAATGGAATGGAGATAACCAATATCGGAAAAATTCTCGGTATTGTCGGCGTTTGCATCTGGATAGCAGGTACCTTTATCTATACGATCTTTTTCGGATTTGCCGCCTTTTTCGGATAAAAAAATAAAACTGAATTCCCGTTTTATGAGAGAAGAAATCTCTCTTTAAGATACGTTAATAAGAGAAACTATTGCATCTGAAATTCAAAAAAGCTACCGGTAGCTTCAAACAGGAAAGACTGCCGGTGCTGCTATTCCTCTTCGGACTGCTGCTTCTTTACTTTCTGCATGCCTTCAGTTCTCTTCATCTGGAATTGTGTCTCTTTCGCAGGGTTTTCGGCTTTAACTGTCCCTCCTGCGGAGTGACCAGGGCGTTCTTTGCTGCTTCCCGGGGAGAAATTCTAACCGCCATTGCCTATAATCCCCTGATGTTTGTTTTGACTCTGATCTTTTTTCTCTACATTTTCTTCCAGCTTGTCTTGAGAAGGACAGTGGCTCTCATTTGTACAAAAAAAGAGCAGAATATTCTCTTTATCTCTTTCCTGCTTCTGCTTCTTAGCAACTGGATATATGTGATCCAACGCTGAAGATAGACTTAGCTTCCCAGGTTGATTAGCGATAGGTGCTAACTCTAAATCTCAAACCGGTAGGCAATCACCGGAACCGGAATATTACAGAGCATTAGTATCTTCCGGTCAATCCGTTTGCCGCCCATTGCTAGGTAAAAACCGGTAGCAGGGTTCTTCTCCGCCACCCAGACAGCCATGCTTTCGTAATCCTGCTTTTGCATCTCAGCGACAAAGGTATTGAATAGAGCCCTTCCAATACCGGTTTTCTGATATTTCAGCAAGAGGTAGATAGCAGCCAGTTCACATTCGCATTCGTTGCCTAAGCCTGTTTCGCAATCCTCCTGCATCCTGTTTTTTCCTCCGGAAACGAAACCGGCTACCCGGTTATCTGCAACAGCCACAAAGATATCATACCCTGAAGAAAATGTGTTTATCCAGTTTCGTTTGCAACCCTCCATACTGAGACCGGCGATCTTCTCTTCAGGCATGATTCCAGGATAGGTCTCATACCAGCTCTGAATATGTGCTGCAGCTATCTCTTCGATGTCTTTTTCCTCTGCTCTTCTGATCTGATAGATGTCCTTCATTCTTATCTCTTAGCTAACGGTTTTACCAGTATAATATCAATATCAACCTGAGGGAGCATAAAAATGGAGCCCTTAGTCAAGTAAAATATCGAAGACATACCTCGTTTGTAACCGACAACCGGTAACTTTCAGATTATACCCCTTTTGTAACCATTAATGTCAGGCTATACCCCTTTTGTAACCAGTAATGTCAGACTATACCCCGTAGGGGCGGTTCACGAACCGCCCACTCCCTGCTTTCCTTCCGCAGGTTTTTATCTTTTTTTCTTGTGACTTTTCACGGTTTCATGGTTTCACTTTTCTAGCTAATGTAGAGGCGGGGCATGCCCCGCCTGAGCGGAAGAGATAGTTAAGCTACTGACATCGAGTATGCGGGAGAGGGTTATGATTACTTTCAGTTCCATTTTATTTAGATTACGTTTCGTGTTAGTGGGTTTTGACTTTGTGGAGTTTTGCCCTTTCCGGTTATCTGCACCAAGTCGTGGACGTACCCCATCTGTAACTGACAATCGGCATTATTCAAACTATCGCCGACATACCCCGTAGGGGCGGTTCACGAACCGCCCACTCCCAGCTAACCTTCCGCAGGTTTTTATCTTTTTTTCTTTTCTCTCTTCCCACTTTCACTTCTCACATTTTCACGGTCTTAACTCTTCACTCTCTCCCAAAATATTGACAATAATCGAGGCTGAATATTTCTTTATCGCAACCAATTAACGGAGGAATAATAATGAATAATAAAAACCGGTTAACAGCAATACTTATCCTGATATTAATGACAGCGTTTGCTCTGCATATCTCTGCTTCAGATGGCTGCGGTGATTGTAGTAATGACTGCTCAGGCGATGATTGTGACCACGAACAAGAGACCACAACACAGCTGCGGGGCAGGGATTTTGTCCGGCTCGGAGAACTTGGAACAGTGACAGGAACCCTTAAACCCGATAAAGGTGAATGGTTCCTGCACACAGAAGAAAACATCTATGAGATACATCTCGGAGATCATGAACACAGAGCTAAAACAGGTATCAAACTCGAAGAGGGCAAAACAGCACAGGCAACAGGCTTTATCTACACACAGGAAGGTTCGGAAACGATTGATATCAGTGTCTGCACGATCGTCCTCGATGAAAAAGAGTACCGCTTCCGGGAAGACGACGGTACTCCTCTCTGGCAGGGATGCGGTTCCGGAGGAAGACACAGGCAATAACTTCCTATTGCTCGGGATTCCGGAGAAATAATCAACGGGAATATCAAATCAGATGAATAAAAACTACCATTTTCGATCTTTTCCGGAATCCCGTTTAGCAACTCTCGATATTCTGGAGGTGAGTTCCGGGAAGCATCATGTCAGTGCCTTGCTCGAGTTTGATGTAACGAATGGAAGGAAGAAGCTCCGTGAACTGAGAAGAGCCGAAATTCAGGTCTCTTTTACTGCCTGGCTGATCCAGACTATCGGCAGATCTTTGGAAAATCATCCCGGAGTAGCATCTTCTCTCGCGGGAAAGAGAAAAACCATCATTTTTGATGAGATCAATGTCTCGCTTTTGATAGAAAAAGAGATTGGAGAGAAGAGAGTTCCAATACCGCTCGTGATTGAAAAAGCTAACCGGAAGAGTGCTGTCGAAATAACCGCAGAGATAGAAAGGGCTAAGGATCAGATTCTTTCGGATAGCGATATCGTTTTGGGCAAAAAGACAAGATCGTTGGAAAGGATATATTATCTACTTCCCGGGTTCCTGAGAAGAATGATCTGGAAAACTATTCTCAGCCATCCCAAAATTGCTTACCGGAAGATGGGAAATGTCGTAGTTACCTCTCTCGGGATGATAGGCATAATAAACGGTTGGTTCATCCAGAAATCGATACATCCTGTCTCTTTTGGAATAGGCTCGGTAATCAAGAAACCTGTTGTCTCAAAAAATGAGATAGTGATCCGGGAAATCTTGAATATGACGATTCTCTTCGATCACGATGTTGTTGACGGTGCCCCGATAGTCAGATTTATCAACGAGTTGAATAAAAACATAGAAAACGGCAGCACTCTATCAGAATTTTGAATACTCATTCATAGTTCAGGAGAGCTCACAAAACAGATTTTTTATAATTTAAACTGACTCTGACCGGAAGGGCTAAACAGAGTTGTTATTTTTTTCCGGAGAGTTTAGCCGCAGCGAGGATCATTCCGGGAAACCACCTATCAAGCCAAGCCGGTGCTGATCGGAAATATTCCTCTTCTTTAGAACCATTACCGGCATTTTATCTCACGGTAAATCAGCTAAATACCTCACTTAACAGAGACCGGTTTATCTGAAGTGTATCATTACTCTATCAGAGAAGAATACTACGGTTAGTTCGTGCCGACTTAGGGTTTCCTCTCTGCTATGCCTCAGATAGCTGCCAAAAAGACGAAGCCAACAGGAATGACATTCTGATATTTTTGATTCTTGATTCTGACTTAACTATCAACGAGTAGATAAGTTAGTTTTCGCTATGAAGCCATGATCAGTTTTCATAGGTTGGTAAATCATAGAGAATACTTTTATACCAGATCACAGGAGATTTTCATTGTTTAGAGGAGTATTAATATGGATAGGACAGCAAGAATATAGCCGAGGGGAAATTCATCATCATACTTATAATTTTCACGGAAACTCATAAATGGAGGCTACTATGGGAAATAGGTATAATTCAAAGCAAACGGGAATACAGGGACCCGGTGCAGGAGATAACACGATTATCATGAATCAGGCTGAGAAAATTGAAATAGGTTCTATTAACTCCGGAGATTTTGCCAAAGAGCTTGAAGCCCTCGTTAATTACATCAAAGAGAACAAAAACAAGCTTGATTCGTTTAATCAAGGTGATATCCCACTGCTGAATGAAGCGAAAGAAGAAGCACAAAACGGGAATGTCAGCAATGCAATCGAAAAACTGAAGAAAACCGGCAGATGGGTATTTGAGGTAGCAAAACTCATAGGGGTACCAATTCTTATAGAATTAATTAAACAGAGTACATTTGGTTGAAAAACATCATTGTGGACTAGAGTTTAAGATTCACTATGGTCTTCGTTCAGTATAAAAAGATATTCTTACAGACCCCGATATTCTCGCCGGCGAAATCATTGAAACTCTCGAAGCAAGCTTAGAAAGCTTCAGAGAGATTACGGAATCGTTGAATGGGAAATCATGACATTGATTTTGATACTGTAGAAAAAATTCTATATTGTATTAACCGAATCTGACATCCGGTCATCAAGTTGAGAAATAGTAGTCGTAGTAACAAAATAGCATTCTAAGGTTAGCGGGCATAATTATACTAACGAATAATTTAGCAAAATAGGGCATGAGAGTTATGTTAAAGCTTATGCAGAAAAACATTAACACGCTGTGTTAATAAATATCTCTTGACCGGTGAGATATGCGGATAAATTTCGGCAGCAGGAAACTGAGTAAGATTTGTAATAGTATTAGGGTTATGAATAAGGAGTTAGGAGAAAAACAAGCCAAGAAACTCCGTCAGAGGCTGGAAGAGCTGCAAGCCGCACCGAATATGAGTGAAATCGTACCGGCAGCAAGATGTCATGCCTTAAAAGGGAATAGGGTCGGATTGTTTGCGGTTGATCTTGATCAACCTTTCAGATTGATATTTAAACCGGATCACGATCCATTGCCATTATTACCAGACGGAGGTTTAGATAAAACAATAGTTGAGTGTATATTACTTTTAGAGATAAGAGATTATCATTGAGGTCCAAAAAATGAGCAGAAAGACAAGATATGAATACCAGCCGGATTTTGCTGTATCTCCCGGAGAAACATTAAAAGAGACGATGGAGTTTAAAAACCTCACTTTGAAGGAGCTTGCTGCCAGAACCGACTTAACCGAACAAAGCTTGATCAGAATAATGAAAGGAGATCAGCCACTAACAAGAGAAACTGCCTATAAATTGGAACCTGTAACCGGAATAACAGCTCAATTCTGGAACAACATGGAATCAAGATATCGGGAGCAGCTTTTACTTTTAAAAGAGAAAGAGAGTTTAAGGAAGGACCTTGAATGGCTGAAGAAGATACCGGTTCAAGAACTTGTAAAGAGAGGTATGATCAAGCCATGTAAGGAACCTTATGATCAGTTAAGAGAAGTGTTTGCTTTCTATGGCGTATCTTCAGTAGAGGCTTGGACTAATGTTTGGTTAGAACCCAAAATTTCAGCTCGCCGTTCAACCTGCTTTTATACAAATCCGGAAGCAGCTTCAGCTTGGATAAGAGAAGGTGAGTTAAAAGCAAAAAGCATTAAAACAAAACCCTTTAGTAAAACTGCTTTCAATGCAACCCTCCTAACAGTAAGGAAGATGACCAAAGATCTACCGAAGAATTTCGCCCTTGAAATACAAAATTTGTTAGCGGAGTGCGGAGTTGCTTTAGTTTTTGTCCAAGAGATACCTAAAGTGCCCTGGAATGGAGCAACGGAATGGATCTCGTCAGACAAGGCTATGATCTTATTAAGCCTTAGAGGCAAGAAAGACGACTTGCTTTGGTTTTCTTTTTTTCATGAAGCTTGTCATGTGCTAAAGCATTGGAAGAAAAATACCTTGTTGATCAATAATGAGAATGATCAAGATCCTAAAGAAATCGAAGCCGATCAATTTGCTGCTGATTTTCTAATACCGGAAGAGTACAATAAGAGAATCATTGAAGCCCAAAAGGAAGCGGAGTTATTATCTATAGCCGAAGAATTAGAAATTGCTCCTGGAATAGTTGCCGGAAGATATCAATTCTTAACCAAGAAATGGAATAAGTTTAACAATCTAAAAAAGACTCTACAATGGAGTACTTGAGCTTCTATTGATGTTACCTTTCTGTAAAAATTTCTGTTTGATGTTTACTTTTCCGATGAAGTCGTAAAAGAGCAATTATTCAGATGTTTCGCTCTCATCATCATGTCAATTCGCTTCAATTCACTTCAGTAATGTAATTTTCTGTGAGAGAAATTCATTATCCTGAGAGGCATGAACCAGATATTGTCCGCTGGTGACTCTATTCCCTTTATCGTCAGTTCCGTTCCAGGTAAAGGAGTATTCTCCTCTTTCCGCAGAGCCCTTCATTATGGTTTTTACCTTCTGTCCTTTGATATTGTAGATATTAACGGTAGTAAACCCTGAACCGGAAAGAGAGAGATTGATCCTTATCTCAGGATTGAAAGGGTTTGGATAGCAGTTCAAAACCATGCTTTCGGAGGCATGAATAACATCGTTCGTTGTGCCTGTTCCCTGCCATTCATAAGCTCCGATATCAATAGAACTCCCTTGTATCCGGGGATTACCGGCAAGGTCTGTATCCGGTAGATTTATATGGTCGGGCAGATCCAGTGTTCCGGCATTTATACAGGGAGAGTTTTCCGAGAGCATGTAGGGAAAAACTCCTTCATCGAGAAACAACGGATCAAGGTCAAGATTACCATCCAGCCAGTTGACTTCAATCCAGGGATATTGTATATGTATATTATTCAAACCACCCATAATCAGGGAGTTACCGATATTAACCACTGTCGGAAACTCTATGCTATCGCAAATGAGATAGATTTCACGGGGATGATTACCAAACATAATCGTGTTGTAGATATTTATCAGAATATCTGTTCCGTTTCTGGTATAAAGGAAGCCGCCGTTTCCCTGAACAGAGTTGTTAACGAAAGTACAGTTGATAATATCTAATTCCACTGCGTTTGCTACCCCCAAGCCGGCAATTGCATGAAAGTGGAACTGCGTATTTGAGCAATCTGATATCTCCGTGTTAATTACCTGAGCTTTCACAAGTTGATCATACAAAGGTCTTCCTGCAACTGCCATCGGAACATTTTGATGGGACTGACTCCAGGTGCTGTTACCTTTGATTCGCGAATTCTCGATAATATGTGTTGAAGGATTAGGAGAATGATTAAAAAAGAGGATTCCGGTACCGCCCTGATTATTCAGATAGTTGATGTTATACAGGTATGAACTGAGATTAAGTGATGCAATGCCGCCATTAGTAGTTTTGCAGTTACTAATAGTGATATTTCTCAACTCTATTGTATCATCGAGTCTCTGCTGATCTGCTAAATACAGCAAGCCCCATCCGGTGTTCGATTCACAGTTAATCATAGTCATGTTTTTGATACTGTTGTTATAGTTTATCATATTACCATAGAAGAGGCACGAGTAATAACGGTTTTCAGCATCAAGAACCGTTCCCTCCATAGATTCACCCCGGAAAGAGACATAACTTCGCATGTTTAGTGGGAACCAGTTATCATTTTCGCTGTAAGAATATGTACCGTCGGCAATATGGATGGTATTGATCAGCAGACTGTCGGACTCGATAATTTTCAGGGCATGATTAATAGTAGCTAAGGGTTCACCGGGATTTAGTCCGCTGTTGTCGTTACACCCGGTAGTTGCAACATAAAGGTCGGCATTGATCTTTTCCGTAATAACGGCATGATTTACCGTAAGGTCAATGTTACCGACAGATTGAGAGGTTGTACTGTAACGAAGAATATGATAATCATCCAATTCCAGGACAGTGAAGGTATCAACAACAACATTGACATAATCGATAGCAGCTTCAGCAATAGAAATATCGTTACCCATGATACCGAGATTTGCATAAACGGAGCAGAGGTTATCTTCATCAAAATGGATACCGGACTGACCCCCGGCAGCTAACTTGCCGATAAATATCCCACCCCCGTTTCTGGTTGCTCTGTTATCTCTGACTGTTACCCCTTCCAGCTTTATCTGTGAACTCATTGCATATACTCCACCACCTCCTCCCGAAACAAGATTCCTTGTGATGACGGTATTACGAATGGTAGCCTGTGATTCACCTAAGAATATACCTCCTCCTCCGAAAGAGGGGGAATTTGTAAAGGGCGGTACTCCTGAACCGTTAGTCAGGGTAAAACCGCAGAGCAGGGAATCATAGGTTTCTCCGGAAACGAACTGAACGCAACTACCGTTCTGATTTCCGTTGATAATAGTCGAATACTTGTAGTTATCATCACCGGTAGTCAGGCACAGGCTTGCAACTGTTACAGCTTTGCCCAGAAAATCAAGGTTTTCATAATAGGTACCAGGATAGACAAGAATTGTATCCCCCGCTGCTGCTGCCGTTATTCCCTCCTGTATAGAGATGAAATCCCCGGTACCGTCTAACTTGATCTGCCAAATTGTTCCCTCAAGGTCAGCAGCAGAGAATAGAAGCAGCAGTATGATTATTAACAAAGCAGATTCTGCAACTGAACTTATCAGATTGATCATAGTATGTCTTGTTTTCATGAGCACCTCTCTTTTACTCATTAATCTTGAGATTAAATATTGGCAAGGAAAGGCAAGCTTGATTGTTTCCCCTTGCTTATCGGTTTAGAGAGCTAAGAGTCGAGAGTGATTTCTCCCAACTCTTAGCTTTTCAAGATTCATTTTGTTAACAGTTTGTTGGATACCTTACCTTTGACATTCGTAATTTCTATTTAAGCAGTATAATCTTACTGCTTTTTGTCTCTAAAGAAGTTTCCAGTCTGTAGAAATAGACACCTGAACTTACTGCTCTTCCTTGCTCATCGGTACCGTTCCAAAGCAGACGATGAGTGCCGCCTGAAAGAAAACCAGCAAAGATATCCTTCACCTTCTGACCCTTTGTATTAAAAATGGTCAAAGTAACGATATCATCGGAACTGAGATGAAAAGCAATAGTAGTATCGGGATTGAAAGGATTGGGATAATTACGATAAAGAGTTATCTGAGATGAAGAGGGATTTTCCGGATAATCGTTTTTACTCAAACTTACTATCGAACCGCCCTTTGAACCTCCCCTTACAACACCCTGTTCAAACGCAGCGGTGCTATTATTATACACAGCGTAACGAGTTATTTTGTCTCTGCTCCTTCCTGTGATGAGTTCGAATTCAAGCGGATCATTTGATTGGGCATAAACCATAAGAAGCTCGGTATCATCTTCGGCAACCACTGCTCCCACGCAAACATCATTTTGATAGACACCTATTTCCTGAACATCTTGGGGAATATCGATTAGGATGACCATATCATAATCAGATTTCTCAGTATATTGGAAATGGTCAGGTTCACTTCTCTCCTTTATGGGCGGGAGTTCTCCGCCGGAGGGTATTTCCCAGCTGAAATCGGAAATCGGTTCTCTTAGATTTACGATATACCCCTCTCCATAATGAAGAGGAATATTTCCGGTTCCGTATTCCGGGACCCAGCCATCCCGAATACCGCTTGTATCATAATAGAACCAGTTACGGTATTTTACCCATTTTACCTTGTCCCAGTGTTCTCCGAAAGCTTCTCTGAGTGTCTGGCTTTCCGGTAACCAGTAGCCGATGTAATTCTCACCGGCTTCCAGAGGTATTTGCGTGCCGGGAGATAAAACGGTAGCTCCGGCAGAAGGAACGAAGACCCGCTCGGTCTGGTCTTCCATGTTGATTATTACTCCGCCGGAACTCTGAATTTGATGTTCCAAATTGCTCCAATAAGAATGTTCATAGACAAGTTCATAGTCTTGACCTATTTGCATCCGGAAATAATCGAAACCGATATAGATATTGCTTTCGAACAAACTGCATGCATATACCGGATCATTTCCTGACCTGGATAGTTTAGGGAAAGATACCCATTCGTACTTGTAAACGAATGGTTTGTTCTCGAAAACAAACCTTACCGGCTCACACTCGTATTTTTCCGTCTCATGGTTGAAGGCAAATCCGTAGTTTACGGTATCGTATGATTCAACATAATAGTGGCTGCCCTGAGAATATTCATACTCAACCGATATTTCAGCGTAAGCGAAACTGAGATCCGAGAAACTCCCAGTAGTTCCAGCAAAGGATATCCTGTTCCAACCCTTTTTAATTGTCTGGGAAACGGTGTAATCTGTTGAGGGATTCTCAGAATCAGCCAATCTCACGATAACTTCCCTATCCTCGATGTTACTATACACCGGTACTTCGAATTCGGAAGAGGGATGAAGAGTGAAATATGCTAAGAAAGGAGATGAATGGTAATTCGGCGGCGGATAAGAATTCTCGAACAGATTGACAAATCCGGTAAAATGACAATCATAACCGGGATGGTTGGGATACTCAATGGGTGTTGCTACAAGATATACATCTACATACAAGTCCGGTGGCAAAGAACCGGGATAGTTGAACAGAACCTGATTTTGACCTTCAGATAAAATTATCGGATATCCATTAGCGGGATACCCTTCGACCCATATTCTCCCCTCAGAATCGTAATTCGTCAGGATAGAAAACTCGATTGTAACTCCGTCCAGGCTCATAAAAACACATGCTATGAGCAAGAGTAATGATATATGTTTCATTATGCCTCTCCTTGTTTTTTTTTTCGGTCAAACAGTTTTTTCTTTTACGTCCCTTCAGAGATAACCAAAGGGACGCAAGATGAATGAATTTGTTGCGAGTTGATAGATTGAATTGGCAGTTGTGAAGGAGAGGAGAATAACGATTCTTAGTATAACTCGATTCACGTAGTGTTGATTTGTTATGATGATATGTTGGTACATCTAACGTCATCATTGCTCAATGCCTCTCCTAATCCATCCATAGAAATAGCCGATTTAATTCTTTCACACTTACATCGCCAGAAGGATGTGTTAATTCAAAGACACTATTACATACCTATTTATGTTGTCAATCATTTTTTTATATCATACTAAAGACATTAAAAATAACGTAACCCGGCTTTCAAAATTCAGAGTCAAGGGCATTGTATAAAACTGAGGATAAGTGCCGATTGGATACCGCAGAGAAAGAGCATTCTGAGTCCTTGACTTGACTTTGATATTTTGGACATCTTCAAAAAAGCTTCCTACCGGTAGGTGACTGTTTGTCCGTCTGTTTTTGCCTTTCCGGAAAAGGCATAGATATAACAGGTGTCCTTCTTTAGGGGAAGGGGAGATCGGTTTCTAACCCAGTACTTGCTCTAAATCCTGGAATTCGTTGGTATCAGTGTTAAGAAACGCTCGAGAAAATTGAATTCGATTATATCCCTTGCTTTGATTCGAAAAGAGTTTATTTTTTATATAGGAACGTTCCAAAAATAAATATTGAACCGGAAATTAGCTATATTGGGACACTTAGTTTGATTATAGTTTAAGACTATCTAACCAATAAGGAGGAAGATATGTTTACGAAGAAGTTAACTGTGTTTGTTTTATTTATATTTGTGTTGGCAATTTTTGGTTGTAACAATCAAAACAATGAGCAGATGCCCAGATCAGACAATGACCAGATGACCAGAGAAGATTATGATAAAATAGCGGAAGAATATACGGACAAAATAGCTGCTTATGCAGAAGAAAGAGGTGAAGATCTCGAAGAGATGTCTCAGGATCTAAATGATTATGCAAGCCAAGCTCTCGAGGAAATCTCTGATCAATATGGTTATACCCGTGATGAGTTTGAAAGTAGAGCTGAAGACTTTGGAGATACAATGGAAGACTTGTGGGGTCGTGTTCGTGATAAGTTTGAAGAATTGCGTGCTGATATCGAAGAGGAGAATGATAATTCGGACTGATAAGCAGTTCAGAAAAGTCATCTTGGGATTCTATTCCTCGGTATAGAAGATATTCGCTTCGCTTTCGGGGAGGGTTTCGGTTTTTTTGATAAAGGTACCTTGCTGCAGGTCACGGAATGCCTGATCTATCTCTTTCCTGGTGTTCATTACGATAGGTCCCCGCCAGGAGATTGGTTCATTCAGCGGTTTACCGCAGAGAAAGAGCATTCTGAAACCTTCCGGTCCTGATTTGATTTTTATCCTGTCACCGTCCGCAAAAAGAATTATCTGCCGGTTGACAACATTATGACCTTCTATTCTTGCTTCTCCGGCAAAAGCATAGATAAAGCAGGTGTGCCCTTCCGGAGTGGGGAGTTCGGTTTCCCGCTCTGCCGGAATCTTAACATCCCAGAACTGCGGATCAATTACAATATCCTTAACCGGACCTTTTACGTCCTGATAACTTCCGCAGATGATCTTAATCTCTTCTCCTGAGGGGAGCTTAACAACCGGTATTTCCTCTGCTTTGATCTCCTGATAGCGGGGATCTATCATCTTGTGAGAGGCGGGGAGATTTGCCCAAAGCTGAAAGCCGTACATTCTTCCCTTCTCATCAGGTTTCGGCATTTCCTGGTGTATGATCCCGGAACCGGCAGTCATCCATTGAACTTCATTGCGGCGGATTACTCCCTTGTTGCCGATACTGTCGCCATGTTCGGCAGAACCTTCCAACATATAAGTTATTGTTTCGATACCGCGGTGAGGATGCCAGGGGAAACCGGCAAGGTATTTAGCAGGGTCGTCATTACGGAAATCGTCTAACATCAGAAAGGGATCGAATGAGGGTGTATCATAATAGCCGAAAACTCTTTGAAGATGGACTCCGGCACCCTCAAGAGTAGGTTTGGCTTGCAGTATTTTTTTTATCTTTCGCATGTAGTTTCTCCTTCTATAGTTTAAAAGATAATCCGTTTTAAGGAAAAGAAAACATGTTGTTGCTAACGGTATATAAGTAAAAGGAAAGAAAGGTTTGGTACATGTTTATACTACAGTCAGAAGGTGAATAGAAGATCAACGATAATCACAGGTTCTCAGTCGAAGACGGGGCATGCCCACGTTTCTGCAAAAAGAGGGGAGGCGGTTTCAGATCTTGAGCAGCTAAGATTAACTACCTCAGTGTGATAATATTTATTCCTAAAAGGACATCGGGATATTGTGGTCTGAGCGAGTAGATACTTTAATCTGTTTCTCTTCTTATGGTCTTGTTCCCAAATGATTAAAGTCTCTTTCGGTTTTCCAATGCAGGGCAATAAATTCTTGCATATTTGCTCTCTTGATTATTTCTTGTTTTTTTATTGATAAAGAAGAAAGAGGTATCTGTTATGAACAGTAATGAGCAGATAAAGAAACAAACTGTCTGTGAACCCTCCCTTTTTGGAAAGATAGTAATCGGTATGCAGATGTTGTTTGTGGCTTTTGGAGCGTTGGTACTTGTTCCGCTTCTTACCGGTCTTGATCCCAACATTGCACTTTTAACCGCCGGAGCCGGAACCCTGTTGTTTCATGTCATCACCGGTTCCCGTCTGCCGGTTTTTCTGGCAAGTTCCTTTGCTTTTATTGCTCCGATAATTTACGGAATTAGGTCTTTTGGGATCGGAGAAACGTTAGGGGGCTTAGCAGTTGTCGGGGTGGTTTATGTTCTTTTGAGTTTTCTGGCGAAAGCTGGAGGTGCCGAAGCAATTAAGCGGTATCTGCCACCGGTTGTTACCGGACCGGTGATAATGGTAATCGGGTTGAAACTTGCACCGGTAGCGGTCAATATGGCAAAGAGTTTCGATGGTTCCGGGGTCTTTGACGGAACTGCCGCAATTATCTCGATAACCTCACTCGTTGTCTCCATTCTTGCCGTTATCTACGGTCGTAAAATATTCCGCTTGATTCCGATACTCATCGGTGTTGCTGCCGGATATCTTCTGGCACTCATTTTAGGGGTGGTAGATTTCAGTCCTATTCAGGATTCAGCCTGGCTGGTCAACCCCTGGAAAACAGCAGTGACAGCCGGACGTTATGCCCTGCCGGTCTTTAATTTGACAGCGATTCTCTATATTCTGCCGGTGGCGATTGCTCCTGCGATAGAACATATTGGTGATGTTCTGGCTATATCTTCCATTACCGGGAAAGATTTTATCAGGAAACCGGGGCTGCACCGGACACTTTTGGGAGATGGTCTGGCTACTTCATTGGCTGCCCTTGTCGGAGGTCCTCCGAACACGACATATTCTGAGGTAACAGGAGCAGTAGCCCTGACCAGAGCATTTAATCCCCTTTATATGATCATCGCAGCGTTGTTTGCCATTATGCTTGCCTTTGTTGGGAAATTGGGTGCAGTATTAGCCTCTATTCCAACCCCTGTAATGGGTGGGGTGATGCTTCTTTTGTTCGGAATGATAGCCTCGGTCGGTATGCGTTCACTGATCAAAGCAAAGACCGATCTGAGCAAATCACGTAATCTGATAATTGTCTCACTTATACTGGTCATCGGAATCGGTGATATGTCTATCTCGATCTGTTGCATCGAGATGGGGGGTATCGGTCTTGCCGGATTAGTAGGGTTTTTGCTGAATATTGTTCTCCCTAATAGGTTAGATGATCAGGTTTGTGGCGAAGGTTAAAGAACTATAAATAGCAATAGATGACGGAGGTTTTCTTTTGATAGTAGTATCCTTTATTAGTATTACGATATTGCTTTTGATCGGCAAATTGCTCAGAGCAAATGTCGTTTTATGTCAAAAGCTATATCTTCCTTCTTCAGTTATAGCAGGTGTATTAGGGCTTATTACCGTGCAGCTGCTTTCCCGGTTCGGAGCAGACGGCTTCGTTGAGGTCACTACTGCCGGTTGGTCAAGATTGCCCGGATTTCTGATCAATATTGTCTTTGCCGCTCTCTTCTTAGGTGTATCGGTTCCGAATATCAGGAAGATATGGAAGATAGCCGGACCGCAACTCGCTTATGGCCAGATCATAGTCTGGGGACAATATGTTGTCGGGTTGGGGCTGGTATTGTTTTTGTTAGGAAGAATCTTTCATCTGCCCGATCTTTTTGGGGTCATCATTCCGGTCGGTTTTGAAGGGGGACACGGAACAGCCGGCGGTTTGAGAGAGACATTTGATTTCTTTGGCTGGGGGGCTGGAACCGATTTCGCATTAGCCTCGGCAACAGTGGGGATCATTTCTGCTATTCTGGTGGGTATGGTACTGATCAATTGGGCAATAAGAAAAGGTTACGTAACCCGGGTTAAATCTTTTAAACTTGCCGATGTAACGGAAGCGAGCGGTATCTATCCTATCGATAAAAGACCGGTGATCGGCTATCATACTATAAGGCAGGAATCTGCCGAAACTTACGGTATTCATCTGACTCTGCTCGGTGTGGCAGTAGCTTTCGGTTTTGGGATCAAAGAGATCCTCCTTATTGTTCAGCAGTTTGTACCTTTTCTGGAGAAAAATGAGATTTTCCGCGGCTTTCCCCTCTTTCCGCTTTGTATGATCGGTGGTCTTATTGTCCAGAGTACTCTGTCCAAGTGGAAAAAGATGTCGATCATCGATCCCGGAATAATGAAGAGCTGGTCGGGAACAGCTCTCGATTTCTTGATTGTCGCAGCAATTACGACTATCCGGATCGAGACAATTACAGCAGCCATCGTTCCCTTTGTCATTATCTGCGTTGCCGGGATACTCTGGAATGTTTTCTGTATTCTGTTCCTGGCTAAAAGAATGCTGCCCGATGCCTGGTTCGAGAGAGGAATAGCGGAGATGGGTCAATCAATGGGGGTTACCGCGACGGGACTCCTTTTGCTCCGGGCAGTTGATCCGCAAAACGAAACGAATGCCCCGAGCGCTTTTGCCTATAAACAGCTTTTACATGAACCATTTATGGGGGGAGGGTTATGGACTTCCAGTGCTATCCCGCTCATTATTGCTTTTAATAGTGGTTATCCTGTATTCTTTATTTCGGTTGGGGCAATATTCGTCTGGCTGGTAGTCTGGTTCTTTTTATTCAGGAAGAAATAGCGGAGTAAAAGAGAGCAGAGTAGTTTTTATAAAGAGGGCTAAGTGGTTTTTTACCCTTTCCGGCTGTCAGTGCCAAGACGGGGCATGGAGACTGTGTGAAAACCAAATACCAAATAACGATAATATGTAC
>CAYXFD010000010.1:83331-92080 GCA_964464175.1 uncultured Candidatus Cloacimonadota bacterium | reverse complement strand
ATTATAGCCAGTACATATTATCGTTATTTGGTATTTGGTTTTCACACAGTCTCCAAGCCCACGTCTCTACGAAAATGGTTTCGTTCGTCAACCGAGGTGCTCTTTTCTTTGTGGCTGCGACCGAGCTCGGCGAAGCCAAACAGTTTCTTCGAAGCAGCATCTCGGACGGTTTTATTAACGTTGTTTTTTGCAATGCCGGATAAAAAAAACGGGTTATCCGATTTTATCGGTGAGTAATTTACCTCATGGCGAGTTATAAACATATGAAACATCACTAAAAACCTCTCATAAGAATCACATCTAACAGATTATCATTGTGGTTGTTAGCATATCTGTCCGGATTGGGTGAATCCTTTTTTCCGGTAAAAGGTTGAAAGAGACTGAAAGTTTCAGGTCAGAAACCAGGGAAACAAGCATAGTCAGTTGAAAAGAGATAGAAAAAGCAGCAAGAATGAGTTATCCTTGCTGCCTGCAAAATAGCTTAAAGTATTAATTACAACCTGTTGTTACGGGGCAATCCTAACGACTCTGAGACCGCGGTGGTGGTTTCCGTTGCGCGGGAGGGTATGGGTACGGTGGGAGACACGTGCCCGGGAAGAGAGCTGAGTATAGCTTCCGCCGCGTTCAACTTTCATGGTGCCGGTTTCCGGACCTGTAGGATTGATCTTGTCTTCGCCGGTGTAGAGATCACGCCAGTCCCAGACCCATTCATACACATTTCCCGACATGTCAAAGAGTCCGAAAGCATTAGGGTTTTTGCTACCGACGGGCTGTGTGCTTCCCCCGGCATTACCGCTGTGCCAGGCGACATCATCGGCAAAGTCACTTCCTGAATACAGGTAGTCTGGATTATTAGTACCGGCTCTGGCAGCAAATTCCCATTCGGATTCGGTGGCCAGACGGTAGCCGTCAGCCTGCCAAGCAGCAATAACAGCACTCCAGCTTGCACTTGTGGAAGTAGGTATTTCACCCCAATCATCGGGGTTAGTAGAGCCATCGATCGTGTAAACAGGGGTCAATCCTTCCTTGATACTTCTTTTATTGCAATAGACAAGGGTTGCATACCAGTTTATGCTCTCCACCGGATGTTCAGGTCTGCCGCTCAAAGCGGAAGGGTTATTATCCATGACATCGATCCATTCCAATTGAGTTACCGGGTATTTTCCGAGATAGAAATCGGAGATAGTCACCTGATGAACCGGAAGTTCGTCTTCAATACCCTCTCCGCGGGTATCACCGATATTGATGGTACCTCCGGGAAGGAAGACCATTTCAGGGATCGTGTATCTTGCAGCAGCAACATCGCTGGGATTCCAGTCTTCATGATAAGCTCTGGCCTTAAGAATCGTGGAGTGAGCAATTTCAACGGGTTCGGTATATTCGGGAGATGATTCTGAGGGATTGCTGCCGTCTGTCGTATATCTGATTACAACTTCTTCGATCTCACAGGTTATGGTGACAAACTGGGTAGTAAGATAGATCATACCAGGCGGGTCAAAGAGTGTATCCGGCAGAGTCTTTTTAGCTTCTGTACTATCACTGCAGGCAGTAAGCAGCAGCAGCGAGCAGCAGAGCAATAAGTAAAAAATATGATTTCTTTTCATCTAAATACTCCTAAGAACATTTTTAGTGTTCATATTCTTATCTCCGGTTGTCTGTCAACTCCAAAATCGGCTCTTTCTCACTTCAAATAAGGATAGGAGAGTTATGAGTATGGATTCAACTGAAAAAGGGAGTCTCGAAACAGTTCAGGATAATGCGGAAGAAAATTGTTTGACCATTCCGGGCTGTGATCTTTTTCGGCGGATATGGAGAATAAGAGAAAGGAAATATGCCCCTTATGCTGTCATACCGGTTCGTCATTCTATCTTGACAGATATTTTCAATGTCCTGACTGCCGGGGGATTTATATATCCGAGCATTATAAACCCGATCCGGAGAGTGAGAGAGCGAGATATGAAACTCACAACAATGATACTGAGGACAGCAGATATCAGAAATTTGTCGAACCGGTAGTTGAGATGGTTGTGAGGGATTTCTCACCCTGTCGGAAGGGTCTGGATTTTGGAGCCGGCACAGGACCGGTAATCTCTAAAATGCTCTCTGACAAAAGGTATGACATCAAACAGTACGATCCCTTCTTTCATAACGAACCGCAACTTTTGAGAGATAAATATGATTATGTAATCTGCTGTGAGGTGATAGAACACTTTCATCAGCCGGCCAAAGAGTGGGAGAGACTCAAGAACCTGCTTTTGCCAGGGGGAAGTGTAATCTGTATGACTCACATCTATGAGCCTTCCATAGATTTTCCCAAATGGTATTACAAAAACGATGAAACACATGTTTTTATCTATATGAAAGAGACACTGGAATGGCTCAGAGAGAAATACGGATTCTGTTCTTTGACGATCAAGGAGAGGTTAGTCTGTTTCGGGTCATAAGAACACGTTCTGAGAAAAAAGTAAAAACAACAACTGTTAAGCTGCTAAACGCTGCGATCTGAAAACAGAGGGTATTGGCAAATCCCGGCTGATCAAGGGAAGAAGACCGATAACATCAATTCCGGGAATGTGATAAAAACCTGACTTGTCTCTTTTCCTTAGCTTTTTTTACGGATGTTCCTGTCCTGCAAGACAGTGGAGGAGAATCTATCGGTAGCCCTTTTTGTTTCATACATCTCCATATCGGCCTTTTCGAGCAGTTTGTCGATGGTTTTTCCGTCTTTGGGATACATGCTGTGTCCGACGCTGCAGGTAACATGGAGTTTTTTCCCGGCAAGGTTCATCGGCTGGGAAAAGGAATTAATAATACGGTTGAGAACCACTAATATGTCATTTTCATCGTTGAGATCGGTTAACAGAGCAACAAACTCATCACCGCTCAATCTTGCCAGGGTATCGATCTTTCTGACACATTTCCTGAGTCTTTTAGCGGTCTCTATGAGAACTAAATCCCCAATCTGGTGACCATGTACATCGTTGATCGCCTTGAATTTGTCCAGATCAATAAAGAGCAGTCCGAGGATCTTTTTGTTACGGATAGACAGGTCAATTGCCGTAGCCATCCTGTCATTAAGCAGTCTGCGGTTGGGAAGGCTGGTCAGCGAATCGTATAGTGCCAGGTTCTCCAGCCTGGCAACTTCGGACTTGAGGGAATTGATCCCTGCCTGAATTCCGAACAGGTATAAGGGTTTATCGTTCTCGTCCCAGATACCAAAGCCCCGGTAGAGGAACCATTTATAGCCGTCATTTTTGGCTTTAAGTCTTATCTCGATAAAGAGACAGCTGGTCTTTCTTTCGGCGAATTCATTAATAGCTAATCTCAGTCTCTTTTTATCAGCCGGGTGAACAATTTTGAAGAATCCTTCTATCGTATCGGGAACCTGTTTATGAGAATAACCGAGTTCCGCCTTTAGGGATTCGGAAAGGAAGAGCCGGTTCTCTCCTAGATCGAAGCCCCAGAGACCTTCGTTGGAATGGCTGAAAAGATTGAGGCAGGAGGCAGTATGTTTTACGCTCGGAGTGTCAATGTTAATCAGATCCCAGACAGTGAATTCTCTCTGATTGTTCCGGGCTTTCTTGGTCAGAAGAGAGAGTTTCAGCAATGATAGTAACTGGTGGTTGTTAAATTTTTCAGTGATCAGGCCATCGATCCCTGAATATTCTGAGCTTTCAAAATCTTTTAGTTCTGGGGTTATTTCCTTTACGACCAGAATTACCGTGCTGGGAGATAGGGGGTTTTTTGCGAGAATGCCGGTGAGTTCGGAAAAATCCCGGAAAAGGGAAAAATCGAGAAAAACAAGTTCAGGCTTCAGGGAACCGGTTTCTGCGTCGGTGAGAGGAAACACGGAGGAATTCATTATTCCGCTGACAGAGATCTCTCCATTCTTGAAAAACTTCTTCATCTTGGAGAAAAATCTGGAGTTTGAGGAAAAGATTAAAACTTTACCGATATCCATTTCTAATATACCTCCTGAGAATAAAAAAAACTACCTGCTCTCAGCAAAGAGTACTATTCAAAAAGAGCTTTGAATAACATCTCTGGCTCTAAACGATGTTTAGCACCTTTACCTTCAAAAAAACCGTGATTTCTGATCATCGAAATATTGAGAGGTGTCCAGCAAATCTGTTGACTGTTCTCCGTATTCAGAAGAGTAATCACTCCTTTGGGTATCAGGCCTTTATCTTTGAAGGGGGAGATCAGTTTTCCTCGTTCGGTCTGGTAACGGACTCTGTATTTCCCGTCTATCGTTGCCTCTTCATCATAATTCATTAATGCCTTATCGGTGAAATAGTCGAGCCGGTTGGCAATCTCTTCCTTTGTTATCCCGAGTTCTTTAATTTTATCGAGATCTTCGGCAATAATATCGTGATAATGACGGTTATCGTTGCCCAGAAAACCATCCAGAGTAACTGCACCCGGTTTGAGTCTCTCCTGAATCAATACTTCTTCCGGAGTTTGTTTCATTGTCACCTCAGTATCTATAATATAAAAAGATAATATCGATTACCCAAAACTGTCATAGAAAATCTTGTCAATACCAATCTCTCTCATCTTCTTTTCCGTGGCGGCAAGGAGCGCCGGGCTGCCGCAGAGATAACCTTCGGTCTTCGCCGGATCTCTGACATATTTTTCCAGAAGAGGGGGTATATATCCTGTCAAGCCTTTCCAATCAGGACTCGCTTCAGGTTGTGAGATGACAGGGTGATAAGAGAAAGCAGCCATCTTTTTCTCATATTCTTTCATTTCTGCGGTCAGGAATAGATCCTTTGTCGTTCTTGCTCCGAAGAAAAACAGGATATGCCGTTGGCATTCCTTCCGGCAGAGTTCCTCCATGATACCTTTGAAAGGTGCCATCCCTGAACCTCCTGCCACAAAGATCATATCTGCATCGGAATCACGAATATAAAAATCTCCATACGGTCCGGTTAAGGTCAACTGATCATCTTTTCTGCAATAATCATGAATAAAGGTGGTCATTATTCCCTCGGGAACTCTCCTGATAATCAGTTCGACGTGGTCGTTGTTCTCCGGACTGTTTGCCATCGAATAGGCGCGGCTGACAACCTGTTTGGCTTTCGGGTATTTTTTCGACTGTAACTGGATATATTGACCGGCTTTGAAATCGATGCTTTTCGGTTCTATGAGTTTGATGATCACCCCTTTGGTATCGTAGGTATAGTCGATCATTTTCTCCATTACCCCTTTGAATTTTCTGATCGAGAACAGTTCTTCGGGAATAGAAATACTGATATCAGTCTTGACTTTTACCTGGCAGGAAAGGCGGTAGTTTTGAGAAATTTCTTCAGCGGTCAGGTATGGTTTTTCGGTAGGTAATAAAGGACCGCCACCCTCGCTGACCTGAAGTTTGCATAATCCGCAGGTTCCTCTTCCGCCGCAGGCTGAAGGGATAAAAATATCATTCTCACTGAGAGAGTTGAGGAGGGAATTGCCCCCTTTGACGGTTAGCTTTTTTTTATTGTTAATCTCTATCAGGCAGTCTCCGTAATTTGCCAGAAAGAAATCTGCCAGAACGAGTAACAGGGCAAGCAACCCACCTATTCCGGCAAAGACAAGAACATTTACGATTATCAGACCCAACATCAGGAGATTACCTTTCAAATCCTACTGGATGATTGCCACACCGGAAAATCCGATAAAGGCAAGAGCCATTATCCCGGTAATGATCAGGCTTATAGCGGCATTATTCATTCCTCTGGGGAGATATTTCTCTTTCAGCCTGTTACGGATTCCGGCTAAAGCAAGAATGGCTACCAGCCAGCCTATTCCGCTGCCGGCACCGTAAGCTACCGATTGGATAAAGCTGTATTGACGGATGATCAGAAAGAGAGAAACCCCCAGGATGGCACAATTTACCGTTATCAGAGGGAGAAAGATCCCAAGTGAATAATAGAGAACCGGAGAGAATCTTTCGATAACTATCTCGGTCAACTGTACAAAAGCGGCAATGACAATAATAAAGACAATATATTGCAAATATACCAGATCCATAGGAACAAGCAGATAATGATAGACCAGATAGTTGATAGCGGAGGTCAGAGTCAGGACAAAGAAAACAGCCATTCCCAAGCCGGCAGAGGATTCTATCTCTTTGGAAACGGAGAGATAGGAGCACATCCCGAGAAAATAGGTGAGCAGGATGTTGCCGGTAAAGATCGCAGCCAAAAAGATGACAAAGGGGTTGATATCCATGATTCATTTACCTCAGGATGCTTTGGTATAATAACGATAATTGATGAACCAGATCAAAAGACCGAGCAGGAAAAAGGCGCTCGGAGCCATTACCATTATCGACCAGGAGACCCACCAGTCACCGAGTATCTGAAATCCGAAGAGAGAACCGAAACCGAGCAGTTCCCGGAAAAAGGCGATCAGGAGCAGGACAAGGGTATAACCTGTACCGGCAGCAACCCCGTCGATGAGAGAATCAAAGGGATTGTTCTTCTGCGCGAAAGCCTCTGCCCGTCCCATGATGATACAATTAGTGATTATCAGACCTACATAAGGCCCCAGAGCTCTGCTGATCTCGGGGAAAAATCCTTTGAGAAATATATCGACGATGATGACATAAGATGCTATAATCAGAGTTTGAACCATCATTCTGACCCGGCGGGGGGTATAGTCCCGTAAGAGGGAGATGGTAAAACTGGAGAGAGCCAGAGTGAAGATAACACCCAAACCCATAACCAGACTATTGATCATCAAATTGGTCACGGCAAGAGCAGAACAGATACCGAGAACCTGTCGCCAGATGGAATTGTCTTTCAGAGCTCCGTTGAGGAAGATCTCACTCTTTTTCATCACTCAGCCTCGAAGAAATCTCTTATCTGCCGGAGATTGTTATAGACCATGGAGACTACAGCCCGGCTGGATGAGGTGGCTCCGGTTATCTGGTTAACGTCATACTTACCCGGTGAATCGTCTTCGGGAATGAGTCTGAATTCTACTATCTGCCGGTCAGAGATGAAGTCTTTTTCTCTGAAATTACCCAGAAAATCCTCTTCTGTTATTCTGCCGCCCAGCCCGGGGGTTTCATTCTGATCCAGGATCTCCAGGGCAATAATCCGGGTAAATTCTACATTTACCGCTAAAAGGGCCGAGATGCTTCCCCAGAGTCCCTGACCTTCGATCGGAAAGCAGTATCCGAGAGTCAAAGTGTCGTCAACTGCCTTATAATAGAATAGGGATCGGTGTTCTTCTTCCCTGATGTATTCTGGGTAATCCTCCTCGACATTATCTACCGGTAATCCGAAGGAGTTGAGGACTGCTCTCTGTAATCTTATCCGGCGGTTCTCTTCGATCCGGGCAGTGGTGTTGTGATACAAGGCAGCTAAGATCGTCCCGAAGAAGAGAGCTACGATCAGCATGAAGATGACCGGATAAAGACGTGTTTCCGAAAAGGGTATTCTCTCCTGTTCCATGATATTCCTAGGGCTTAGCTTTTACCGGTTTCTTTTTCATTGTCAGTCCGTATTCTATTATTGGGAGGAAGGAGTTGGCTAACAGTAAAGCGAACATGAAACCCTCACTCCAGAGTGAGAACTTGCGGATAAAGACCGTCAGGAAACCGACCAGTAAACCGAAGATCCAGACAGCATACTTATTCTTCGGCATGGAAATCGGGTCGGTAACCATAAAAACAGTACCGAAAAGAAAACCACCACTGAAGAGATAATAGAGCGGATTTGAACCCTGGTAAAAGATTGCTGTAAAGAGAAGGAAACTGAGCAGGGTCGAAAGCATAGCCTGCCACTTGGCGGTTTTAGTCAAGATAAGATAGATGCCGGCTAAGATAATGAGTAAAGCAGATGTTTCTCCGGCACTCCCCGGGATCTGACCGGTAAAGATCTGCCCCAGCCGGAAGGTATTCTCACTAACAATGGGGGTTGCGGAGGTAATAGCAGCAAGATTAGAATAGCGGGCAAAACCGCCCGGAAGAGAAGTAAAGGGAGACTGCCATCTGACGGTCATGTAGTTAGCAAAAGTAACATAGAGAAAAGTCCTGCCAACTATGGCCGGGTTGAAAAGATTCATTCCGAAACCCCCGAAGATCATCTTTCCGAAAACAATGGCGGTAAAAGCTCCAATTGCTGCCATCCAGAGGGGAAGGGTGGGGGGTAGGATCAGTCCGAGCAGTGTACCTGTTACAAATACGGCTGAAGTAACCTTGCCGCCCGGCTTGTTTCGGATGAAGAGATATTCTGCCAGAAAGGCTGAGATATTGCTAACCGCTATGAGAGCTAAAACCTGCCAGCCGAAAAGGAAGATGGAATAGAGAGATATCGGGGTCAAAGCGTATAGCACCCTGAACATCACCGGCTGTTTCATTATCTCAATTTTCATAACCCGTCTCCGCAGACACTCTCAATTAAATTATTAGTAATGGTCAACTTTTTTTTGTTCTTTGATTCTGCTTCTAAGGGAGAGACTGTTCATATTTTTACACAAAAGATTGTACTGCCCTATCAATACTCATTGGATGATTGCTTCAAATGCTGCTATCTTGTCTTTTTTTTGACAAACGTCCGGAGACAATTCTTATGTCTGAAAAGGTTTAGAAATCGAGAAACAAGCTTCTTCAACTGTTTTGTGAAATCCTTTCATCTCTCACCGGGGTAGCTTTTTCTTGCTGCCCTTACGCAGGTTTTTCTTTATTTGTTCGTACCCGGAGCTTCCAGCTCTGGTTTTATCTTTTCCAGGGCAGAGATGTCCCCGGGATTGGTAT
>CAYXFD010000010.1:0-83231 GCA_964464175.1 uncultured Candidatus Cloacimonadota bacterium | reverse complement strand
TTACAACTGACTATCGCCATAAATTACGCGTAGGGGCGGTTCACGAACCGCCCTTCTCCCTGCTGCTCTTCCGCAGGTTTTTCTTTATTTGTTCGTACCCGGAGCTTCCAGCTCTGGTTTTATCTTTTCCAGGGCAGAGATGTCCCCGGGATTGGTATTTACAACTGACTATCGCCATAAATTACGCGTAGGGGCGGTTCACGAACCGCCCTTTCCCCTGCTGCTCCTTCCTCCTGCTTTTTTTCAGGGGTGGTGAGTTCCTCCTGCTTGAATCACTCACTATAAGGCTTTCCACAAAGAGAGAACGCAATCAACCGGTAAGCAAGAAAGAGATTGGACTCTCTCCTATCTGTCAAGCAGGTATTTAGCTGCCCAGAACCGGGTCGCAGCAACAAAGAAAAAACCACCCGGGTTGACAGACCGGGAAAGGACATCTTCAACCTATAACTTGATTCGTCTTTCTTTTAGATAAAGCTATCCTGATCAGTTATTAAAACTATCCGGCTTTCTCTGAGCCAAAATGCAAGCTATTAGGGAGTAATATCTATCTGCTCTATTTTAGCATTATCATCTTTTTCGCAGCCCGGTAGGAAGCGGTGGTCATTCGGTAGAAGTAGATTCCGCTGCCGGCACTTCTTCCTGCTTCATCTTTTCCCTTCCAGACTACCGAGTATCTTCCGGCGGGCTGGTGTTCGTTAACCATAGTTTTAACTAATTGTCCCCGGATATTGAAGATCTCCAGCATAACCGGGCCCTCGGTTTCAAGCGAATAACTGATTACAGTATCGGGATTAAAGGGGTTTGGGCTGTTACCGAGTAATTCTGTGATTAACGGTACTAAAGGATCATTATCATCAATCCCGGTGTAAACTATAGCCGTTTCATACAACATATTTGTACTGCCATTGGTAAACAAACCGATGACCGAATATAAGTATTCATCGGGTTCTAAGTCTTCATCAATAAAACTGGTTTTCATAATCCCGTCAGCAATTACCGGACCGTTTCGGGTTATTCTAAACCCTAATAACGCTCTGTTACAAGGACTACCGGATCCTTGATCTCTATTCGCTCTCTCTGTCCAGGTTACCCGGTTGCTTTGACCTTGACGCTGGATTTCCCAGCTGAGGTGGACATCATTTCCGATAACTTCAGCTTCCAGATTAGCGATGGAAGGGATGCTTTCTTCATATTCGATTATATTTGATAAAGAAGGAAGAGACAGGACGTTGTTTGTATAAACTGATCGTACGGCATAGCGGTAGGAACCGTTGAGAATATCTGCTATTCCAATATCAGTGACAGAGGTTTGTGTTACCGGTACTGTGGCTATTTCATCCCAAAGATCCGGTGTTTCTTCATCCCCTGCCTGTAATCGATAAACAATAAATTCGACTAAAATCCTGTCTGTCCGGAAGCTTGTCATTGATTTATTCTGAGCAGGATGGTGAGGGTTGATTGCCAAAGCCGACAAATCCACCGATTCCAAATCATCAGTATTGAAAACTTTCTGGCTTCGCAGTTCAGAGCCTGGAGCCTGGGTGTTGGACTGAGTTGCCCGGAGCGTTGATATCTCTCCCGAAACTCTGACCGGACCTAAATCAAAGCCCTGAGCACGGATCAGGAAATTGTTAGTAAATCCGGCAGATTCCATAGTTGACCAGGTTCCTGTTGTAAAGTTCGAGGTGTAATAATGGGTATCATTTTGAAAGTTATAAGGCTCCCCAGTCCCGTCATCAGCTGCCAGTCCTAAATTACCGTTGACACTCAAGCCGATGAAAAAGCCATTGGGAGCTTCGATTTCATCAGAAAGCTCGTAAATAGTCCATTGCAGATGATTGTTAGGTACTTCTGTCTCCTGATAGAGAACAACATTACTGTTCGGAGTTCCCTGAGCATTCAAGCCGAAGATGAAGACATTGACCGAGGGGTGTGCTGTTGCTCCTGTTGTGTACCAGGAAATAGTATTTAGGATAGCTGAACGGCGGTGCACTGCACCCAGGACGGAGTTGTCAGTTCCATCGGGTAAACCGATTGCAGTTACGGGAACTCCATCGTCATAACGGAATTCTACCTGATCATATTCGTCAGGAGACACCCATTCGACATAAGCTTCTGTATTATCCGGGCTTAGCACAGCTGTCACGTCAAATGGCGGGAAAGCAAGCTCGTTTACGACTACATCCCCCAAATCGAGATCAATATCTCCTACTGCAATTTCCTGATTCAGAGTAGAGTAACCGCTTCTCTGGACTGTCATTGTGTAGGTATGATCGGCATAAACTCCCGGAATAGAGAAAAGACCGTTATCATCACCGTTAGTTTCATAATAGTTGTATCCATCAATTAGAATAAAGGCATTATCGAGCCCTATATCAGGCTGGTCACTACCGACAATTCTTCCGGAAACCGTGACTGTCGGCAAAGGGGTGAGGGTGAAGTCAACGGTTGTTGTTTCGTATTCCTCGACTACTACGTTCTCTGCCACGCCGTCATAGTATCCGAACTTGGAAGCGGTAACGGAATGGGTTCCTTCGTACATGAAGGGGAATAGATAGAAACCCTGGACATTACTGTACTGAACGAAATCGGTACCGGCAACCGTTATCATTGCCCCTGCCATCGGTTGGTCATTTTCGTCATAAACATAGCCGTCCAGAGAACCCATGCCTACTGTTACTACATATAATCCGGTATTGGGAACACGGTTCGTCAGAGTTCCGCCATCAGGTGGATTAGCAGGATCGTATTCCACTGAGTCTGAATTGATGTTCCTCGAACGGTTCTCATGAGCAGTAGTGCTGTAATAGAAGTGATCGAGTGAACTATAATAAGTTGTATCCATCGGACGGTTAGCGAAAACAACCAGATTCTGGGTTCCGTCGTAGAAGAAGAACTCATCAAGATCAATAGCGATCGTGTTTTCTCCTGACGGGAAATCTACATTATCGTCAAAGACGAGTTCTAATTGGGTGGAGGGTATCCAACCGGCGGTCAGGTCAGTTTGATTGGTCAGCCCCATCCAGATTTTTACAGGCATATTCTGCAGATCTGTTGAGAATGAACTATAATACTGAATTTGTGTTATAACACCGGCAATGTTTAATTCATCTGCCATATAGATAGTCTGGGAGAGACTGTTGCGCCAGTAGAAGTTAAAGGGTAAGGTATTTGCGGAGGTGGTATCTTCTCCAATGATTATCAACTGATTGGGACCAGGTACAACTGATATTGAATTAGAGGGCTCGGATTCGGAGAGGGTATAGACGGCGGTGACATAATATATGTAAGTTACATTATTTTCGACCGTTGTGTCATTGTAAACAGTTACTTCGACCGGATCAGTATTTATCTGCATTCCATCACGATAGACATTATAGCCAAGGAGAGCTCGGTTATTGCGATTATTTGTTCTTGTCTCATTTCTACTGTTCCTGTTTTCTGCTTGCAGGTTACCGGAGGAAGAGCTCAGAATAGCTCTGATCTCTCTCTCCATCTCCTCTTTGTCCGTGATACCCATCTCCTGAAGCTTGGAGAAAACTTCGGAATAAGAAGGAGTATTCGGATTATCTCTCATTGCCGCGGGGTTGGGAGCATCCCAGCCAAGGCTGACGAGATTGTTTCCGGCAGTATAAACAAGGTTAACCGGGGGATAGGGGATTTCGTCCAGAACAACATCAAGAACAGTAGGAGTCTGGATATTTACGTCTGATTGAGTATAAGTGGTGTAACCGGGCAGGGTTACTTCTATATTATATATCCCGCGTAAGACATTGAGTAAGGTTGCAACCGAGGGATCGGTTCCTGCGGCAGTGCCTGAAAAAACAGGGCTGTTGCCGTCAGGGTCCTGATCCTGGTAGAATAGTTGAACTGCTGCTCCTTCGGCACTATCTCCTACATCCGTTGTAATGTTTACCGTCACATTTGTGGTCATATCTTTTCCGACCCAATTTGAGATAGCCGGAGGAGATAGAACATTATTAGTATATTCCCCTTTTACGGCATAACGGTAAAAACCACCGGCGGCAGTATCCCAGGTAAGATCGGTATAGGTAGTATCGGCAACGGTAGCCAGTTCGAGCCAATTATCTTCATTATTGAGATCTTCATAGAGGAAACGGTAAATAACATAGCCCTCTATCAACCTTGAGCTTCGTTCTTGCTCTGTATCAAAAAGAAGAATTTGGGTATTAGCCGTAAGATCACTGACTATGTCGGAGGGAGGTTCCTGTCCGATATAGACATCATCAACGGCAATACCTTCAGTAATCACTGAACTATCACTCCCAAAGCGGAATCTGAAATAAACGCTGTTCTCTCCGGCAAGCTCCGGGATAAAGGTTGAGAATTCTGTCCAGATACCATGAACACCCGGAGTTCTTCCCGACCATTTAGGAGGGTCTATTGGGCCCGAAGTACTGCTGTTATTATAGAATTCGAAGGGGGCTGAATCATCAGAGCGGACATGAATCCAGTTGTTTCCTCCGTCAGTCGAAGCTTCCAGTATCATGCCGTCAAAGCCACTTTCACACCAGATATTGAGCCAGACCGAGAAGTAAACATCCTGCATATTGGTCAGATCAAGTTCCGGTGACCTTAACCAGGTATTGGCATTATTATCATAGTCTTGGTTCAGTCTGGTCATCCAGGCGTTTGTTCCGCTGTGGGCGGAGTTGATATTTGTTTGAGCGGGAGTTCCCAGTTGCCAATGGTCAGCAGCGCCCCCAATTGCTCCTGTAGTCCAGCCCTGCTCACCATCTTCAAAGTCATAGAGGTAACTGACAACCGGAATGGGTGTATTCCAGATCAGGTCAACAGATGTATCATCCGCACTTTGCGTGGCTATAACATTCCTCGGAGGGAAGGCAATTTCATCAACGATCAGGATCCCCAGGTCTAAATCGGTATTTCCTACAATAACATCTTCCTGATATACGGAATAACCTTCTGCGTAGATAGTCAATGTGTATGTATGGTTTGAATAAACGTTGGGAATGGTGAACATTCCGTTAGCTCCGGATATTGTATTATAATCATGGTACCCCGTCAGGAATAACTCGGCATTTTCTATCCCCACAGTTGGATAATCACTTCCCACGACTTGTCCGGAAACCGTCACATTGGCTAATTGAGCGATATTAAAGGTAAGAGTGGTTGTTTCTTCGGGAATGATAACCACATTCTCAATTGTCTGATCATGATAACCGAAGAGACTTGCTGTTACACTATAGGTACCCTGCATAACGAACGGTATCAGGAAAGTACCATTGTCCCCGCTCAATGTCGAGTAATTTGTATCGCCCACCTGAACATTAACACCACTGAGTGGTTCATTATCAGACAAGTCAAAGACAAAGCCGTCGAGCGTTCCGAAGTTTGCGAGATCAATTTCATGAGCTCCAAGGGTAGGATATTCAAGGTGACGAGGATTTCCGTGAAAATCGGTAAGGACTTCCGGCAGGGGTACAGCTGCTCCGATCAACTGAGATGCTGGGTCAATATCCAGATTATAATTATCGAGATAAAGCGGGTCAACATCCAAAGAATTCTGGTCATTATTTTCGGGGATATTGACGGCCTGTAAGGCTGATAAATTGGAAATTTCTGCTCCGTAATAGACGAAATTTGAGCTTGTTCCGCTGTAATAGTTGTTATGATCATGGGCAGCCAAACCGGCAGTGGAGACATGATAGGCAGCATAACCGTTTCCCGTGCCGGAAAAAACAAAAGAGTTATTCTTGATGTACAACTGAGTGACAGTATCAAGAGAATAAATACCTCTGCCGCTGAGTGAGTCGTTATTAATACTGTTGTAATATACTCCGACATTCGAGCTGGTTGTGATGTAGATACCGGCTGCCAGAGTGCCGGTGTTTCTGAAGCCGCCTCCTATCATGTTGTTAGCGATCAGGGATGGCTGTTCCGTGGAATTAGAAGCCGAAATATATATACCATACTGTCCGGGGTTTAAGATTCTGTTTCTACTGAATTCAAAAGGTCCGTCGGAATTCATGCTGTAGATAGCGCTGCCGAAATTTGTGGTTGTTCCCTCAGAACGCATATTGATACTGTTTTCGCTGATTACCGGTTCAGTGGTTTGATTAGCATAGATACCGTGATAATAAGCATCTTGTATAGTGTTTCCTGTCACTGTAGCGTTTTGCAGAAGTGTTTCAGCAGCTCCAACGAGTGTTATTCCGTAATAGCCGCCAACGATAGTATTACTCTCGATCAGGATGGTATTGACGTTGTTCCCGGTAGTAGTTGAACCGGTAGGGCTGCCGGACACAATAATACCGCTGTAAAAGGTTGAAGTAGAGGTTGTAACAGTTGATAAATGACAGTTAGTGATCTCGATATTTTCCGAAGCATTGGTAATATGAAAAACCCAGCCGTAACCAGCAGTTTCATCAACAGAAATCTTGAGATTATCGAAACGCACATGTTTTGCACCATCGAGCTTTACAATATGGCGGTTGTTGGTATCCGAAGGGTTATAAGTGAGCTCTACATCATCAATGGTGTCGCCTGTACCCGTGAAGGTTATCGTATTGGTTTCGGAAGCTCCCATGATTTCGGTAACAACAAGCTGTTCGGTATATGTACCGTCAGCAACTTCGAAAACAGTGGGACCGTCAACTCCAACAGCTGTCAGGCTGTTGAGAGCCTGAGTGAATGAAATGAAATCACCGGTGCCGTCATGATTGATGCTATAGACTCCGGAAAAAGCATCTGCTACGACCAAATCAATAGTGTAAGTTGTATTATTTACAGGATTCTCATCACCAACGAGAGCAACTTCGCCCCAGATAGTCAGGACCCCTTCATCGGCAATGGCTGGTGTCCAGTTAACTTCATAGGTATGAGATTGATACTGCTCCAGATTTACAGTACCGACAATTGAAGTTAACTCGATATCTCCATCCCGCATCAAACGGATAGGATAATTGTCCTGATCATTAGTGCCCATATTACGTACTGTAATAAAGAAGGTTCCTTCCGAGCCGGGGGACAGGTTTGGCGGTCCTGAAATAGTTATTGCCGCCATGTCGTCTTCATAGATCATTCCGGGTGTGTATTGAATCTGCAGCTGCGGTTTGTAAGCGGCAATTAATGTGGTCACTGCCTCACCCTGGTTTGAGCTGTCAGAACGAATATATCTCATTCCATTATCGGAGGCAAAGATATATTGCTGTCCGGATGCATTATAGGTAGGCTCAACCATGTCAAATGCCGTATCGACTAAAATATTATCGATACCATTCCATTCGAAGGGATTAGCTAAAGCCATCAGGTTCCAGGAGTCTCCTTCCGGCATAAAAGAAGCGTTCTGATAGACCAGTTCATAAGGTCCTTCGATATGTTCGGAAGCATCCGTTGCCGTTGTATGACGCATTCGGATACGGAAATTAGGCATATTGTATAGCGGAGGACTTGTCACATAATAGGCTAATGAGATAAATTCATTTGTTCCATACAAACCCTGTTGATTTAGTTCGGCAGCAGTGTAAACGGTTTGTGTCCGAATGCTGCGGTAATAGATATTAACAGGGGCAGCTCCTGTTGTGGTGTTAGTTTCTGTACCCGTTCCGATTGTTACAACGAGAACATCATCGGGCATCACAACAATATTGTATGGTACGGTTGTGTCATTCTCCGGAACCTCATCATCGTCCAACTCAACTTCTCCATAAAGAAAGGTCGGACCTTCTTCTGCAGGTGTCCAGGAAAAGGTAAAATCGGCAGTTTCTCCTGTTTCAATGACAGTACCGGGAACGGAACCCAACTCTATTTCTCCCTGTTTCATCAGTTTCACGGTATAGTTTGTCTGGGTATTCACGCCGTTATTCCGGACGGTTACCGTGTAATCTGCGGTAGTTCCGACACTCGGAGTTGTTGGTCCTGCGATACTCAAAGCTTCCAGGTCATCGTCAAAGGAGCCTTCTATCGCCAGATGATAAATCCACCAGCCGTCAGTATTATATGTACTGGTACCATAACTGCGAAAACGGATTTGAATGTTTTGGTTTTGATAAGGAATCAGTGACAAAGTCAGAAGGGAACCTCCGGAGGTACCCCAGTTGTTAGGTCCGGTATGAGACCATAAGATATCAACTTCATCTCCATGCAAAACAGCTATTTCAAAAGCTTCGTCAACATAAGAAAAGTAAGTTGCGTATTGAGTAACGAGCAGATCCCCTGCATTGTCCGGAAGAGTGATAACAGGAGAGCTGGCTGAGAGATTGTAATCTGTTACAGATGGAGACCAGTTGAAATACATATTCCCGGTCTGCATAGACCAGTTGTCTTCTAATGTCCATCCTACATGAGGGGGATCAAAATTCTCTTCCCAGAGGTAAGTCTGAGCCAGAGCAAGAGAAGGGATCGATAAGAGTATTATCAGTAATGTAGAAAGAAGCAATGATTTCATGGAAAATCTCCTTTTGAATGCAAAGAGTTATGGTTATCATCTACTCATATCTTCCTTTGGAACTCCGGGAAATGGTATATATGAATAGAAGTCTGTTTTCGCTGTAAAGAGCAAGTAACTACTTATGTCCTCCTTAATGGTTCCTGCTTTATTATCTGGTCTTTCTCAGAATAATCCTTAATTGTCGGTCACAATAGACAAATGACATCTAAGAACTATTCATAGATAAGCAAGTGTCATTTTTTAACAATCAATGTCAAGAAAAACGTGGAATGTAAGCCATTTTTTTTGCAAGATATTTGCTGGAAAATGACAGGATTTAACCATCAGGTTCTGGAAAGCATTGTATGATATTCTTTCCTGAAACTCATAGTAAGATAGACTCATTTGTTTATACGCTACTTGATCATCAACATCTTTTTTGTTGAAACAAATGAGCCGGCAGTCATCCGGTAAAAGTAAATTCCGCTGCTGCTGACAGACTCCAGGTCTTTTATTCCATCCCATGTTACGGCATAACTTCCGGCTGGCAGCATTTTATCGATCAAAGTCGTTACCAGTCTCCCTCTGACATCGAAAATTTCTATCTTAACCCTCTCACTTCTTTCCAGAGAATAGTGTATCGTTGTAGAAGGGTTAAAAGGATTGGGAGTGTTGCCGGAGAGCATGGTGATATTGGAAGGTATCGTAGTATCGGCTTCGCCGGTTTCTGAGGTTATCAACTCTGTATGAAGCATGTTTGTACTGCCGTTCGTAAAAACACCGATCACAGTATAGGCAGTCGTGCTGTTGCCGGGAGGAAGATAATCGTCGGTAAAATGAGTCTCCAAAACCTCTTCGGCGATAAGATTGCCGTTACGGGTGATCAGGAAGCCGATAAAAGCTCTTTCCTCAGTTCTGTTCTTGGTGGAAATGGGGTGATACTTGCTCCGGGCAGTTGCCTGTGTATCTCTGTATGCCCAATCCCAGGTGAGTTCAACACCCTCTGTATCGAGATTAGCCTCAAGACCGACAATATCCGGGATCTGTTCCTCGTAAAATATGGGATTAGATAAAGTATAATCGGAGAGAACATTATTTGAATAGAGAGAACGGACGGCATAGAGATATATTCCGTTTAAGAGCCCGGGCAAGCCGGTATCTCTGACAGATGTTTCTGTTGAAGGAATGGTAGCGATCTCATCCCATGTTTGGTGATTTTCCTCTTCTCCTGCTGGCAGACGGTAGATAATGAAGCCTATCAGGATCCTGTCCGAAGAGCGCTGATAAAAGTTATCAACACTGCCGGACAGATCTGGATTAGGATTGTTGGTCCTGATTATCCTACAATTCCTATCCTGCATTACTTTTGCTGAAGGAATATCCGGTACGGATCTCGCTGAAGAATCAGGTCCAATAACACCGTAATCGTATCGTGACATGTCCAGGGTCATATTAGCGGGTGGTGTCCAGTCAATATGCACTTCGAGATTATTGGGAAGTATTGTGGCATTTACTTCAGCAGGAGGAAAAGCAAGTTCATTGACTATTACATCTCCCAGATCGAGATCGGTATCGCCAACAGGGATATCTATGTTGAGATCGGAATATCCGTTTCTCTGCACGGTCATCTGATATATCTGATCGGCATAGACACCGGGAATTGAGAAGAATCCATTCGGGTTGTTGCCGGTCTGGTAAAAAAAATATCCGTCCATCGCAATCAGGGCATTGCCGAGTCCTATATCCGGCTGGTCACTGCCGACAATTCTTCCGGAAACAGTGACTGTCGGGAGCTGAGTTAAGGAAAAATTGACGGTAGTCGTCTCGTCTTCTTCTATTAGTACATCCTCCAGAACAGAGATGTAGTAACCAAAAATTGAAGCCTGCACATCATGATATCCTTCCGGTAGGTAGGGTATTGCGAAGTAACCGTTATTAATTGTTGAGGTTGTGTAACTGGTATTCAGGATTTCAATACTAACCCCAGCCATTGGGCTGTTTGACGAAGCGTCATAAACATATCCTTCGACCATTCCCATTCCCGCAGTGACAAAGAAAAAAGTTGAATTGGGTAAACTGCTTAAGAGAGTTCCGTCGGTAGGATTTGCCGGGTCAAATTCAATATAATCGGAGTGCTGGTGTCTTGTTCTGTCTGGATATAATGGTGAATTGCTATAATAGAAACGGTCCATGGAAGAGTGGTAAGTTGTGTCCATTGGTCTTTGAGCCATCACAACAAGATTACCGCCATTATAAACATAAGGAGGGTCGAATGAAATGCTGATCTCATTTACTCCGTTCGGGAAGTCTAAATTACCGTTAAAGACCAGTTCCAATTCCGTGGAAGGTATCCAGCCATCAGTCAAGTTGTCCTGATCTGTTTCTCCTACCCAGATACGGGTAGGGTGATTGGCAATGTTGGTTTGAAAACTGTTATAATAGGAAATACCAGTTAAAAGACCGCCGATGTTAAGTTCTGAAGCCATATATATTGTTTGGGTAAGACTGTTTCGCCAGTAAAAATTGAAAGGTATTTCATAAGAGAGATTCGTTTCAGTTCCTACTGTTACAGCAACAGACCCTTCCTGGTGAACAAAGACGTTCAAAGAGGGAGTGATATTGTTGTCCGGTACTTCATCAGCAGCTAAAACTACTTCACCGTAAAGAGAAGTTTGACCTTCAGTTAGCGGTGTCCAGCTAAGTACGTAATTTATCGCCTGTCCTGCTGTAATGGGATTTCCCGGAACTGAGGAGATCTCGACATTCCCTTCCTGCATTAGCTTTACGGTATAATCTGTCTGGGTATTGACACCGTTGTTACGAATCTCGACAGTATAATCTGTAGGGATTCCGGCACTTGGAGTTGTATTGCCGCTGATAGCTGAAGCTTCCAGATCATTATCAAAAGACTCTTCTATACCGAGATGATATATCCTCCAATAGTTGATATTCCAGGTAGTTGATCCCCAGCTGCGAAAACGGAGTTGAATATCTTCATTCTGAAAAGGTATCAAGGATAAGGTTAACAGCTCTCCTCCGGAACTACCCCAATCTATTCCGTTGCTATGTGACCAGAGAACATGGGCAGTATCCCCTACTAAGACTGCAATCTCAAAAGCCTCGGAAGCAGGGTTGGTAAAATAGTTTATCCATTGAGTTATATGCAGATCTCCGGTATTAGCAGGGAGGGTGATTACCGGTGAGGTTGCAGAAAGACTATAATTTGTCTGGGTAGGAGTCCAGTTGAACTGTAAGTAACCTAAGGTTATCGACCAGTTGGCTTCCAATGTCCAGTTACCGGGATCAGGATCAAAACTCTCTTCCCAGAGGAAGGTTTGAGCAGTGATGATATTGGGTATAGTTAATGATATTAACAATATCAGCATAATCTGTAAGTTTTTCATACAATCAAACTCCCTTTTTCTTTCCCTCATCCGAAAGAGAGAGAAAGCCAAAAAAAATCGAGAAAGTCTGCTGAGTGCTCTCTCTGTTTCTATACGGAAGCAGTTAAGACTATGCTAAAGCAAAATCAAGTGCAAAGCTTTATAAAATTTTAAAAAAAGAGCGTGAAGGATCTGAGTGTCAGGAACCTCACCGTCGCTATTTACAGTCGTTGGTTGCTGCGGTGAAAATCGAGAGGTATCTGCCAGAACTATCTTAATTATGGGATATAAGAAGTTAAGTGAAATTAGCTTATTTTGCTGCGGTTATTCTGTATCATAGGGAAAAGGGGAACAGCAGTATTTGAATCGTTAATTCAACAACCCTAATGATTAAAGTTGCGCAATCATGAAAGGAAATCAGAGATTCTCTGGTTAGTTGTACTTGACATTTCAAGTAAAAAAGAATCCTGATAACTTGCTTCGAGTTGGTTTCATTAGTGATTGAGTCAAACAAAGAGGAGGTATTGTATGTCCGCAAAGGTTGAACCTTTCCAGAAATACCACAGGGAATACGAAGAATGGTTCATAAGAAACAAAAATGTATATGAATCAGAATTAGCTGCGATTGGAAAGCTTGTACCCAAAAGTGGTGAAGGCTTGGAAATAGGAGTTGGGAGCGGACGTTTTGCTGAACCATTAGGCATAAAACATGGAGTCGAACCTTCGAAAGAGATGGCGAGATATGCTCTAGAAAGAGGAGTTAAGGTCATAGAAGGAGTAGCAGAAAAACTACCGTATCCAGCCAAAGAATTCGATTATGTAGTCATGATCACGACAATCTGCTTTGTTGATGATCTTGATCTCTCCCTGAGAGAGGCTTACAGAGTCCTTAAAGATAACGGGTCATTGATAATCGGATTTATCGATAAGAATAGTCCCCTGGGAAAACAATATCAGAAATATAAAGAACAGAATCCCTTCTATCGAGTGGCAAGCTTCAGATCAACAGAGGAGATTACTGAGGCGATGAGAGGCAGCGGTTTTAAAGGTTTCCAGTACGTACAGACCGTTTTTCGCAATCTTGAGGAAGTCAGGGAAAAGGAACCGATCAAGGATGGCTATGGAGAAGGCTCATTTGTCGGAATCAAAGGTATCAAGATTGAGGGCTTATGATTTTCAATACCACTTTTCATATGTGTAAGCTTATATCGTTAGTATATGTAGATTACAGATTGAAATTAGATCTGTTTTTGGCAAGCCGTTCAGATAGATACTTTAATACCTTAAAAAAGCAACTTGATCAAAGAGAGGGAACTCTGAGTTTAACTATTCTCCTGGAAGTTGCCTTTTTTGATTAACAACCGTATGGAAATATTATGATGAGAGATTTCATCTAGCGAGCAAGGCTATGAAGAGTGATAAAGATTTAGAAAAAGCGAGACACGAACTGGATATTGAAATTCTATGCAGTTTATTAAACAACAGGATAGTAACTGATTTTCAAGGCAATAGCGTTACATTAGCTTTTGGTTTTTTTGAAAAGTATAGAAAGCCTACCATGATAAATCAGAGTAAGATTTCTACCATTGGTTTTTACCTGAAGTATGTTGATGACATATTAAAGAAACCACAAGAAATCTGGTTCGACTATGATGAAAAAACTATTCGGTGTTTCAAGAAATATTCAAGAAATGTGTGTGTTGTTGTTATTGAGAATAGCAAGTTGATAGATTACATTGTTATTCCATCAGAAAAGCTAATCAAGATTGAAAAACTGAGACAAGGTTTTGTTATGCTGGCTTGATACACCGGTACGCAGTTTTTTAAAGAATTGATCTTCATTCTGAGATGTACCGGCTTCTGACATAAGCTTGGCACTAATTTCCTGCAATTACTTGACAGAATAACCCGCTATTAATAGCCTAATCTATCAGGACAGGGATTAGGACGAAAGGACTCCCCTTAAGTTAAAAATCAGTGTTTAAGGAGGCATATATGAGAACGGCTATGTTAGTTGTGATAACCGGGTTAATGCTGCTTCCGTTTTCAGGTTTGTTCTGTGAAGAAAAACTATCGGTATCTGTATTCTATAAAGAGAGAGAACCGTCTCAAAGGGTACTGCAGAGAGTCAGTTTTATACTCGAAAGATATAGAGACTCATATAACATCGATTTATATAATATCGACAATGATGATAATGCTGAGTTTATCAGTGAATTAGGATTACCTTCGACTCATTTCCCGTTTGCGGTGGTGATCGCTGGTAAATACACAGCAAATATTGACGGGAAAACCGTATCTTTTGTGCATTTTCCCCTCTTTATGCAGGGTATCGGAAGACATGAAGGGAATTGGTCTTTAGCAGATGTAGAAAAGTGCTTGGCAGATATCTCGCTTCTCGCAGAGGAGAATGCTTTGCCGGAGCTTGATAAATCCGCAGAGACAACCGAGTGTGAAGACTGAATAATAGTAGTTTATAAAATGTCAATCGGGACAACAGTCAGACCAATAATATAAAGTAGCATTCCTGACGATGATTCTTCTATCAGTTGAGTTAATTATTGCTATTTTCGAATTATTCCGTTGGTGTTTTCTGCTTGACATTAAATGTATTACATCCGCTTCGTAGCTTTTAGAAACAAGAATATACAAAGGTAATTAAATGAAGAGAACTCTTCTGGTGATAATACTTATAAGCAATGTTTTCTATATAATGGGACAGAGCATTGAATTGCAGCTGCGGCGGCTGGAGTATATTCAGGATGCCATAGCGAGAAAGGAGTATGAGATAGAGAGTACTCAGCAAGAGATTGACCATCTCAGTCACGATAAAACAGGTTACGAGCAACAGTATCAGATAACCCGGAAAAAGATCGAAGCTCTTACCAGCAGGGAACAGGAAATAAACAGAAATCTGACAGCTTCTCAAAGAGAGAAAGAGCAGTTCACAGCGCGTATTGACGAGACGAGTGATCTTTGGAAAAAGCAGTTTCAGATCTTCTATCTGACCCATCTGACGAATAATCAGACTGCAGAACAGATCAGTGACAATCATTATTTTCCGATTATGATAACCCAAACCAAGGAGAGGATCGATGAAGATGTTGATCTGCTGAACCATATTGTCAGTAATATTGAAGAAAACCAGAAGAATCAACAGGGTGTGAGAAGGGAGCGAAGCAAGGAGAACCAGGTCATAGAAGGTTACCGGAAACAGATCAGCAAACTGAACGAAGATATAGAAAAGCTGACGAAAGAAGAACAGGAGATTCTCAATGACTTTGCTGTCCTGCAACAGAGCAGAGAAAATTTAGAGAATCTCATAACCCTTTTTCAGAATGATGCCGGAAGCACTCAGTTTAGTTACCGGTTCACAACGAATAAACTCCCCTGGCCCATAACAGGAGAGGTTATCAGTACCTTCGGTAAAAAACAGGACGAACATTACAAAATCACCCTTTTAAGCAATGGGATAGATATCCTGACTGATAGTCAGCAGGAAGTCAAAGCGGTAGATTTTGGAGTGGTTGTCTTTGCCGAACATTTCCGGAGCTATGGCCGCTTAGTGATCATAGACCATCAGAACGGTTATTATTCACTTTACGGCAATAACGGGACATTGTTAGTCACCAAAGATGATGTCGTCTCCCTGGGGCAGGTTATCGCCCTCAGCGGCAGACAAAACGGATTGGACAGTTATCTGCTTCATTTTGAACTGCGAAGGCATAGTACACCCGTAGATCCCTTGACCTACTTAGAATAGAGATTACTTTTTTGTTTACAAAGAAACCGTTTGTGAATTTATGCGGCTAACTTAATAAACAAACGGTGATAGCGATGGAACTAATTTTCAACAATACCGGACGAGGATTAA
This sequence comes from uncultured Candidatus Cloacimonadota bacterium, assembly GCA_964464175.1. GTDB lineage: Bacteria > Cloacimonadota > Cloacimonadia > Cloacimonadales > JAJBBL01 > CAYXFD01. Next base: position 67,561 of record CAYXFD010000010.1, on the reverse strand, counting down.
AAAAGGCGGTTACGCGATACCGCAATAGGAGCTTTACTTTTCTTCACCACACAGGCTATATGTTCGGAATAGGGTGTAAAGCCGATGATCAAGAGGGATTAGAGCGGATCAAGGAACTGAAACAACGTTCCGATAACAAAGGTTTTATTTTGCTTTTTCCCGAAATGTCAGCGTTATCTCTTTCCGACGGTAGAATCAACATAAAATCCAGTATGAATGATTTTCGGGGAGTATGTCTAAAGACCAACAATCGTGCTTTAACCTTACTCGAACAGTATCAAGGGGAAAATCTGACATTATGCCTGCCGGTGAAGGAGGGAAAAGAGTTTGAACAACTGAAGGTAAACAACAAACTCGCGGTTCGTGTTCCGGGCAGTAAGCCGCTTCGTTCTTTGATCAAGCTTCTCGGAAGACCGGTGGTCAGTACGAGTATAAACCGGCAGGGTGAAAAGCCCTTAGAGGATCTACAAGAGATAGAGAAGCTGGATTGGTTTGATTTCGCCCTCTTACCGGCTGAGATGAAAAAAAAGTCAAACTCTTCTGATAACTTCGTTGAGGTCAACCGCCCATCTACGATAATAGAACCTCTTGAGAATGAGCTTCTCTGTCACCGGGAAGGTTCTGTTTCTTTCAAAGAGGTTGAAGAATCCTACAACAGTCCCCTGGTGTTGTTTGTCTGTACCGGTAACATCTGCCGCAGTCCTTTGGCTGAGTATTATGCCCGGCATTTTTTCAAGATGAGAGGCCTCGAGTACCGTACTGAATCTGCCGGTTTTATCTCCGATAGTGTTGCTATCTCGGCAAATTCATTTTCTGTCTTGAGTAATGACAAGATACCGGTGGATGAACACTATTCCCAGCATTTACGGGGTGATCTGATCCGCCGTTCCTGGCTTATCCTGACCATGGAAGATGATCACCGGAAGATGATCTTGAAGTCCTTTCCCTGGACCAGGGAGAAGGTATATACTCTCTCTTCCTTCTGCGGTTCCCGGGGAGATGTTGCCGATCCTTTTCAGCAAAGTCTGGACAGGTATGTAGATACCTATCAGTTGATAAAGAGATATATCTCTGTGCTGGCGGATAAACTGCAATTAAGAAGAGAGAAACTGATTACCTTGCCGCAACTGGCAAAACTCAAACCGGAGAAACTGATTAACAGAAAACCATAAAGAGACATTATTCTTTGCTCAGGTATTGGTTAAGAATTCAGGAAAAAGCTTTTCATGACAGATCATAAAGTAAGAACACTCACAGACATTTATAAAAACGGAGTTTCAAGATATGCACGAACCGGAAATAACCCCTGAACTAATTAAAGAACATGGTTTGACAGAAGAAGAGTACGGTCTGATAGTAAGAAAGATCGGGAGGAAGCCAACCTTTACGGAATTGGGTATTTTCTCGGTCATGTGGTCAGAGCATGCCAGTTATAAGAATTCTATCAAATATCTGAAGCAGCTTCCCCGGGAGGGGAAACAACTACTGACCAAAACGGGAGAAGAGAATGCGGGAGTTGTCGATATCGGCAGCGGACTGGGAATCTCCTTCAAGATCGAGAGCCATAATCACCCCTCTGCTTTAGAACCATATCATGGAGCAGCTACCGGAGTGGGGGGTATCCTCCGCGATATATTTACCATGGGAGCAAGACCAATAGCAGTTCTTGACTCTCTAAGGTTCGGAAATATTGATAATCCTCATGTCAAACACCTGCTGAGAGGAGTAGTAGCAGGAATAGCTGATTACGGAAACTGTTTTGGAGTACCGACAGTGGGAGGGGAGACTTACTTTGAAGAGAGCTATGAAGGTAATCCTCTGGTTAATGCTATGGCTATCGGCCTTCTCCGGCACGAAAATCTTATGAAAGCGAGTGCTGAGGGGAGCGGTAATTATGTGGTTTATGTCGGCTCGGATACCGGCAGAGATGGAATACACGGAACTACTTTTGCCTCGGTCGAGCTAACCGAGGAATCCGAAGAGAGCAGGACTGCCGTGCAGGTAGGAGATCCCTTTATGGAAAAACTTCTTCTGGAAGCTTCTCTGGAGGTGATAGAGCTTGGTTTAGTAGAGGGTATTCAGGATATGGGAGCTGCCGGATTGACCTGTTCTTCCAGTGAAATGGCAGGGAAGGGAGGAACGGGAGTAGAGATTGATGTCTCATTGGTTCCGAGGCGGGAAAAGGGAATGACCCCCTATGAAGTTATGCTTTCCGAATCTCAGGAGAGAATGCTGCTCATCGTGAAACCGGAAAACTTTTCCCGGGTAAAAGAAGTCTTTGAGAAGTGGGATTTACATGCAGTCAGGATAGGAGAAGTGAATAACAGTGGAATGCTCTGCGTTAAAGAAGAGGGGATAACGAAAGCAGAACTACCGGCAAAGTTGCTTATACTGGGAGGAGATGCTCCGGTATATGAGCGGGAGTTACGCCATCCCGAATATCTTAAGAATATCACTGTACTTGCGGAAGAGACGATAGTCATTCCTCATGATTTAACAGAGGTCTTACAAAAACTCATCTCCTCACCAAATATCTGTTCAAAAAGAGAAATTTACCGGCAGTATGATCACATGGTGCAGATAAAAACGGTCATCGAACCGGGGTCTGATGCAGCTCTGATCAGAATCAGAGAAACAGGTCAGGCAATAGCGGCTACAATTGACTGTAACGGTAGATATTGCTATTTGGATCCTTATGAGGGGGCAAAAGGGGCAGTAGCGGAAGCGGCCAGAAATATCGTATGTTCCGGAGCTAAACCACTTGCCGTGACGAATTGCCTGAATTTCGGCAACCCTTATAAACCTGAAATGTACTGGACATTTACCGAGGTTATCCGGGGGATGAGTGACGCCTGTCTTGCTTTTAATACGCCGGTAACGGGTGGTAATGTCTCCTTTTACAACGAAAACCCCAAGGGAGCCATTTATCCAACCCCCACAATCGGAATGATCGGTCTTCTTGCTGATTATCAGAAGGGTATCAGCAGCGGTTTTAAGGGTGAAGGTGATTTCATAATCCTTTTGGGTGAGAATTGCCGGCATCTTGGCGGGACGGAGTATCTAAAGGTTATTCACGGTGTTATTGAAGGAAAGCCACCTGCAGTTGATACATTAAAAGAGAAAAGGCTGCATGAAACATTTTTGGCTTTAGCTGCAGAAGACATTATCAGGTCAGCTCATGATTGTTCCGAGGGTGGCTTAGCGGTTGCCCTTGCCGAATGTTGTCTGGCGAAAGATGAGAACACCGGAGCAAAGATAGAAATACCGTTAATATACCGTGCGGATGCAGAATTGTTTGGAGAGGAGCATTCCCGGATAATCTGCACGGTCACCGGAAGAGATATGGAAACTCTGGCAGAGATTTGCCGGAAATCAGAAATGCCCTATCAGATAATCGGCAGAACCGGGGGTAGCAGATTGGTCATCAATGATCTTATAGAAATCGAAATAGAGAAATTACGGGTTTTATGGGAAAACTCCCTCAAGCTCTAAAAACACAATCGTAAAAAGAAAATGATCAAACAAAACCGGACAGATAGTAAAAATTCGTCAGTAAATGGGAATAGCAACGGGATAGATGACTACAAGAACCGTCTCAGCGCGGAAATGAAGAAACTGGGATTGTTGATAACCGAAGAGAAAACAATAGCTTACGGATTACAGATTGTTATCAGTAACGGAGAACATACGCTTCCCGTCAATCTTTACCGGTCGCAGAAAAAAGGGTTGTCGGTAGTAATTGGCGGGAATGACAGAAATCCCCTCAAATCTCTGATGGATAGTGTTGTTAGTGGAACAGGCAGAGGTGAAGAGCTGACTTCTGCCAAAAAAGAATCACAGATACACCGCTGGGAGAGCTGGCTCGGAACTGATGAAGCAGGAAAAGGGGAGTTCTACGGGGCTTTGGTAGTTGCCGGTTTTCAGGCAGATAGGGAGATTATACCTGAGCTAATGAAGCTCGGAATACAAGACAGCAAGAATTTGACTGCCAAAAAAATAGAGACAGCAGCGCATCAATTATATAAAGAATTTAAGGGAAGGATAGAGGTAGTAAGCCTAAAACCGGAAACCTACAACAAACTCTACCGGGATTTTACTGCCAAGGGGAAAAAACTAAATGAACTGTTAGCCTGGATGCACGGTAGAGTGATTTTGAATCTGCAAGAAAAGACAAAAGAATACAGAGTTGTAGTTGATAAATTTACTTCTGATAAAAAGCTTATAGATGCTCTCCGCGAGCTGCAGAAGATTGAATTGCTTCAGGTAACGAAAGCAGAGCAGGATTTGGCAGTAGCAGCTGCTTCGATCATTGCCAGATATCACTACCTGGAATCGTTGAAGCTGCTGAATAAAAAATTCAAGATAGACTTTAAATCTGGTTCGGGAGCAGCAAGTATCGATACCGGAGTTGAATTTGTGAAACGATATTCTCTTGCCAGATTGCAGGAAGCAGCAAAGATCCATTTCAAGAACTACCAGAAGATAGAAGAGAGAATCAAAGGGGAATTCTCTTGAGATGCCGTTAACTCATTTATTCTGAGACCAGCTTGGTTATCTGAGAGACCGGTAAACCGAAAAAATAGGAAATAGACAAGATAGAGGTTAATATGACATTCATGCCTGCCTGGCTGCTCTACGCAATTATTGCGATGTTGATTTACGGTCTCTGGGCTTTTTTCCCGAAATTAGCAGCTTTTTATCTTCCTGCCAGAGAAATCCTGGTTTATCAGGTAATCGGGATTTTAGTAGTTGGTTTCATCGTTCTCCTCTCTTCGAGAGAGAGATTACAGATAAACGGATTAGGACTGCTTTTTTCTGTCTTAGGAGGAGTTGCCGGTCTTGCCGGTACTATCTTCTTTATTAAATCTTTAGCAATTGGAAAGACCTCTGTCGTTGTTACCATTACTGCTCTTTATCCGCTCGTGACTATTCTCCTTGCTTTTATTTTTCTACGGGAGACGTTATCGGTCAAAAATGCCATCGGGATACTATTTGCCCTGACAGCTATGTATCTTTTTGCTACCTGAGAGAGCAATCATGCAGACTCTGATTATCGATAAGTTATCACCCTATTTTGATGCTCTCCTCAAGGAAAGAGGACTGGATAAATACTTTACTGAAGATACCTGTTTATCCCAAGAAGCGGAGATTATTATAATTAAGACCTTCACCACTGTCGATGAAACCTTTCTGAGATCATATCCAGGGCTGAAGCTGATAATCAGAGCAGGTACCGGATACGACAACATAGATCTGGCAGCAGCAAAGAAGAGGAATATAATTGTTTGCAATACCCCCGAAGCGAATGCCCTATCAGCTGCCGAACATACAGTATCCTTGATTTTTGCTCTTCTCAAGCAGCATCAATCCTCGAAAGAGAACATCAGAGCAGGGAAATGGAAAGAAGGGCTGAAAACAAACTGGGAAATAGGGGAACTGAAAGCACTGGTAGTCGGTGTGGGAAGGATCGGTTCAAGAGTTGCCCGCTTTTTGCAGGAGTTTGGAGCAGAAGTTCAGGGAGTAGATCCCTATCTCTCTCCCCGGGAGTGGGTTGAGAGAGGAATCAGGAGTGTTGACTACAAAAATGGTCTGAGATGGTGTAATCTAATCACTTTTCACACCCCTTTTAACAGAGAGACAACAGGCTATTTCTCACTTAAAACACTGGAGATGATAGAAGAACCGGTATGGCTGATCAATACTGCCCGGGGCGGGATCGTAAATGAAGAGGCTCTGAAACAGGGATTAGATAGCGGTAAAGTACTCGGTGCCGGTTTGGATGTTTATTCTCAGGAACCGGATCCGGAATTATCCTTTGTAGGAGATAAAAATGTCTATCTAACTCCTCATACCGGAGCTTATACCAAAAAAGCCCGGATCAGAATGGCAGAAGAGATCATTCATGTCTGGGAGTCCTATGTTCTGCGGAAAGAGGTAGTCAACAAAATCAAAGAAGATGTATAGTTTTTCGGATTGCTCTGAAGGGTCAACAGTCTGATTTTAGTTCGTCCGGCGGAAATAGCGGGTAAAGGTCTGTCCTTTTCCTGCGATAAAACTCAGTATTAGCTCACTTACCTGGGATGAGTATGAAATCAAGCCGAAGCTTTGGCAGGGATTAAAAAATATTGACGGATTAGCTGAAAAACAAAGAGTAAAATCAAATTTTCCATGGGAGGTTAGAATATGAAGTTAGTCGAATGTGTTCCGAACTTCAGTGAAGGTAGAGATCAAAAAGTTTTGGATGCTATTTCCGGGGCGATAAAACAGGTAAGCAATGTTACCCTTTTAGATGTGGATCCCGGTGCAGATACCAACAGAACGGTTTTCACCATGGTAGGTGAACCGGAAGCTGTTATTGAAGCAGCTTTTCAGGCAATTAAAAAGGGAGCCGAACTGATCGATATGTCCAAACATGAAGGAGCACATCCCCGGATGGGAGCAACCGATGTCTGTCCGTTTATTCCGGTCAGTGATGTAACAATGGAAGAAGCGGTGGAGTTTTCCAAGAGATTAGCTCAGAGGGTAGGAGAAGAGCTGGAAATACCGGTTTACCTTTATGAATATGCCGCCAGCAAGGAAGAATGGAGAAATCTTGCCGAAGTGCGTAAAGGAGAATATGAAGCTTTACCGGAAAAGATGAACGACCCATACTGGAAGCCGGATTTCGGACCTGCAAAATTTAACAGCAGAGCCGGTGCGACAGCTATTGGGGCAAGAGAGTTTCTGATTGCCTATAACATCAATCTGAACACGCGTGACAAGAAGAAGGCTTCTCAGATCGCCAAAAAAATAAGAGAGAAGGGATACCCTCAGAGAGATGAAAACGGAAAACTGGTTAAAGATAAAGAAGGCAAGAAAGTCATGGTTCCCGGTCTCTTTACCAACTGCAAAGCGGTAGGCTGGTATATTGATGAGTATAACAGGGCTCAGATCAGTATGAATCTGACGAACTATAAAATTACTCCACCTCATCTGGTTCTGGAAAAAGTTCGGGAATTAGCCCTGGAAGACGGGGTAGTTATCACCGGCAGCGAATTGGTCGGCCTTATTCCTAAAGATGCTCTGATCATGGCAGGAAAATATTATTTGAACAAATTGGGTGAATCTGATGGTCTTCCCGATGATATGATCATTGAAACAGCGGTACAGTCTATGGGTTTGGCCGAATTAGGTCCTTTTGATCTCGATAAGAAAATCATTGAATATAGTATAGCAAAAAAGGAAAATCTGATCAATCTGACGATCAAAGATTTTGTGGACATTTTATCTACCGATGCCCCTGCACCTGGAGGAGGAAGTGTAGCAGCACTCTACACCACTATTTCCGGAGCTCTGACGGCGATGGTTGCCAATCTGACTTTCGGGAAGAAGGGTTATGAAAAGAATTGGGAAGCTGCCAAAGAGTTAGCGGTTAAAGGGCAGGAAATCAAAAACAGGGCTTTGGCTGCCATTGATAAAGATACCGATAGTTTCAATCTGCTCATGGATGCTATGCGGATGCCCAAGAAGACAGATGAAGAAAAAGCTCTGAGGGCTAAAGGAATACAAGAGGCAACAAAACAGGCTATCCTTGTACCTCTGGAAACTCTCCAGCTCTCATTGCAGGCAGCGGAACTGGCTGCAGAGATCGTCAAGATAGGGAACGAAAATGCCCTCTCCGATGCCGGAGTTGCGGCATTATCAGCTTACGCTGCCGCTAAAGGAGCCTTTTACAATATCAGGATCAATATGCCCGGAATTGAAGATGAAACCTTTAAAGCGGAAGTTACAGCTCAGGCTGAACAATTAGTCGAAAAGATTGCAGATATCTGTGACAGTGTGGAAAAAGAACTGCAAACGGTTCTCCAATAACCGGGTTCAGTAAATTCAAGAAAACAAGATAATGGCTTCGGTATCTGCAAAAACAACCGATATCTTTTTCATATTGGTAGAGCCGGTTTACCGGGGTAACATTGGTGCTGCTGCCAGAGTGATCAATAACTTTGGTTTTACTAATCTCCGGTTAGTAGGAGCAATACCGAAGAAAGAAGATCATTATTTAGCTGTTCATTCGGAAGAGATAATGAACCGGATCGAGATCTTTGACGATTTAAAAGGCGCTCTTTCCGATATGGATGCAGCTATTGCCGTAACCCGCAGGAGCGGCAGAAAGAAGAAGAGTGATCTGAACAGCGATGGAATAAAAAAGTTCGTTGCGGAACTGCATCGCGGGAGAACTGCTTTTGTCTTCGGCAGGGAAACGTATGGTCTTAAGGATGAAGAGATAGAACTTTGCCCTATCCGCTGCTTTATCCCAACGAGTGAAGAATTTCCTTCTCTCAATTTAGCGCAGGCGGTAGCGATCGTGGCTTATGAGCTTTTCGATCACTCTCATTCCGGCGATACAGAAGCAGAAAAGAGTCTTGCCGGCAGCAACAAGATCAATGATTCGGTAAACGATATATTGAAGAACTTGACTAATATCGGTTATTTTGAGACAGGTGATCCGGGGAGGACAGAAAAACAGTTGCAGAATATTTTACTAAGAAGTTATACGACAGAAGAAAACCTGCTATTTCTCGCGAAACTGTTTCAGCGGATAGAGGTTCTGTTTTCGAAGAAGAAATAAGAAAAATTAATAAACAAAGAAGAGTTTGTTGGAGGTTATATGGACTATTTCTTTACTGAAGAACAATTGGAAATCAGGGAGATTGCCCGAAAAGTAGCGGAAGAAAAGATGAAGCCTGTCCGCGAAAAATATGATGAAGAGGGGATTTTCCCCTGGGATATAGTTGAAGTTTATGCTCAGACCGATCTTTTTGCTGTACTGATCCCTGAAGAATACGGCGGGATAAGCGGGAAGGTTTTTGATTTATGTATTGTCACAGAAGAGTTATGTCGCGTCTGTGCCGGTATTTCCCTCTCTTTAGGTGCTTCCGGTTTGGGACTTTATCCGATTCTCCTGTCAGGTTCGGAAGAGCAGAAGCAGAAGTATCTGCCGGCAATTGCCGAAGGGAAGAAACTTGCCGCTTTTGCCCTGACTGAGGCGAATGCTGGTTCGGATGCCGGAGCTATTGAAACTACGGCAACTCTTGATGGTGATCATTATATCCTTAACGGGACAAAACAATGGATTACCAATGGGGGAGAGGCAGATATTTATACGGTGTTTGCCATGACCGATAAAACCAAAGGGGCTAGAGGCGCTTCCTGCCTGATAGTAGAAAAGGGGACTCCCGGTTTCTCTTTCGGCAAGAAGGAAAACAAGATGGGGATCAGAGCCTCGGCTACAAGTGAACTGATCTTCGAAGACTGCCGGGTTCCCAAAGAGAACCTGATAGCTAAAGAGGGTTTGGGTTTCATGATCGCAATGAAAACATTCGATAAATCCCGCCCTATGGTTGCAGCTCAGGCTGTAGGCATAGCCCAGGGTGCTTATGAAGAAGCAGTAAAATACAGCAAAGAACGGCAGCAGTTCGGTAAACCGATCTCCTCTTTCCAGGCTGTACAGTTTATGTTAGCTGATATGGCGACCCAGATCGAAGCCACCCGTTCTTTGGTCTTTTCCACTGCCCGGATGATAGATGCTGGCAGCAAGAAGTACAGCAAAGAATCGGCAATGTGCAAGTATTACGCTTCCGATATGGCGATGAGGGTTACAACGGATGCGGTTCAGATTCTCGGCGGTTACGGATATATGAAAGAGTACCCGGTAGAGAAGATGATGAGGGATGCCAAAATCACTCAGATCTATGAAGGTACCAATCAGATCCAACGTTCCATAGTGGCTTCCCATATTTTGAAAGAATAATAAGACATATTTAGCAGAGTAAACTAATTTTTTTGTTATCAAGAGGCATAAGAGATTGCTAACTTATGCCTCTTATCTTTTTCTTCAGACAGGAGAGAGGGCTCAAATATCTTCCCGGTTTTGAGTTATTTCAAGCTGACCGCAAACAACAATTTATCGTAACCGAATATATATAAAAAAACCTGTTGCTTTATTGGGTAAAAATTCCCCGATTCTTATGAAACCGGTAAAGGGCAGAACCAGAGAGGATAGTCCCCTTAAAGATGACTCTTCTTTAGCGAGCGGGATTGTCTAAATCTTTTATTTTGGAGCGACTTAGCTTGACAATAAAAGCCAGTAAAGAAAAAGGGAGACATAAAAACATTTTGGAGGTAGTAATGACTTTTAAGGATTTCATGAACAAAGTAGCTGCCCGGAATCAGGGGGAGCCTGAATTTTTGCAGGCAGTCAAGGAAGTAGTCGAAACCATTTGGGATGTCTATGTTTCGGAACCACGGCTTGTCAAGGCTAACATAATGGAACGAATAGTTGAGCCGGAAAGAGTGATAATGTTTCGAGTTCCCTGGGTAAACGACAAGGGCGAAGTTCATGTCAACCGCGGTTTCCGCGTTCAGTTCAACAGTGCTATTGGACCTTATAAAGGTGGCTGCCGTTTCCATCCCAGCGTTAATCTCTCCAGTCTGAAGTTTCTCGGTTTTGAGCAGATATTCAAGAACAGTTTGACCACTCTACCCATGGGTGGAGGAAAAGGGGGAGCTGACTTTGATGCCAAAGGGAAATCGGAATATGAGATAATGCGTTTCTGCCAGGCGTTCATGACTGAGTTATACCGTCACATCGGGCCTAATCTGGATGTTCCGGCGGGAGATATTGGGGTTGGCGGCAGAGAGGTCGGTTATATGTTCGGTATGTATAAAAAACTGAAAAATGAATTTACCGGAGTCTTTACCGGAAAGGGACAAAACTGGGGTGGAAGTCTTATCAGACCGGAAGCTACAGGTTACGGAGTTGTCTATTTTACCGAAGAAATGTTGAAAGCAGTTGGCGATTCTCTTGAAGGAAAGAAGGTTGCAGTGTCCGGATTCGGTAATGTTTCCTGGGGTGCAGTTCAGAAGGTAAATGATCTGGGGGGTAAAGTCGTTACTCTTTCAGGACCTGACGGGTATATTTACGATAAGGAGGGAGTCACGGGCGAAAAAGTGGAATACTTGCTGGAGTTAAGAGCTTCCAATAATGATCGCGTTTCCGATTATGCCGATAAATTCAAATGTGAGTTCTTTCCCGGAAGAAGACCCTGGGAAGTTCCTGTTGATGTGGCAATGCCTTGTGCCATTCAGAATGAATTGAATTTAGAGGATGCCAGGAGTTTAGTCAAAAATGGAGTTAAGGTACTCTCTGAAGGTGCTAATATGCCCTGTACACCGGAAGCTATTGCATTGTTACAGGAGAGCAAGGTTCTCTTTGCTCCGGGAAAAGCTGCTAATGCCGGTGGTGTTGCTACTTCCGGGCTGGAGATGACCCAGAATAGTATGCGTCTGAAATGGCTGCGGGAAGAGGTAGATGAGAAGCTGCACAGAATCATGATCGCTATTCATGATCAATGTAAAGAATACGGTACCAGACCTGACGGATATACCGATTACATCAAGGGTGCCAATATTGCAGGGTTCATTAAAGTTGCCAACGCTATGGTTGATCAGGGAGTCATTTAATCCGGTAGTTTTTCCAGAGTGTCTGTAGTAAACAGAGAAAATATTACGATAGAAAAGAAAAAAGGCTGCTTCCGGGCAGCCTTTTTTATTGCTAAAAATGAAAACCTAAGAAAGTTTGGTTTCGGTATGTTCAGATCACATACTTAAACTTTGATCAAGGGAGAGATTATGAAGAATTACAGGGCAGAATCAGCACGGATAGGTGAGAATACCCAGATAGGCTTCAACACGATAATCCTGGATGACGTTGTTATTGGCGATAATTGTCAGATCGGACATAATGTTGTGATTCATGAAAATACAGAGATCGGGGATAATGTCAGAATTGATGATAATACCATTATCGGTAAGAAACCGATGCGTTCTCCGAGAAGCATTTTTCAGGATGAGGCTCAATACAAACCGGCGAAGATAGGAAACGGTTGTCTGATCGGAGCGAATGTGATTATCTATGTTCAGTCTCAGATTGGAGAAAAGAATCTCTTGGCAGATATGGCTACAATCAGAGAAAATACTCAGATTGGTGACTTCAATATCATAGGCAGAAATGTAACTATCGAGAATTTCGTTAAATTAGGGGACAGGAATAAGATCGAAACCAACACTTATATTACAGCATATTCCGAACTGGGGGATTATTGTTTTATTGCTCCCTGTGTAGCAACAAGTAACGATAATTACATGGGACGTGATAAAGAGAGATTCCAGCATTTCAAGGGAGTAACCGTCAAATCGGGCGGCAGGATAGGTGTCAATGCCACAATTCTGCCTGGAAAGACGGTGGAAGAGGATGGCATGTTAGCCGGTGGAGCAGTGCTGACAAAGGATCTTCCTGCCAGAGAGATCTGGGGTGGAAATCCTGCCCGGCATTTCAGAGAGGTCGATGAAAAACAATTGAAAGAGAATAACCTCGATCCCGTTAAGTAATCGATAGAGCAAAAGATCAACGAGAACGATAATTTAAACAGGCAGAAAGTTAACGAAATGAAAGCATTAGTTATTGTACCGACTTATAATGAAGCAGAGAATATCAGACCTCTGATTGCTGAAATTCTGGAGAAAGATGATTCCCTTCATCTTCTGATCATTGACGATAACTCTCCGGACGCTACCGGAGATATAGTAGAAGAATTGAAGGCTAAGCGGAAAAGGCTACACCTGTTAAGAAGAGAAGCAAAATTAGGACTCGGATCCGCTTATATTGCCGGATTTAAATATGCTATCCGGGAAGGCTATGATTATATCTTTGAGATGGACGGTGATTTTTCTCATGATCCGAAAGTCTTACCGGTCATGCTGGAAGAGATTCAGGAAAATGATCTGGTTATCGGTTCCAGGTATATTCCCGGCGGTTCTGTGCTTAATTGGCCTATCAGGAGATTATTGCTCAGTTATCTTGCATCCCAGTACGTCAGAATAATTACCGGAATGCCGATCAAGGATGCAACCAGCGGATTTAAATGCTATCGGCGGGAGGTTCTTGAAGCTCTTAACCTTGATAAGATCATGTCTGACGGTTACTCCTTCCAGGTAGAGATAAAATACCGTCTCTGGCTGAAGAATTACCGGATCAAAGAGATTCCGATTATTTTCAATGACCGGGTATGCGGGCACTCGAAGATGTCCCGCAAGATAGTCTATGAAGCGATATGGATGATTTGGAAGCTGAGATTTCAGGCATTGCTTAAGCGGTTATAGTCTTATGGTAGTTAACCCGGATTCAGTTTAACAGAAAAGTGATATGAGGGATTTATGGATTTAACGGATAAAACAGTCAGCAATTCAGCAGTTTCAGCGCTGATCATTACCTACCCATTCTCAGATCATTTTCTGTTATCAATGGCGTTGAGTTAATGGAAGCATCTTTATATAAAGACTCGATTATTCAGTCTCTGAAAGTGGAGAAAATTGTTTATAAAGGCTTGGGTTTAGGCTATCACAACAGAACTCCCGTCTTTGTTTATCAGGGACTTCCCGGTGATGATGCGGCGGTACGGGTCATTCATAAGAGGGGAGAGGTCTTTTTTGCAGAGATCTTCTCTTATAATAAAAGATCAGAATATCAGGTACCGGTTCCCTGTGAAGTTTTCAAGGATTGCGGAGGATGTGATTGGCTTCATGTAGCTTATAAAGATCAGTTGAGATTCAAGCAGGAGATTGTTCGGGAGTTTTTCGAACAATTTACTGCAGATAAGAATATGATTAGCAGGATCATAGCCTCTGAAAAGATAAATTTTTATCGAAACAAGATATATCTTCCTGTCGGTGAAACTGAATATGGTTTAACAGCCGGCATCTTTGCCAGACGCAGTCACCGGATCATAACGCACAAACGGTGCTATTTGCAGCCGGAAAACAGCGAAAAGATCATTGCCTGCTCTCTGGAGCTCCTGGCGAAAGCCAATGTTACCTGGTACGATGAAAAGAAGGGAAGGGGAACGCTTAAATATCTCGGACTCCGTTATTCAGAACATGAAGACAGGTTTGTTTTCATCATTGTTACCAATACGATGAAACTCCCTTTTTCCAAAACAATTGCCGGCGGACTAGCCGAGAAGTTTCCCCGGATAGCCGGGGTAGTGCAGAATATTAATGAGGGGCAATCGAACAGAATTTTGGGGGATAAGACAAAAATTCTCTGGGGCAGGGACTTTCTGACCGAAAAGATTGGAGAGATTACTTTTAAGACTCAATATCTCTCCTTTTTTCAGATCAATACCGCTCAGACCAAAAATATCCTCGATTATCTGAAGAAAGAGCTGGGCAGCGAAGATGTAGTGATTGATGCCTATAGTGGTATTGGAGCTATCGGTATTTACATCGCAGATAAGGTCAAAAAGGTTATCTGTCTGGAACAGTTACAGCAAGCAGTAACAGATGGTCAGGAGAATTGCCGGATCAACGGGGTTGATAATTGCCGTTTTATCTGTACTCAGGTAGAAAAAGAATTAGGTTACCTCTTAGGGAAAGCCTCTGCGGATGTGATAATTCTCGATCCACCCCGAAAAGGGGTAGAGAAGGGGGTAATCGAAGATATTGCTCAAAGCCCGATTCGTAAAATTATCTATATCAGCTGTGATATTGCTACCCAGAAACGAGATGTAGAGCTTCTGATCCGTAAAGGATTCATGGTAAAAAAGATACAACCTTTTGATATGTTTCCCCATACCTATCACATCGAAAACTTAGTTATTATGACAAGGTAAGGGGAGGAAACAGATGAAATGAGAAGAGTAACGAAAACAGGCTTTATATACCCGATAACTCTTCTCCTAATACTATTGGCTTTTGCTTCCTGTTCCCGCCCGAAACTGGCTTTCGATGATTATACGGTTATTGATGTCACCTATCCGGAGCAGGAAGAAATGGAGCAAGCTGAAACCGTAAAAATAACCAAGGGCAATGATAGTTTCGTAATAATTCCGCAGGCAAAATACCGGGTCGGAGCAGTTGTGAGAAGCAAGAAAGCTTATCGTTCAGACAGTATGGCGAAGATCTCTCCTTATGATTTTGCGCTCGTCTGGGGGTTTTTAGCTGACGAACATTTCTACCGGCAACTGAAGATATCGCAGGGCGGAAGACGTTATTTCTTCAGACCGAAAAAGAATTCCGAACTTTCTCTGGACTGGGTTTATCTCCATTCCAGTAATCATCATCTGATCCCGGCAAATGATAATATCAGGCTCGCTCTCCGCTCAGTCAGAAAGAATGACCGAGTGCAGCTTGAGGGTTATCTGGTGATTGTAAGAGCCAAAGTCAAGGGGCGGACATTCACCTGGAGAACCAGTTTGGCGAGAGATGACAGGGGTGACGGTTCGTGTGAGATAATGCTGGTCGAGAAAATTAAGATAAATTACAGCGTTTATGAATAGTTCCGATTATTTCGGAATATAAGCAGAGTTTTGGGGTTCTTTTGCAGTTTGCTCAAATCTATCGAGATTTTTTCGAAGAGACTTGTTCCTGCTTGCTTTGACAAGAAATAAAGCTTTTTAATATTCCGCTATATTTCGGTGAGAAATCGTTATCCGGGGTTAAGGTTGTGATGGAGATTAATCTATTGACAGCTGAACCGGAAAACAGGATTAGTAACGTTAAAACTAACATCCAGTTATAATAGTTAGCTGCAAAGTTTTACCGGCGAGGTCTTCTCTGTTACTAATTTGTTGAGGAGAAGAAACACAAGCGAATTCAAAATTACAGCAGAAATAGGAGAATAGTGGTGAGAACTTATTTCTTACATAATTTCAAAGAGATAGAAAATATAGATAAGCTTTCTGAAGAAGAGAAATTTGCCGTCGAGACGGTCGGCTCCGTTCTTCCTTTCAAGGTTAATAACTATGTTATCAATGAACTGATAGATTGGGATAATGTTCCTGAGGACCCAATCTTTACCCTGACTTTTCCCCGCAAGGAGATGCTGCTCCCTGAGCATTACCGGAGAATGGAAACTCTCATTAAAAAAAATGCTGCTAAAGAGAGAATCCATCAGGCTGCCAATGAGATACGTGAGCAGCTTAATCCTCATCCTGCCGGTCAAATAGATCTTAACGTTCCGGTAATCAACAGAAGAAGGTTTTACGGTCTGCAGCACAAATACCGGGAAACAGCACTCTTCTTTCCCAGTGAAGGGCAAACCTGTCATTCATACTGTACTTTCTGTTTTCGCTGGCCCCAGTTTGTAGGATGGAAAAACATCCGTTTTGCTACCAGGGAAGCAGAGAAATTAACTACTTATCTCAAAGAGCATCAGGAAATCTCAGATGTTTTATTTACCGGGGGTGATCCGATGGTTATGAAAGCTGAGATACTTGAGGTTTATATAGATTCTCTGTTGAGGAGCGATCTTTCCCACATCAAGAATATCCGTATTGGGACGAAGTCACTTTCATATTGGCCTTACAGGTTTTTGAGCGACCCCGACAGCGACAAGTTACTGAGAGTCCTGGAGAAAGTGGTTAAAGCAGGGAAACATCTGGCAATGATGCTGCATTTCAATCATTATAAGGAACTGGAAACAAAAGCAGTCGAGAAAGCCTCCCGCAGATTGAGAGATATTGGGGCAGTTTTGAGAACCCAGGCGCCAATTCTCCGGCATATTAATGCTTCACCGGAGATTTGGGCGAAGATGTGGAAACGGCAAGTCAATATGGGGATGGTCCCCTACTACATGTTTGTTGTAAGAGATACAGGTGCTCAACACTATTTTGGACTACCTTTGATGGAGTCATGGGAGATATTCCGGGAAGCTTACAATCAGGTCAGCGGATTATGCCGGACAGTGAGAGGACCAAGTATGTCCTGCATTCCCGGTAAGGTTCAGATTTTGGGCGTAACAGAAGCTGCCGGAGAGAGAGTATTTGTTATGAGGATGCTGCAAGGGAGGAATCCTGACTGGGTACACCGACCGTTTTTTGCCCAATATAATGAGGAAGCAAC
The DNA here is from genome assembly GCA_964464175.1 of uncultured Candidatus Cloacimonadota bacterium. Lineage (GTDB taxonomy): Bacteria > Cloacimonadota > Cloacimonadia > Cloacimonadales > JAJBBL01 > CAYXFD01. The sequence continues at coordinate 50,623 of CAYXFD010000010.1, read as the reverse complement.
CTGGATAGACGGTTTGAAACCTGCTTTCGGCGAGAAGAAATTCTTCTTCGAAGATGAATTAAAGAGAATCTATCGACAGCGTCTTGAGGATAATGGATCTCTCAGTTTTGAATAAAGATTATTTAACTATTTGAAGGGTGAATTGTTTCTTGTTTATCCTCTGACAAAGACGATCTCTTCATCCTTAAACAGTATGGTAATTATCCGGTTTCCCCCCGGAAGGCGACGGAAGAAGATAAAACCGGACTTCCTGGCCCCGGGGCGGATATCACCGTAATGAAATGCTTCCTGCAAGAGATTAGCCCGACCGGTCATTCTTTCTCCCGAAAAGGTGTCACCCCTTTCGGGTAAAGGACTGAATTTATCGGACAAAAAATCATCGTAAAACACTATGTGGGAGACATCCGGGATATCCAGGGCATCATACTGGTTTCTTTCTTCATCAAGTAAGACTAAATCCTCAGCGTTAATAACAAGAGGCTTATCAGTTTGATTCTTGACTATGATGTGGAAAGTAGTAAAGAAATCAGATACTCTCTGTGGTTCCCGTGTCCAGAGCCGAGGGGTTATGGCAAAGGCAACTCCCTCTGTTTCGAGCAGGGCATAATTATCCAAAACACTGACTCTATCGGTTGGTTGAGCCTGGTAACGGGTAGTGCAGCTGGCCGTTGAGAGTAAAAGAATGAGGATTATAATCCCGCTGAGCAACAACAAACCCTGTTGATCTAATCTTCCCCTGTTGTCCGGCAGGGGAGCAAACACCTCGCTTTCTGAGGCTGGGAAGTTAGCTCTCATTGCCATTATTATTATTGTCGAATTTCAGGGATACCTGTTCCTCTTTTTCCTTTTGTTCCGTATCTTTGGTTTCAGATCTTAGCTCTGTCTTGGAAGGAATTTCAGCTATCTTCTTCTCTGGGGTTTCTACAGGCTGCTTTTCCCCCTCTTCATCGTTATCATTCTCATTTTCATTTGTTATACAGGCTATATCGTAAACCTTGTCATCCTCTTTCAAAGATACCAGTCTTACACCTTGAGTATTTCTTCCGATTACCGACATATCCTTGACCGGCTGCCGGATAATCATCCCGTCTTTGGTAACAATGATCAGATCATCACTATCCAGAACTTCGAGCAAATCGACCAAATGCCCGTTTCTCTTGGTGGTTTTGATGGTGATCACTCCCATGGTTCCACGATTCTTAGAGGCATAAGATTCAACATTGGTTCGTTTGCCGTAGCCATTTTCACAGATCGCCAGCAGGGTTCCGTTTCTTTTAACAACAACCATTGCTACCACATAATCTCCGTTACGAAGTCTGATGCCTCTCACTCCCTGTGAGTTTCTCCCTACCGTTCTGACCTTTTCTTCGTTGAAGCGGTTAGCGTAACCACCTCTGGTAGCGAGGATGATATCATTGTACCCTTCAGTGATCTGGGCATCGATGAGTTCATCTCCTTCGATTAGTTTGATAGCTATAATGCCATTCGAACGTGGACGGGAATAGGCTTCTAAAGTACTCTTTTTGATTATTCCCCGTTTGGTGACCATGGTCAGGTAGTGTGGATCATTAAAATCACGGACTACAACATGAGCTTTGATGCTGTCACCCTTTTCCAGTGATATCAGATTGACGATGGCTTTACCTCTCGCCAGTCTTCCGACCAGCGGTAACTGATATACTTTCAGCCAGTAACACTTCCCAAAATTAGTAAAGAAGAGGATATAGGCATGAGTGGAGGCGATGAAGATGGTTTCGGTAAAGTCCTGTTCCTTAAGATTAGTTCCGGAGAGACCCTTTCCACCCCGGCGTTGCTGCCTGTAGGTATCGAGAGGGAGACGTTTGATATAACCTTCATGAGAGATAGTAACCACCATATCTTCCTCGGCAATCAGATCTTCTTTTTCAAGATCAGTAATGTGGTCAATTATCTCCGATCTGCGAGTGTCGGAATATTTCTTCCGGATCTCTTCTATCTCATCTTTGATGATCTTCATTCTCAATGATTCATTGGAAAGGATGTCTTTCAGATGAGCAACGGTTTTTAACAGCTCATTATACTCGTTCTCTAATTTTTCCCTTTCCAGCCCGGTTAACTTCTGTAATCTCATATCAAGGATAGCTTTAGCCTGAATCTCAGTCAAGGAGAAGCCCTCTTGCAGTCTTTCACTTGCTTCCTGAGTGCTTTCTGATTCTCTGATGGTTTTTATTATCTCGTCGATGTGATCAAGAGCAATTCGCAAACCCTGTAGAATATGCAGCCGTTTTTCAGCATTTTCTAATTCGAACTGGGTGCGGCGAACCACTACTTCATGTCTGAACTCGATAAAATTATTGAGCAAGTCCGAGATATTCAGAACCTTGGGTACGCCGTCAACGAGTGCCAGATTGATAACTCCGAAAGAATCCTGAAGCTGTGAATACTTGTACAGCTGATTCAGGACAACCTGTGCATCCTCATTTCTTTTCACTTCGACAACAAGCCGCATTCCGTCTCTGCCCGATTCGTCCCGGATATCACTGATCCCTTCTACTTTCTTCTCTTTTACCAGACTGACCATTTTTTCGATCATAGAAGTCTTATTTACCTGATAAGGTATTTCCGAAATAATAATGGATTGAGCTCCGGAAGATTTTACTTCGACATCAGCCTTACCCCGGATCTTAATTTTTCCGTAACCGGTCTGGAAGTAATCAATGATTCCCGCCCTTCCGAGGATAAAACCGCCGGTGGGAAAGTCAGGTCCCTGAATGTAGTCCATCAGTTCCAACGGAGTCAAATCCCGGTTATCGATCAAAGCAATCAAGGCGTCACAAATCTCACCCAGATTATGGGGGGGCATATTGGTTGCCATCCCTACTGCAATACCTGAACAGCCGTTAACCAACAGATTAGGTATCCTGGTTGGGAAGATAACCGGCTCAGTTCTTGTTTCGTCATAATTGGGACGAAAATCAACGGTATTTTTCTCAAGATCAGCTAACAGATCAATAGCTACTTTCTCTAATCTTGCTTCTGTGTAACGCATTGCTGCCGGCGGATCTCCATCAATGGAACCGAAGTTACCCTGCCCGTTAATAATCGGATACCGCATATTCCAGGGCTGAGCCAAACGAACGAGAGTAGGATAAATTACCTGCTCACCGTGCGGGTGATAGTTACCGGAAGTATCACCGGCTATTTTTGCACATTTTCTAAACCCTTTATCGGGGGTGAGATTTAGTTCATGCATGGCGTAAAGAATACGTCTCTGGGATGGTTTTAAGCCGTCGCGGATATCCGGCAGGGCGCGTGATACTATCACACTCATCGAGTACTCGAGATATGCCTGTTTCAGTTGATCTTCTATCTCAACATTAATTATTCTGCTTCTGTCAATCGTCATCTTAATAACTCCATTATGTCTATACTTTTTTCACTTTTCGGTGTAATCATTTCATTAATATTCTATGCTTGTTTTTTCCGGTCAAAATTCAGAAAGGGCTTTCGTCAGAGCTTAGATTATATCAAGATTCTGCACATAACGGGCATTTTCTCTGATAAAATCTCTTCTTGGGGCGACTTCATCTCCCATCAGAACTGTAAACATTCTGTCTGCTTCGATAGCATCATCGATTTTCACAGAAATGAGTATTCTGCTCGATGGGTCCAGGGTTGTTTCCCATAACTGTTCGGGGTTCATTTCACCTAATCCTTTATATCGCTGGATCACCACTCCTTTTCTGTCTATCTCGTTCAGTATGTCATCTCTTTCTCTGTCGGAATAGGCATATTTTTTCATCTTACCCTTTCTGATCAAATAAAGGGGAGGTTTAGCAATATAAATATGTCCCTTCTCTACTAAGGGTCTCATATAGCGGAAGAAGAATGTCAATAAGAGGGTAGAGATATGAGCCCCATCAACATCTGCATCAGCCATGATGATTATGCGGTGATATCTAAGTTTTTCGATATCAAAATCGTCTCCGATCCCTGCTCCCAAAGCAAGAATTATCGGTTGGATCTTATCATTATTGAGAACCCGGTCAATCCTCGCCTTCTCAGTATTCAACATTTTTCCCCATAACGGAAGCACTGCCTGGAAAGTACGGTCGCGTCCCTGCTTGGCAGATCCTCCCGCCGAATCTCCCTCAACCAGTAATATTTCTGTCTCTTCCGGGTTACGGGAACTGCAATCGGCAAGTTTTCCTGGCAGATTGCCGCTTTCCAGGACGGTTTTACGTCTGGTTAGTTCTCTTGCTTTTCTGGCAGCTTCCCGGGATCTGGCTCCGAGAATAGCTTTAAGGGATATGCTTTTGGCATCGTTAGGATGTTCTTCGAAGTATTCAAGCAGTTTTTCACCTACGATGGAGTTTATCAAACCGTCCACTTCGGAATTCTGAAGCTTTGTTTTAGTTTGTCCTTCAAACTGGGGATTCGGCAGCTTGACGCTTATTATTGCTGTCAGTCCTTCCCTGATATCACTACCCTGCGGGCTGATTTTCTCATTTTTCAGGAGATTGAGATTCCTGATGTAACTGTTTACAGCTCTCGTTAAGGCAGTTTTGAAACCACTGAGGTGAGTACCACCTTCGATAGTATTGATATTATTGGCAAAGCTCAGAATATTTTCCTGATATCCGTCATTATACTGAAGTGAAACCTCGAAAGCTATGTTGTCTTTTTCTCCGAAGATATAAACGGGATCCTTGAAAAGGCTTTTCTTCCCCTCGTTCAAGAACCTCACAAAAGAGATTATCCCGCCATCATACTTAAAATCATGGAATTTTCCGCTTTTCTCTTCCTTCAGAACAATCCTTACACCCTTATTGAGAAAGGCAAGCTCGCGGAGCCGGACACTGAGATACTCAAAATTGAAATCTACGGTCTCAAAGATTGTCGGGTCCGGTTTGAAAGTTGAAAGTGTGCCGGTCTTGTTTGTTTGACCAATTATCTCAACTTCTTTGGTCGGGATACCTCGGGAATAAGTCTGATGATAGATGCTTCCGTTTTTAAAGACCTTTACTTCCATGAATTCAGAGAGAGCATTTACGACAGATACACCCACTCCGTGCAAGCCACCGGACACTTTATATGTTTTATTATCAAATTTTCCACCGGCATGGAGAACAGTCATTACTACCTGAAGCGCAGAAATATTCGATTCCTTGTGAACATCAACCGGAATTCCCCTCCCGTTGTCTAATATCGAGACAGAACCATCACTGTTGATGGTAACTTCTATGCTGTCACAATATCCCCCCAACGCCTCGTCAATACTATTGTCGATGACTTCATAGACAAGATGATGCAATCCCCGTTCGGTTACTCCTCCTATATACATGGTAGGTCTCTTTCGGACAGCTTCCAATCCCTTTAAAACCTTAATACTTGTTGCTGTGTAGTCCTGTGAACTCATTATTTCTCCTTTTTCTATTGCGGATTAGAACTTGTCAGACTTTCCGCTGCTCCTGACAAATCAGATTTATTATTCATCAATTCCTTCCAGAATGTTTCTGTAGCGATCTCTTCTGTGAGAGGCATCGGGTAACTCACCCAGGCTGATTATGATGTTTACAGCACTTCCTTTCGGGACAAAATCATCGGCAAGCGGTTGTGAATAGATGATTCTATCTTTGGTCACTTCATCAGAATAGCGGTAAATTTTCTCCCCGAGTTTCAAGCCGATGTTATCCAATCTTATCTTTGCTTCCAGTTCACTAATATTATCAAGATAGGGTACTCTGACCAGTTCAGGCCCTTTACTGACAACTACTTCTACTGTTCTGTTTATCTTTGTAGTTTTATTAGCTTCCGGTGTTTGCGTTATAATTCTGTTTTGCTCAATCTCATCATCATGCCGCATCTCTACCTGCTGGACATAGAGGTTAAGATCACGGCAGATTTTTCTGGCAACATCAAACTGCTGCCCTACTATATCGGGAACAACGACTTCATTACCGGTTCCGGTAATGAGCGACATTACAATGTTTATTCCTATGAAGCCGGCAATAAAGAGAAGCAGCATGATTCCGCATGCTATTAAAAAAGCCTTTATCTTTATCATCATATTCTGAGTAACTCCCATGACTATCAATTTTGCCTGTTGTAACAACCGGCTCTTATTCTATTCCAGCAAAACCTGTTAAAGCTCAGAAAAGAAAAAACGACCGGTTATAATAACCAGAAAAACTTTCTCACACTTCTTAGTTTCTCTTTGTTTCTGCTTCATTCGCTGCTATTTCCCTTTCTTGTGTATCTTTGCGGCAAAAACACCGTCAATCTTGTCTCGATGAGGATATGTCTTCAAAAATCCGTTTTCCATAAACCTTGCAGGCACCGTTTTCGGATTCTCGACTAACCGGAAATTCTTGTTTTTACTGAGAAATCTTGTCACCTGCTCCTCATTCTCCTGCCGGTTCAGCGTACAGGTGCTGTAAACCAGATATCCCCCTTCTCTTACGAACTGAGCTCCTACATCAAGAGCATTCTCCTGCAGTTTCAACAGTGACTTCATATCCTGATTGAACTGCCAGCGCAATTCCGCTTTCTTCTGAAATATTCCCCAGCCCGAGCAGGGGACATCAAGAATCACCCGGTCATAAGCCTGTGCTTTAGGTCCGAATTTCAGGGCATCTTCAGTGACTATATTCATGTTGACTATTTGCAGCCTGTCAACTGCCTGCCTGATCTTCTTTGCCTTCTGCGGGAACTTATCTACCGCAATGATTTCACCTGTATTATTCATTAACTCTGCTATATAAGTACATTTACCGCCGGGTCCGGCAAACAGATCAAGAATATTTTCCTCTTCCTGGGGGTCAAGCAATTCGACGATGAGAGCCGAAGAGGCATCCTGAACCGAAAAATATCCCTCTTCAAAGGAGACATCATTCAGGATCTCCTGCCCGAATTCGGTGGTCATAACTCTTGCGGATACCTCAGAAGGTTCTAAGATAAAACCCTGCCTGGAAAAGTAATTCTTGATACGTTTGCCATCTGTTGCCAGGCGGTTGATCCTAATTGATAACTTCGGCTTCCGATTGAAAAATATACATAGTCTCTCGGTATCTTCTGCTCCCCAGTATTGCAGCCAGGTCTCGATTATTTCCGAGGGGAATGAATACTGATCTGACAATCTTGTTTTAAGGTCGGCTGGATAATCAATATTGGGATCTCTCAAATAGGATCTTAACACGGCATTGATAAAATCAGCGACTTTAGGATCAAAAAGCTTTTTGGCAATTTCCACTGTCTCATCTACTGCTGAGTGTTCCGGAACGGATTCACAATAGATTAACTGATAAAGACCGAGAAAGATCAGACACTTGATCTTAAGATCAGTTGCAGCAAACCGGTCACTTTTCTGATCTTTTCCCTTTGCTGAGCAGGAAGCGATATAATCAAGATTTCGCTGCATCTTGATCGTTCCTTTGACAAGATGATAGAGAAAACTCTTGTCATTAGCTTCCCGGAATTTCTTCAGCTTTTGTTCCAGTAATCTGTCTGAGTGATGATGATCTTTTAACACTTTGTAGATTATATTGTAAGCTTCTTTTCTGACTAAATCCATCTATAATTCACCATAATTATTCATTCGTTATCTTCAAGGCAGCTGCAAGACTGAGGTTTCCCAATAATGATGTTTATCATCCCTTTTACCATGTATAAACAATCTTCATATCTTGAGTCTTTTCTGTCATTACATTTCTCTATTATCTTAGCGTGTTTTCGCTTTTCCCCGCGAACGCTTTTTATACATGTTCTGTATCGTCATTTTTATCAGCTCTTCAGAAGAACCGATATTTATCTCCTGTTTAAGCAAATCTTCTATGGCATAACTGATCTCTGTTTGTTTATATCCCAGCGTAACCAGGGCACTCTCTGCTTCCTGAATGTATTTCTCGATCCCTTCAACCGCTGCTCCGGTTATCGTCAAGGCCGGTAAGGAAGCAAGCTTGTCCTTCAACTCCAGAATCAATCTTTGGGCGGTTTTCTTGCCCAAACCGGGAATGACAGTCAGCGCCTGATCATTTTCCGTTCGGACGAATTTCACAAAGTTCGTTATACTCATCGCCGACAGGATCGAAAGAGCGATCTTCGGTCCGATGCCGCTTATAGTAATGAGAAGACGGAATAACTCCTTTTCTTCTACAGAAAAGAAACCAAAAAGCTTCAAGTCATCATCGGATACTGCTAAATGAACATGCAGGCTGATCTCCTGTTCGGGATTACCCAGTTTCTCATAAGTACTCAGCGGAATACCTACCTCATAACCGACACCATTACAATCGATAACTACTCTCATCGGAGTCTTTTCACTTAGTTTCCCCCTGAGGAATGAAAACATTGCTTAACTCCTGAATCTTTCATTGTTATAAACGGTGTAAGCTACAGCAAGGGCATCGGCTGCATCATCCGGCAAGTTATCAATTTTCAGGCCGAGAAGCTTGGGTAACATATACTGAACCTGCTGCTTGGAGGCATTACCATTTCCCGTAACACCTTTTTTTACCTCACGGGGTGAAAGTTCCGCTAATGATACTTTCTCCTGTGCAATTGCCAGAAGAATGACCCCTCTGACCTGACCAAGGGTAAAAGCTGATTGGATATTCTTTCCGTAAAAGATGGTCTCTAATCCGACGATATCAGGTTTATTCTCTTTGATTATTAGCAGTATCTCACGATAAATAGCAGCAAGCCGCTCAGATAATGTGGCTGCTGGGTCTAATTTGATAACATCATAACCGACAGCCGTGATTTTACGTCTCTCTGTTTCCAGCAGTCCGTAACCACACATGCGGCTGCCGGGGTCAATGCCCAAAAAGATCAATTCTCAGCCAGCCTGTTCAAGAGTTCATCTGATATCCGGAAATTGGCAAAAACCTTTTGTACATCATCAAGGTCTTCCAGCTTATCTATCAATCTCATCAACTGAGAAGCTACATCATCGGCATCAACAGTTGTTGTTGGTATTCTGGTCAGTTCAGCTTTACTGATCGAGAAGCCTTCTTTTTCCAGATATCCCATGACCACATGAAAATCACCGACACTCGTGTAAACAGATAAAACTCCGTCTTCAAACTCGGCATCTTCAGCTCCGGCTTCCAGGGCGGTCATAATAGCATCATCTTCGTTCATGTCAGGTGCCTCTATTTCAATATAACCCTTCTGATTAAAGACCCAGGATACAGCTCCGCTTTCTGCCAGAGAACCACCATATTTTGAAAAAACATGCCGTACTTCGGCGACAGTCCTGTTCTTGTTATCGGTCATAACCTCAACCATGATAGCGACACCATTCTGCCCGTATCCTTCATAAATAAATTCTTCATAGACAGCACCTTCGATCTCACCGGTTCCCCTTTTAATCGCTTTTTCAATATTGGCATTGGGCATGTTGACGCTTTTTGCAGCTGCCACTGCTGCTCGCAGCCGCGGATTATTGGTTACATCACCGGAACCGCTTCTTGCTGCCGTTATGATCTCTCTGGTATAACGGGTAAAGAGTTTTCCTCTTTTGGCATCGGCTGCCCCTTTTTTATGCTTGATGGAACTCCATTTATTATGACCTGACATACTTATTCTCCTTGCTCAGTTTTTCTTGGCAAAGACTTCAATCTGTTCTAATTGACCAGGCAGAATTCTTTGGTTGTTTTAGCTTGTTCTGCAAAAGCTCTTTTGTTATCAAACGGTTGTTAAGACTACTCTTCAATTCACAGATTTTGATGATCATTCACTCTCTTCATAGGCAGCAATGATCTTTTGAGTTAGCTCCTCAGGAAGCTTTTCGTAATGAGAAAACTTCTGATTAAATCTTCCTCTGCCCTGGGTAAGTGATTTGAGGTTCGGAAAATAAGAAAACAACTCCGATAAGGGCAGATGGGCATTTAAGATCTGCTTCTTACCTTTCTGCTCCATCCCGAGTATCTTACCGCGGCGGGTAGAGATATCACCCATAACATCACCCATATACTCACTCGGGATGACTATCTGAATCTCATAGATAGGCTCCAGAATGATCGGATTTGCGTCCTTAAACCCCTTTTTGAGAGCCTGGGAAGAAGCAAGTTTGAAAGCCAGCTCGGAAGAGTCAACATCATGATAGCTTCCATAATAACAATCTGTGAAGATGTCAACTACAGGATATCCTGCAATAATCCCTTTAACCATAGTCTCCACAACACCCTTTTCGACTGCCGGGATGAATTTGCTCGGGATTGTCCCGCCGACGATGGAATTGATGAACTCGAATCCTTCACCCCGCGGTTTGGGACCAACTCTTAGATGTACATGGCCATACTGACCTCTGCCGCCGGACTGTTTTTTGTGCTTATATTGAACATCGGCCTTTCCGGTGATTGTCTCTTTATAGGGTATCTTGGGATCGTTCAACTCTGTGTCGATTTTGTAGCGATTCCTTAATTTCTTTTGGATCATATTGATCTGCAGCTCTCCAATCCCGGCAAGAACATTCTCCAGAGTCTCTTTGTTCAATTCGAATTTCAGGGTAGGATCTTCATCGATCAGCTTCGTCAAAGCAGTTCCGATCTTATCTTCATCACTCTGATTAACCGCTTTGATGGTTTTCCAGTAAACCGGTGTCGGTAAGAGAGGCTGAATAAAACAACGCTTGCTGTTAGGATCGGTGATTGTGTTGAAGCCCCGGGCTACTTTCAATTTTACTAATGCTCCGATCTCTCCTGCTTTGATCTCAGATGCCTCTTTTCGCTGTTTACCAAGTAAATAATACATTGAACTGATCTTGTCTTTACTCTCTTTCTCCGGAATATATACGTCCATACCAGGCTTTAAGGTTCCTGATAACACCCTGACATAACCTATGTCACCGGTAACCGGGTCGGCTACTGATTTAAAAAGATAAGCTAAAGTTGGTCCGTTCTCGCTGCACTCCATCTCTTTTTGTTCTCCGTTTTCCAGAACCGAGATGACATTCTTGTCGGCAGGGGAGGGGAGATATTCCAGAAAAGCATCTAACAGCGGGACTATTCCGACCTCTGTGCCTGCAGAACAGCAGAAAGCGGGGATCAATGATCCGCCGGCAAGACCTTTTCGTAATCCCTCCTGGAGTTCACTATTAGTGAGAGTGCCTGCTTCCAGATACTTGTCCAGTAAGGTCTCATCGGTTTCAGCGATAGATTCCAGAAGCTGCAGTCTCGCAGCTGACGCCTGTTCTTTCAAATTGTCAGGTATCTCCGTATAATTGTTATTTATATATGCCTTTTCTTTGACGAGGTCGATTACACCTTCAAAAGCATTTTCTTTACCTATCGGTATGATGATCGGAACTGGGGAAATACCCAGATTCTCTTTGATTAATTCCAGAGTTTTGTCATATTCGGCATGCTCATTATCCATCCGGTTGATGATGATCGCTGTTGACATATTATTGCGTTCAGCTATCTGTTCTAAGGTCTGTTCCAGTCCTACTTCAAAACCACCGGCTGCATTGGCTACTATAACAACTGAATCTGCTGCGGTAGCTCCTGCTATCTGGTCACCCACATAATCGGCAACTCCAGGGGTGTCGATCAGATTTATTTTGTGATTCTTCCAGGCGAAATGGGCTATACTGAGATTGAGAGAAATTCCCTTGCTGGTCTCTTCCGGGTCAAAATCCATTACAGTATTTCCTTCTTCAACTTTTCCAATTCTGCTCGTAGCTTTAGCCTGATATAAAAGATGCTCGGCTAAAGTTGTTTTCCCGGCTCCACTTGCTCCTACAAAGGCAATATTCCGGATCTGTTTCATCTCATTATTCTTCATAATTCCCCCGTTGCGTTAATTATTTCAACTTCAATCAAAAAATTATAATACCCCTTTCTTGTCAATAGAAAGATATGCTTCTAAACCCTTTATTGGCAAACGACTATCCATTTTTTTAATCTCTTTTTCCCGGCAACTTACTATATGGAGTATCTTGTTGCCAGATAATCCTTTATTAAGCTCCCGGAATCGCTGCGAATTTCATATAGATTTTCGCGGAGATATCCCGCTAGCGGAAGAGATACTTTAGTTTACTGCTGTCGAGTATGGAGGGGAGGGTTATTATTACTTTCAGACTCTTTCATATTGTTCTGGATAGCTTCATGACAAAGTATTGCTTTCTTTGCAACGGCTCAAAGAAGCATCCATGATGGAAGATTTTGACACTGTTTCTGAAATTTTACCGGGATATAAGGGATTAATCAGAGAGAAATACCTTAGACAGTTAGAGCCGACTTAGGTTTTTCTCTCTGTCATGCCTGAAATATTCCCCGGATCTGTCTCAGAAATATAAGATCAGATCAAGGGTAAGATCTGATGCCCTAAGGCAAAAATGGAATGGTTTTAAATGCTGGCAGGGAGGGGAAAGGGAAGTTTGAGGATCAATCTGCCCACTGATCCCCTGCCTCACCAATCCCGGTACGAGGGATTTATCTGAAAAAGCTATTACAGCAGAATCTCCGAAATTGATCAAGCTGTTTCCAGTTTGCGGGAAAGCAAATAAGCCAAGCCTCATAATTAAGGGCTTTTCAGGAAATATTAGCACTCTACGGAAAAGATTGCTAAAAAATATTTGCTTTTTCCCGGGACACGGTTATTTTATGAAGTGAAAACAGCTGAAGGAGGTAAGTAAAATGAGATTACCAATAATGAGAAGAGATGAAAAGAGTGTTGTCAGTCGTCCTGTGCGCTCTTTATTGGATGATTTCTTACAGAATGCCTTTTTTGATACGGATAATGAAGATGCCAAGCTCATGGCAATGGATGTTATCGAAAGGGATAACGAATTTGTTATGAGTGCTAATTTACCCGGGATCAAGAAGAATGATATCAGGGTATATGTAGAAGGGAATAATCTGGTAATTGAGGCTAAGCATGATAAGAAGTCAGAAGAGAAGAACGGGACGATGTATCGTTGTGAGCGATATCATGGAGATTATCGCCGTGTATTTGCTCTGCCGGAGAACTGGGATTTTGAAAAAATAGAGGCAAAACACGAAAATGGTGTATTAAATCTAACCATACCCAAAAAAGAGAGAAAACCGGAAAAAGAGATAACGATCTCTTAGAAATCGGTGAGGAGGAAATTATGACTTTTTTGACGACAAGATCGAACAGAGAACTGTTTCCTTTGATGTCTTCCTTGTTTGACGACTTTTTAAGCAATGCCTTCACCGAGGAGCAGACTGATGCCAACAAGATGATGCCGATGGACGTTTCCGAACGGGAGAAGGAGTATGTGATCAGGGCTAACATGCCCGGGATCAAGAAGGAAAACATCAAGATTTCGGTTCATAACAACAATGAACTGACCATTGAAGGTAAGCAGGAAGAAGAGAAGAGTGAGAAGAACGAGACGGTATTCAGGTATGAAAGGTATAAGGGCAATTATCGCCGGGCGATCAATCTTCCGGATGTATGTGATATCGAGAAGGTTGCAGCCAAGTTAGAGGATGGAGTCCTGACGTTGGTCATACCGAAAAGGGAACCATCACCAGCCAAGGAAATTAAGGTTGGTTGAACGAAACATAGTAACCGAAAGAGCCGTAAGGTTTTCTCTGAATAACCTTGCGGCTTTTTTATAAATAACTTTACGGAAAAGGAAAGAGATAAAATCTTGCTTTGATCAGAAACTTGGAGGAATTATGATAACGAAAGAGAAAGTTGAAGAGGTCTTAAATTTAGTCAGACCATCGATTCAGTCTGATGGCGGCGACGTGGAGTTAATCAAGATCAGAGAGGATAATGTAATAGAAGTCAGACTCAAGGGGGCCTGCGGTACCTGTCCAATGGCAACTTATACCCTGAAAGCCGGTATAGAGAGAGTGTTAAAAGAGCAGATACCTGAAGTTAAAGAGGTGATTTCAGTTTAATCTTTCATCGTGTTTTAAAAACACCACTGCTTCCCTTCATATCTTTTGCTGTCTCTTAGCTGCCCGATCAGAGAATTATCTTATTCAGAAGTTAAGAGAAGTCTTAGTTTCGGCGAGAAGACGTGGAGCGGGTGCTGGGAGAGGAAGGCAGTCAGTATTTCCCGGTAGTTTTTTTCTTCCCGGCGGCTGATCTCTGCCAGCTGCAGAGCGGCATATCCGGCAAGAGTATCATTCTGAAAGGGATGTGAGAATAATTGGCCGGCAAGTTCAGTATTTCCCATTTCCAGAGCCCACTGCCCGGAGATGATCATTATCTCTTCATCGACAAGAGCTTCATCGATAGCGAGGAGTGTCTCTAAAGCCATATTATCTTTGTAAATGCTTTTCTGTCTGTAAGCTTTAAGAAAGGGATCTCTGACATTCGGGTTCATTTCATGGAAGAGAACGGTCAGGAAGAGTGCTTCATTTGTTAGATCACTTCCCGGAATATTGATGATCAGTTCGGCAAGAAGTGAATCGGAGGGGTTTTTTTCACTCATCAATTCCAGCATAAAGACATAATAATAACTATAATTAGCTATTTGAGAGCCGGACTGTTCATCTTTCAGGATTGATTGCAAAAGAGACCGGGCATGTTCGTAATCTTCAGACATCGTGAGATAATGAACCTTTTTCAGATCTACTTCTTTTTGTTCGTTGCGGTTGAAGGCAAATTCTTTAGCTTCATCATAAAGGCCGAGGATCAGTTCCTGTGGTTTATCAAGCCGGACAGCGATTTCAGCGAGCAGTTCCCGTGCCTGCCGGTTAGCTCTTGTTCGGAAGCGAACCTGTCTGTTTTGAATCCGTTTATCTTCAGTAATTTCAGCAAGGACGTTTTTTGCTTTCTGCAGGTCATTCTCTCCAATGTAGAGGAGAGCTATTTTAATGGCAACATCGGCTGACTTAGCGGGGTCGTTGATTGTTTCCCGGTATTTTTGATAAGCTTGCCGTGCCAGTTCAATATCTCCCCCTTTGTGCAATTCATCGGCGAATTTGTTGAGTTTTTCCGGATCGAGCTTTTGATACACAATCAGAGCTTCCTGGTAATCCCCGGTATGTGCCAGAGAGAGGGCGTAGAGTTCAGCTAAGATGTCATTCTCAGTTGCAGCGAGAAGATCCTTGATCGTATCTATCTGTTTACTGTCTTCATCAAGGATTGCCTTAATCCGGTTCGTAACAAAGTAAAGAAATCCGCTGTTTCTTTCCAGATGTTTGATATATTCCCGGATAGAATCGGGGTATCTGGTCAGGTTATCATAATTACGGGCGAGTTCGATGGCGAAAAGATAGTCATCATTGGTGACTTCTCTTCCTTTGAGGAGGATTACCACAGCGGTATCAAATTCCCTCTGTCTTTCATAGACAAAGGCAAAGTCACGGTAGAGGTTTACAACACCTTCATTCCTCCGGAGGAAGTTCAATCCGAGATCTCCGGCTTCCTTTCTTTTCCCCTGCCGGATCAGAACGATAATCCGGTGACGGGTATAGCTGTCCGGAGTCAAAACGGGTTCATATTTATCGAGCAGTTCTGCGGCATCATCGATCCTGTCAAGATTGATCAAAGTATTGAAATAACCGGTTATGACATCTTCATCTTCAGGATATGTTTCCAAAAGATCTTCATACATCGGCAAAGTCTGAGCAAATTCTCTCCTTGCTTCCAGCCTTCTGATCTGGTTCATGATCACCCTTTTGTGATCATATTGGCTATAGAGTAGAGTTGTCATTATGACACTCAGCAGCAGCAAAGTAATGTGTTTTTTCTTAATCAGCATATTTATTCTCTTTCCAGGGCTCTTATATTGAGGAGACGAAGGTACTCTCTTATCAGTTCCTGATATTCAGGCGGGAAATCTTTGAAATTCTCTTGCAACAGAGCCCGCTGCCGTAATCTCTGAAATTCCTGTTGAATATCGGGCGGCAGGATCCAATCCTCATCTTCTCTTGTTTCTCCCCTTCTTCTTCTGGAGACCTCTCTTTGATTTATCGATCTTTGAGCGTCAAGGAGTCGGGAGAGTATTCTTTCCTGCCTTCTGATGAGCGATTCATCAAGGCGGTTCTGTCTCAGCTGACGGGATACGGATTCCAGTTCTTCTATCAACTGATTGAGGGCATTGGCTTGTTTCTGGGCTTCGGGGTTCGTCTCCATCAAGCGGCGGAGGTTTTCAGCAAGTCTCTCTTCATCCTGGGCTAATCTTTGCATTTGCTGTCTCATTTCCCGGCTGTACCCTTCGCTTCCTCCCATCTGCTCAAGCAGCTGTTGGGTGAGCATATTCATAGCCATCTGTTCTTTCCCCATCATCTGCATAGCCTGCATCATGCTGTCCATAGCACCTCCGGGACCTTCCTGCATGTTATCGCGGGTTTGCATGAGGTTGAAGATCATCCGGTTCAAGCCAATTTGCACATTATTCAAATGATTTCTGATGTTGGGGTTTCTGGAATTGATTATCTGCTCAAACATATTGCGGTAAGATGAAAGGGTCATTTCCGAATCCATGATGAATTTCGGAGTAAGATAGAGGATGATCTGGGGTGAAGTATAGAGCTGCCGCAGAGCTATCTGGACTCCGTCGTAACCGGCAATTATATCCGGATATACAGGGAAGGGGTCCTGGGCGTAGCCGGAGGTAACATTCTGATGTTCTCCGGACAGGGCAAGCAGTCTCCTGATGGTAGCCTGAATAAGCCCGGCAAGATCAGCCATACTGTCGGAAGCCATTGCCTCAGCCATTTCTTCAAGTTTCTGAGTCATTCTTTTCATTTTCCGTAAAGCCTGTTCCTGGCTTGATACGGCGGAACTCATTTGCTTGTTTTGCAGCTGCTGGCTGCTTTGTTCCAGATCTTCCTCGAGATTATCGGCTTCCATCTGATCTTTTAGCTCGCTTAAGGCGTCTTTCATATCATTATCTTTCTCATCATCCATCATTGCCATTGCTTCATCAAGCTGTTCCTGCAGGGCATCAAGTTTATCCTGAATTGCCTTTTGTTCTTTGGCAAGCTGTTCACTTTCAGCCTGAGCATTTTCCGTTCTCTCTTTCAGTGCTTCCTGCATCTGTTCCATCTCTTGGGAGATGGCGAGAGCCTTCTGAATGCTCTGTTCCTTTTTAATATTCTCCAACAGATCAAGTGTATTTTGCAGTTTCCGGTCAAACTCTTCCATAGAGAATTTAAAATCCTCCATAGCCTTGAGCATTTCTTCCCGGTTCATATCCTCCATCGCTTTTTGCATCTGTTCCATCATGTCCTGCATCTGCTGATCGGCAATTTCTTCCATCAATTCTCTGATCCTCTCCATTTTTTGCAGAGTTTCATCGGAGAGTGAAGGATTGTCCTCAAATTTTTCCAGCAGGTTCTTATACTCATCTGCCAGATTTTCAACCTGTTTGTTCAGATCCTCCTGCCGGGAAAGGAATTGCTCTAACTCCTGTTTGTCTTCCCAGTCGAATTCCTCACGTTTCATCATCTCCCGGCGTTTCTGCTCAAAATCTTCCTGCAGTTCTTTCGACGCTTCGATATTTTTTCGGAAGGAATCCATCTTTTCTTCTTCTTCTCTCTCTATTTCTGCAAAGATCTCTTCAATTGAGGGGAAACGGAGAAGGTAGCGTTTACTGACCCCAGTCTGGGGGGCAGGGGCATTGTCAGAGACTTCAGCCCAATAGACAATCCTGTCTCCGGGCAGCATATATGTTCCGGTAAGATCAAGGATAAAATCGTGTTCCAAAGCATTAGCCGGAATATCTTTTAACAGAACCTCAGTTATGATCTCATTCTCATTTATCTGATAATGCAGTTTCAGATTCTGCAGCCCGAAATCGTCAGTGGCGAAGAATTTCATTCTCTGCCTCATATTCTGGGTAAAGATCGTATCCTGACCGGGATAGATGATTTTTATCTCGGGAATTTTATCGGGAAGGACGGTTACCGGTCTTTCCAGACGTCTCGACTTATTCCCCAAAAAATCGGTCAGCATCAGATGGTAAGTACCGGATTCCTTCAGAGTAAAACCTGAGCTGAAACTGTTTCTGCCCAGTCTTTCCATATCAATAAGGGAACCGCCGGAAAAGATCATTATTGCCTCTTCCAGAGGGTTGTTGGTTTCGATCTCAAGGGTGACCTTAGTATTGATCAAGCCTCTGATGTTGCCGTTGCTCTGATAATCTGTTTCCGGTTGTAAACCTGAATACTCGGGATAGGTATATCTGACGGTCATGTCTCTTACCGAAGGTTCTTCAAAAACCCGGACATAGAAGGTATCCGAGACGGCATGAGGTGTTGTGACATAATAATCGAATGAGAAATCAAGGCTGTTGAATACCTTCTCATGTTGATAGAGAACTTCGGAACGCCATACCCCTCTTTGCTCTTTCTCAGCTTCCCGGTTATCCCTGTTATCATTCCGCCGGTAATAAAGGGTATGATCAAGGTTGAGTTCCGGGTCAATAATCTCAATTTTGAGAGAGCTATTGCGGGTGAGGGAAACAGATCCGGGAGAAACGGTTATGTAATCCCGGTATGCTGGTTGCGGCAGTCTGTTAGAGAGGAAGAAATCCAATGATTTCAGATACTCTGAGGGGGTAAAAACGATGAAGATGCCGGTTATCAGAAGGGTAACCAGGGCGGGGATCAGGGCATTTTTCAGATCTTTCCTATCCGGTTCGATCTTCTGGGTGGCTGCCAGCTTGTTGGCATCATAGCAGATAAGTTCCAAAACGTCCTGGTCTTCTCTCTTATTCTCCGCTAATAGTTCCAGGGCGTTCTGATAGGTATCGTTCTTATCGCGGTTATAGGTATCAAGATATCTGGCGGCACTATACCGGTTGATCAGGAAATTATTGGTTTTCAGGATGATGTAGATAATCATCAAAGCCAGAAATATCTTCAAACTAACACCGAAAAGGAACAGTTCGAAAAATCTGCCGGCTGTAAAAAAATGGAAGAGGAAAAAGAGATTCAGAATGACAAAATAGAGAGTAATTATCAGAAGGATATTTTTCGTGATGAGGAGTAAGTTAAACTTGTTCCGGTATTTAGTTATTGTCTTGAGGAAACTGTTCATAAGCCTTTTCTTTAGTTTATTGCCTTGTAGGGGAGAGGTGTTGCTGAACCTTGATAAATATCATGCTCATTCAGGTACCCGGTTAACTTGTTCAGCCAATTATGCTTATACCCGGGAAAGCTATTGAGTGAGACATTGGTTCTCCTGACATTCGAGGTAAAAAATCTGCTGATAACCTTATCACCTCTGGTATGCTGCAAAAGAGTTGCCAGGAGAGCGAGATAGGGAGTCAGGCCGGGAATTTCCCTGAGCAGTGCCTCCGGTTCGGAGGCAAGCTTGGTTCCCCGGTAAACAACCAGATTGTGAAATTTGATCTGAGAAACCTGAGGGAGATCATTGAGATAAGCTATTGTTGCCAGCATATCGGACAGAGTTTCGCCCGGTATGCCGGGAATGAGATGTACTCCCGAATCAATTCCGTATTCTTTGCACAATTCCATTGCCTGGGCAAAATCCTGCAGTGTATGTCCCCGGTTCAATAGATCAAGGCTCTTTTGATGAATACTCTGTAAGCCTATTTCCAAAAATACTTCCCCCTTCAGTTTGCTAAGCATCGCAACAATTTCATCATTCAGGTAATCCGGTCTGGTAGATATTATCAAACCGGCGATCTTACTATGCTTTAACGCCTGACTAAAGATTTGTTTCAGATCCTCTGTTTCTCCGGCAGTGGAAGTATTATGATGAAAATAGGCTAATAAGCCTACATCTCCACAACCTATCTTTATCTTGGGAATGAGCTGTTCCAACTGCTTATAGGGATCGGTCTGGTTATCTAAGGAGTTATCCGTATAGGTGTCCGGGAGACAGAAACTGCAGCCACCGGTCTGCAGCCGGTGAGGACATTCTCTGTTTATGGAGAGACCAACCCGGAAGATTCTTCTTCCGTATTTTCGCTTTAGATAACTGCCGTAAGTATTTATTCTCTGTTCTATTGTCTTGTTCATTCTGTTTTTCTTGAGTTCGTTCTCTACAGTGAGTATTATTTTAGAGATAGGAATTGATCATTCTGATAAAAAAGCCTTGATAATAATTGATTTCAAACGGGAGCTTAACAGAATTAGTCTTCTTCCTTCAGTTCCCGGGTCATCAGATCATGGATAGCTTCCCGGGGCGGTTTGCCGGCAAACAGCACCAGATATATCTCTTCCGTGATCGGCATGGAAACTCCTGCCGAAGATTGTAACTCATAGATTGATTTTGTAGTTCTGACCCCTTCTGCAACCATTGTCATTCCGGCTAAAACGGCAGACAGCTTTTCCCCTTTCCCGAGATGAAAACCTACATAACGGTTCCGGCTATGACTGCTGATAGCGGTTGTGATCAGATCACCAATTCCGGATAGTCCGTTGAAAGTATTGGGATCGGCACCCAATGCCTCTCCTAAGCGTCTGATTTCTGCTAATCCCCGTGTCAGAAGCGCTCCCTGAGTATTATCACCTAAACCGAGTCCGCTGACGATACCCGAAGCTATGGCAATGATATTCTTTACCGCTCCGCCAAGCTCTACTCCGATTAGATCATCACTGCTGTAAACACGGAAATAATCATTACTGATCAGTTCCTGAGCGTAAGTATAGCTCTTTTCGTTTTTACCTGCCAAAACTACTGCTGTCGGAATTCTGCGGGCTACTTCTTCGGCATGGCTTGGTCCGGACAGAGTGGAAATGAGTTGATGATATCTCTCCGGTAACTCGGAAGCAATTACTTCCGACATCCGTAAAAGAGTAGTCTCTTCTATCCCTTTAGCCAGATTGACAATACTTTTCAAATTCTGCTGCTGCGGAAGATAAGGAGAAATTTTTTGCAAAGTTTCCCTCAGTACATGTGAAGGTACGGCTAAAATCAAGATATCGGGCTGGCTGGAAAGGATCTCGCTCATATCCGAAGAGAGCGTTACTAAAGCATTGATCCTGATACCCGGAAGCAGACTGGAGTTGTATCCGGTTTGCCGAATCTCTGCTACGTAACGGGAATTGTATTCCCAGAGATAGACATCTACCTTGTTATCAATAAGAAGCGAGGAAAAGGCTAAACCCCAGCTTCCTCCACCGATAATAACAGCTTTAGGCAATATTCCTCCATTTTTCTTTTTTGTCAGAGATAGGTTCTGAACTAATGGGGAGCGGGAAAAATCCTGACAAACTCCCTGATAAGACTCTTTTACCGGGGGTATTAAACGTCAATAAGAAAATGAAGAGAAGGAAAACCTTTTCTTCAAGATCACGATAAGGGAGACGATAGAAGAGTTAAGCTTAATTGAGATAATCAATACCTAAGGAGCTGAGTTAGTCAGGACTATCATAATAGTAAAGATTATCACGCTGTTTCAGCAGCAGCAGGGATTGGCTGCAACTGCTTTCTTTTCACTTGACTTTTAAGTATAGGGCAGAAATGTACTTTGAATATGAGAAACGATAACAAAAAGCAAGTGCTGATGCATATTTGCTGTGCTCCCTGTTTTATTGCTCCTTACAGGCTACTGAGCGATGAGGGAGAGTATGAAGTAACCGGTTTCTGGTTCAACGATAATATCCATCCCTATAGGGAATACCAGAGGCGCCTGGATACTTTTTTAGAGTGGAGCAGCAGAGAAGGTCTGTCCTGTTTAATCGAGAAGGAGTATAAACCCGAGCCTTTCTTCCGAAGAATTGCAGGCAGAGAAGCCGAACGGTGTTTTCTCTGTTATCATTTCCGTTTGACGGAAACGGCAGAAAGAGCAAAAGCAGGGGTATTTGATGCTTTTTCGACAACTCTTTTGTCCAGTGTTTACCAGAAACATGATCTGATAAAAAGAACTGCTGAAGAGATAGCTCAAAGAAAAGGTATTGCTTTTTATTACCGTGATTTCAGGGAATTATGGAGAGAGGGTATCGAGCTTTCCAAAAAAGAGAATATGTATAGACAGCCTTATTGCGGTTGTCTTTACAGTGAAAAGGACCGCTACGACAAAGGTTAGATAGAATTTGAGACTTTAAGGAAAACAAAGATGAGTAAATATCAGGAAATCAATTTGCAGGGACAGAAGAAATATTCGCTATCTGAGAGAGAGAGCAAGGTTGACCGGAAAAGTTTTTTCCAGCCCGGAGAGAGTTCGGGGCTGAATTCTTTCATTTCACGGTTACCGGATATTTTGCAGGCTAAAGGGTTCAAGGAGCTTTTAGATCATTGCACAAAGGCATTCCAACGCGGTAAGCCGATTATCACAGCCTTAGGGGGACATATTGTCAAATGCGGTTTATCTCCGCTCTTGATAGAGATGATAGAGGCAAAAATAATCAGCTGCTTAGCCGGGAATGGTTCGGTAGCAATTCATGATTTCGAGCTTGCTCTTGCCGGCAAAACCTCTGAAGATGTTGACAAGGCTCTGATAGACGGTACCTTTGGTATGGCAAAAGAGACCGGAGAGTATTTCAACCGGGCGATAATAAAGGCTGCCGAGGAGCGTTTAGGTTTTGGTGAAGGCTTGGGAAATTATCTGAAGGGAATAACACCCCCTTACAGTTCCCTCTCTCTGCTTGCCAAAGCCTATGAAGCAGATGTCCCTTTTACTATCCATGTTGCCTTGGGGACGGATATTGTTCATCAGCACAAGGAAGCTGACGGAGCTGCTATTGGAGAATGTTCTCTGCGGGATTTCCGGATTCTTTGTGAGCAGGTAAGAGATTTGAATGATGGTGGGGTGTTTTTGAATCTCGGGTCAGCGGTGATAATGCCTGAAGTTTTTCTGAAAGCGGTGACCGTAGTCAGAAATCTGGGTTATCCCTTAGACAACTTCTACACGGCGGTTTTCGATATGAATCTTCATTACAGACCGAGGGTAAATGTAGTTCAAAGACCGACGCAGAATGGGGGACAAGGGTATTACTTTGTCGGACATCACGAGATAATGCTGCCTCTCTTCTTTTCCGCACTGCAGGAGAGGATTATTCGACATGCGTAAAATGGTTCTTTTACTCTTCCTGGTCTTTACTCTGAGCAGCTTATGGAGTTTCGACAGTGGGAAGAAGCCCTTGAAAGCGATGACTCTCTCCCTGGCTATTCCGGGAGGCGGTCAGTTTTATAACGAAGCATATTATAAAGCTGTCTTTGTTTTTGCCCTGGAAAGTTATTTTATTGGTAGGACGATCTATCATCATGACCGCCTGAACCATTATCGGGAAAGAGTTTCAGAGACCAGCGGCGCAGAAGAAGAGTTTTATCAAAGCCTGCGTAATAAGTATTACAGAAGAAGACAGAACGATTTTTGGTGGTTAGGAACCATAATCTTTCTTTCGGTTGTTGATGGGTTTGTAGATGCTCATCTTTATAATTTTCAACAGGAAAAAGAGAAAGTACACATTCTCTTTGATAAGGAAATGATCGGTATCGGGATAGATTTCTAATTACTATCTTCTTTGCCGCCAATCCCGGACTTTAGCTCCTTCAATTCTGACTTTCAACCATTCTTCAAACAATGCATCACCCCGGGCAGTAAGAATTTTCGTTGTTAGCTGTTCCCGATCTTCAGAAGTTATCTGTCGCCCATCGGCTCTGTTCAGCTTATGAATAACGACGATGAATGTTCCGTTATTCGTTACAACCGGTTCGGTTATATATCTCTCTTTCCCTGAAATAAACATAGCTCTTGCCAGGAGTAACGGATCAGCTATCTCCATAGAGGTGTTATGAGTGAAAGAGCTAAAATGTGAGACCGGGAATCCGTCTTTTTCAGCCTCTGCAAGAATTCTGTTATAGCTGAATTTCCGGTAATAGTGCTCAGCCCTCAACCTGGCTGCTTCCAGCTGCTTCCGGCGGGTAAGGATATCCATGATTTCGTCCGAGACTGAAGGGAGCGGGAGGTAGTCAGCTCTTTGACTATCCATTATCTGGATGAGAACATACGCTTGCAGCTGTTCATGAAAGACCGGTTCAAAGATCACTCCGGATTGGGCATTAACTGCTCTGTCTATTATTCTGTCACTCTTGCCGAGGAGCGGTAGAAACGGTTCTTCAGGGGTAACTCTTTCTGTTTCATGCCAGATCAGATCGAATTCATAAGCAGTTCTTTCTAAGCCTATTTCCGTAGCTAGTTCTCTGATATTGACAATATGATCATAGAGCTTTTCGCGTGTCTGGGGAGAAGCCTTGTGGGCTACAAAGATCTCCCGCAGTTTTACCAGATTGCGGGTTCTGGCAATCAGTTGATAAATAACCCAGCCGTCCTCAACTGAAAAGGGGCGCGTATATTCATTCAACTGCAGCTGTTCCAAAGAAGTCCTGATCCTTGCCGGAAAATCAGTGATCTCCAGAAATGGCATTTCTCCCCGATTGTTAGTTGTTTGAGAGTCGGAAACGGTCCCGGCAAGCATGGCAAAAGGGGTTCCCTCTTCCAACTCAGTATATACCGAATCAATTTCCGTCTTAGTCTTTAAGGAATCAGCTGCACTTGGTTTCAGGGGAAAAGTAATGAACTGCAGCCGGGCAAAAGCCTCTCGCACAAAGCCTGCACGATTATCAGTATAATAATCTCTGATCTCCTGATTGCTGATTCTGATTCCTTCAAAGTCTTCAGGGTCAAAAAAGATAATCGAAGCTTCCGCAGAAGAATTCATTACCAGATACTCGTTACGAATAATCTGATCATCTACTAAATAATTCCTGAGAATCTTTTGCTTCAATTTTTCTAAAGGGACATAGACATTTCTATAATATCTGACTAACCAGGAGAGATCTATCGGTTCACTCTCCAATAAGGAGGTGCGGTATTCCTGAAGGTTAAAGTCATTATCAACGTTGAACTGTCTGGAGTTAATGATGAATTCGGGGATATTATCGGTCAGGGTGTCGATTACCTCTGATGTAGTAACCGTAATCTCATATTCCCGGAGAAGTTGTTGGAATATTATCCCTTCAACAAGATTATTGAATGCTCTGTCTTCTATCTCTTTTCTTGCAGAAGAATCGGGGGTTAATCCGGTTTCAAGCACAAAAGATTCAAAAAGATTACGCCGGGCGGTCATATATTCTTCATAAGTAATATACCGGTCATTAACACTCCCGACATATTCGGTCGGTTTTCTTGAGCAGGCTCCAGCCAATAGTATCACCATAACCGAAGAGAGTAACAATAACAAGCTGACCTGGTTTCTTTTTCTGTTCATTAGTTTTTTCCTTTCATGAAAGAACCTAAAGGAAAGGTTTTTTTGTCAACTTTTAAGAATTAGTTTCAATTTTATTAACCTTTGGTTCTCACTCAGTTACTTCTTTTTCTACCTTATCCATAACACCCGGACAAGGGATAAAGTATCATCTGAAAGCCGATACTGAACCTTTGAGCTTAAACTTTGAGCGAAAGCCGGACAAAAAAAAGAAGAACAATTTTAACCGAAATTCGGAAAACAGACATAACTGCTTGACAATAAAGGATATGTTTCTCATAAGTAACACATAAATTGAGCGGAGGCAAAAAATGAATGTTAAACACTTTCTAATCTATGTAATGTCGGTGTTCTTCTTACTACTCTCTTCACTGCAAGCGACTGAGCATTCTCCGGAGTGGTATGAAGAACATGGTATTGTTCCGGAATCTTCAGCCGGTGAGATTACTCAACCCGGCAGCAGAGTCTTAAGAGAGATTCCCGAAGGTGGTTTGTTGTTAATACCCGATAGTTCAGGAAACAGAGTTATGGCATTTGATCCTATCGACGGTGATCTGATCGATGCCGACTTCATTCCTTCCTATCCGGATTATCTGTCAACTCCCATTCAAATCATCATGTGCAGCGAGGGAACAAGTCTCATTATGAGCGACCAGCTCAGAAATACGCTGCAAAGATTCAGTTTTGATGGTCTATATGAAGGGATATTTGCCCCACCGGGGGGAGCTGATACTTCCATAATGCAAAATATCAGAGGTATCCATCTGCGAAATAACGGGAACTATCTGGTGACAGTTGCCGGTGGAGCTAATCAGCATGCAATAGCTGAATTCAGTCCACTGGGAGCTTATCTTGGTAATTTTGTCGCCAATAGTGCCGGGGGTATGCAGGGACCCTGGTCGATTATCTACCGGGAAGCTTTTAACGATTATCTGATCTCCACAAGCACGAGTAACGCCATCCATCGCTTTGATGAGGATGGAGATCCAATCGGGATTTTTGTTCCCTCCCTAAACTTCCCGCAGCAGTTACATTTAACGGAAAGCGGTAATGTTCTGGTTGCAACTTTCAGTGCTCCCAGCGGTGTTTATGAATATGACAGTACCGGTGCCCAGGTCGGCTTTTATACTCCGGTTACCGGACTGCGCGGGGTTTATGAATTAGGGAACGGAAACATTCTGACAACGAACAGCACGGGTGTTTACGAAATTGATCGTCAGGGTACTTTAGTAGAGACAAAAATTGGCGGGGTTCAGGCGCGACATATCTCTTTTGTCGGTTCTCCTTTAGGACAGAGTATTCCTTATGAGCAAGATTTTGAGACCGGTTCAATGCCGGAAGACTGGCTGCAAGAGCATATAGAAGGAGCAACAGACTGGACTTTCCAGAACGGGGGTCATCAGGCTCATCCTCCTAATGCTTATGAAGGGGATTTTAATGCCTTTTTCCAAACGGATACCATTGGAAACAGCACAATGTTGATCACACCTCCCTTCCTGATCGGTAATGCTATCAATCCGGTGGTAAGATTCCAGCATGCCCAGGCAGCCTGGAATGGTTCACAGGATGAATTACACGTTTACTACAGAATAGAAGAAGATGGTGACTGGGTACCTTTAGAGTCTTATGAAAGCAATGTTGCGGAGTGGACAGAACGTCAGATCACTCTTCCCGAACCGGAGAGCATGTATTATCTTGGGTTTGAAGCGGTTTCCGGCGGTGGCTACGGAATTTGTATTGATATGCTCGAAGTATTTGATCATGTATATCCGATAATTGAAGTCACTCCCTTGGAGTTTGATGTAACTTTGGTGGAGGGAGAAACTACCTCAGAGGTTTTGACCATCAGTAATGTCGGAACAGCAGATTTGGAATACGAAATTGATTTCGCCGATCCTGCCAATTGGCTGTTAGTAACCGAGCCAACAGGAACAGTATCTCCTCAGGATTCAGTTGCAGTAACTCTGATGATCGATACTGCCGGATTAACAGGGGGAGAAGATTACACTGCTATTCTGATCGTTAGCGATAATTATTTCGGTATGGAGATCACCGTTACCGTTAATCTCACAGTTGAGGAGTTCCTTCTAACCCCACCCTCAAATCTTGAGGGTGAGTTGATAATAATGACGGATGACATTTCAGTTGCCTTGTGGTGGGAAGTCCCGGTACCGAGGAATAGAAGAGAAGGTAATATCCGAAATCTTCTTGGCTATAATGTTTACCGGCAGGATGACCCTGAAGGGGATTTCGATCAGATCAACCCGGATTTAATTACCGGCGTGAATTATCTCGATGAAGACCTGGAGCCGGGAGTTTACTCATATTATGCTACCGCTCTGTATGATCAGGGTGAATCTGAACCTTCCAATACATTTACTATTACTGTTCCCGGTCAAGTAGCTCAACCGACAGCTTCCCCGGAAGCGGGTGAATATGAAGGACCTCTGACTGTCGAATTGCACTGTGCTACCGAAGATGCTATGATCTATTATAGTCTGAATGGGGATGATCCCGATGAAGGATCAATATTCTATGATGAACCTATTGAACTTACCATAGATACAGTCATCAAAGCCCGTGCTTATTTGGAAGACCATTTCCCAAGTGACATAATGATTGCAGAGTATCTAATAGTATTATCAACGGAAGATGATTTAGCGGTAGTGACGGTCACTGAGCTCAAAGGTGCTTATCCTAACCCCTTTAATCCCAGTACAACCGTTTCTTTCTCTCTGGCCGAAGCGGGAGAAGTTACTCTCGACATTTTCAATGTCAAGGGACAGAAAGTGAAGACACTTCTGCAGGAGATTAAAGAGCGGGGTAATCATGCAGTCGTTTGGAATGGAAAAGATGATGCAGGAAGAGATCTCGGAAGCGGGATCTATTTCTACAGACTACAGGCAAATGATTACGTTTCGTTGAAGAAAATGCTGCTTGTTAAATAAACTGGCTGACAAGATTGAAAAAAGAGCCTGATTTCCTTTGAAATCGGGCTCTTTCTTTCTCTCTTTTCCCCATATCTTCGAAGCAAAGTAGTTTTAAAGTTTATCTGCGCTTTTTCCTGCGGGTTAAGGAAAAACCTCCAAATCCTCCGAGGATAGCAATATAGAAACCGAAGTCATACCACCAGCCAATATTGTTTACTTCATAAACCCGAACCGCAGGGTTAAATATCTGCCAGATGATTGATACCGGGGCAATCCATCCGTGCCAGATACCCCAGAGGAAACCGGCTTTTTTTTGTTCAGTGTGACTTGTTGTACCCGGGGCACAAGCAGAAAGAACTAACATGCTGAGCAATACTAATACTAACAAGATATTGATCTTGTTCATACGTAACCTCCTCTGTAATGATTGATAATTAAAAAAGTGAAATCAGCCTTTCGGTATCCACATAGCTTCTTTATTATCGGTGAACCCGCATTTGGCGTATAATTCTCTGTTTCCTTCCGTATAGGTCAGGAAGAAATATGTCCCTTTGAACTTATCAAGCAGCCGCTGGACCATAGTTCTGGCGATTCCTTTCCTTTGATATTCGGGACGGACAACGACATCATAGATACCGGTGTAATAATAACAGTCTGAGATAGCGCGAGCGAAACCTACCAGTCTGTCTTCATCATAGGCTAAGATGTACCAGGAATTCTGAAAGGCAGCAATAATGTTCTCAGTGGATTTATTCCAACCTACACTTTCAAACACGCTCATTATATCAGAAGCTGTTACTTCTTTATTCTCACAGTATCTTAAATTCATTTCAACTCCAGTTATCTGTAATTTTTTATTGCAAAAGATTTATCCTTACCATCTCATTAATCATTCTTATCACAATCATCAGGGATGATACAGAATTCTTGCTGCAAACATCAGGTCAAGACTTTTCAAGCAAAAGTCTGGCTCATTTACACGTCTTACTTCATGTCTATGTAAAAAGATCATTGATGAACGATCATCCTTTAGTGAGATTAATTCTTTACGGAAACTAAGAGGTAAGGAATCTGACAGAACTGAAAACAGCTATACATCTGACCAAAGGGAGGTATAAAAAAAGAGAAAAAACTTTGCCGACCCCAAAAAGATGTTATCTTAAAAACAGAAGAAAAAAAATTGGAGGAACAATGGCAGGAGTTTTAGAATTGAACAAAGAAAATTTTGAGAAGGAAACAAGTTCAGGAGTAGCTTTGGTTGATTTCTGGGCACCCTGGTGCGGACCATGCCGTATTATCGGTCCGGTTGTAGAGGAAATAGCCGCAGAAATGGACAAGATCAAAGTTGGGAAGGTAAATATCGATGATAATCAAGATTTGGCTGTACAATTCAGTGTTATGAGCATCCCTACTTTGATAATTTTTAAGGACGGAAAACCAATGAGCTCTTCCGTCGGGGTTGTTTCCAAGAAAGCCCTGATCGATAAAATCGAAGCAGTTTTATAATACCACCTCAATAATGGAATATTTATCAAGGGTCAGAAAGTCTTTCTGACCCTTGTTCGTTTTTCCTAATCGCCATCAGATCCCTCTGTGATATTATTCTTACTACTCTTCCTTACTGATGGTTGTTAACGGTTTAGCAAAAGTCCAAACCGGTCTTCAACAGATGGAATCTTAGTAAACCGGCATTTTGTGATTTGATGAGAAATTCCTTTAAGATGCTGTCTGAAGCAGCAGATATGAACATCGTAACTTCTTTCTGGTAATCAATGGAGTGTATCTCTGAGTTCATCTCCTGCAGGTCATATTTGAGCTTTTCTGCACTGGCATAATCGGTTATGACTTCAAAAAAATCTTTCAGGATGATTTCTTTAAGCTGAGCCTGAGAAATTGTTTCTTCTGCGATCTTCCGGTAAGCCTCGATCAACCCCCTGATCCCGAGTTTTACTCCTCCGAAATAGCGGGTTACAATCAGGACAACATTCGAAAGGTTATTTCTCTGCAAGGCAGTTAAGATAGGTTTACCAGCTGTACCGGAAGGTTCACCGGCATCGGAGAAATGGTAGAGTTCTCCCTTGATACCAATAATATAAGCCCAGCAGTTATGACTTGCATCCCGGTAGGTTGTAGCTTTGATAGATATCAGAGCTTTAGCTTCATCTGCTGACTTAACGGGACAGAGGTGACCGATAAACCTTGATTTTCTGATCTGTTCTTCGTATGTAACTGAGTTACCGACAGAAAACATCTCCTATCTTCCCCTTATTCTTTGGGAGTGTAATCATTGAATTTCATGTCATTTCATTCTAAAGCAGGTAAGAGTCAGGAAGATTATAGTAAGCGTTATCATTACTTCTTCTCATGACACTGATCCTGTAACTCATCAAGGTATCTCCATTGGGTAACATTAGCCGGAATTACGTCTAATCCCTTTATGGTTAGTTTCTCCAGTAGTTCATTTCCCTTTTCTTTGGTTAAAACAGGTTTATCCTGGCGGGAGGTAAGAAATCTTTCTGCTCTGTTTGTCCAGATTGTCTGCTCGACCTGATCTAAGGAGAGAAAATCCGCTTCGTACATAATTTGCAGTAATGAGGAGAAGTTCAGCGATTTTCCTGGATTCTTAAATTCTTTGAGTTTGTTATCATCCGAAAGAACCGAGCCCTCCATATCGAGGTAAGAAGGTTTAGGGAGGATCAGATCTGCCGGTGAATCCATATCAAGATGGGTATTTACAGAAACGATAAATGCTGAGAGTTTTGAAAAGCTCTCCTTATCAAGAGCTTCTCCGTAAGATAGAATAAATTCGGAAGCCTGAGTCATATCGAATTCAGAAACGTTCAGGTTTCTGAATCCGTTCAGATTATTCCAGTCGGAGGTTTCCATAATACCTGATCCTTGAGAAAAATCACATGTCTGGAGGGCAATATCCCAGACAGTTTTGATATCATTTTCTGCTAAGCGGTTCCGGTTGTAAATGAAGATGGTTTTCTCAGGAAGAAATATCTCAGGATCTTTATTGTTTAACTTATCTTTGTATTCTTTCAAACCAGCCGAGATGTTTGCAGACTTATAATAATAATCAGCAAATTGATTGAACTTGTTGTCATTTTGGTTGATCAAGGAGAGTTTTTTACCTTTCCTCTGGTGATAACGGCAGAGAGTTCTCAGGGTATGGCTTATTTCTCCGATGACAACTAAGTGCTCAGTTTGTTTAAGGTCTTCATAGCTGAGATTGTTTCTAAACTGAGCAAACAGATTATCGGTAAAGATCTGCTTAGATGAGCCGGAGTTGAGTTCAGATCCGCTTTTTTCGGCAATTTCCTGCATTAGAAGCAGCTCTTCGTTCGTATTGTGGGGAGATAGGAGGAATGCTCTGCTTTTTGCGGTATGATACTTTTCCTTTATCAGGGCAGCTGCTTTCGACCAATCAATTGGTTCCCATCCTTGCTCTGTTTTTAACATCGGTTCCGTCACTCTGTTAGGTGAGGCAAAAATCTCCCAGCCGAATTTTCCGTAGAAACAAAGATTACGTTCATTAAAATCGAGCTTTTCTGGCTCTGAAATGTAAGTAATATTGTTTAGGGATAGATGGATTGCCGCACTGCAGCCCGTTCCGCAGATGCCACAGGATTGATTAACAACTCTGTCTTCCAGGGGATACTGCTTGATTACTCTGTTTTTCTCGGTCAAAGCACCTACCGGACAGACTGTTATACATTTTCCACACGCTTCACAGCTTGTTTTGGTTAAACTGTCTCCGAACTCGGGAGCTACTAAAGTGCCGAATCCCCGGTAAATATAACCAAGAACTCCTGCCCCTTGAACTTCGGTACAGATCCTGACACACCGTCCGCACTTGATACACTTATTGGGATCACGCAGAATAAAGGGATGACTTTCGTCTATCGGATGCTTATTTTTATCTCCGAAGAAAAGCTTGTCATCAATACCGTATTCTGTTGCCTGATCCCTGAGACTGCAGCGGTAGTTAACCAGACACCCGCATTCCAGGCATCTGCCCGCTTCTGTTAATGCCTGTTCCTCACTAAAACCGGTCTCTACCTCTTCGAAATTCCTGCTTCGACTTTCAGCTTCTAACTCAGGCATTAACAGTCGTGACAATTTTGGATACAGCTGATAAAGAGTATCTTCCATTTCAGTTAGTTTAGCTCCCCGGAGAGAAGTGAACTGGGGTTTTTCAAGACAAGATTCGTCTATTATCCCTTTCTCGATATATTTTTCGATGATCTCCGCCGCTTTCCTGCCGTCGGCAATAGCTTCAATTGCAGTAGCCGGGCCAAGACGGAAATCCCCTCCGGCAAAGATATTCTTCAAACCGGTATAGAGAAGGTCCTCACTAACATCAGCAGTGGACCAGCGGGTCAGAGGGAGGATCTTTCCCTCTATCTGATTTTCTTCTTCAGCGAACAGTTCAACTTCGGGAATCTGGGAAATTGCAGCAATAACCGTATCAAATTCTTCGGTAAAGAATTCACCTGTCGGTTCCGGCCTTCTTCTTCCACTTGCATCCGGTTCTCCCAATTTCATCTTTTCCAGTTTGATTTTTCGGATCCCGCTTTCATCTCCAAGATACTCCACAGGATTGGTCAAAAGGTGCAACTTGATCCCTTCTTCTTCAGCGGCATCAACTTCATAGGCTTCTGCCGGCATCTCTTTTCTGGTACGACGATATACTATGGTAACTTCTGCTCCAAGTCTGCGGGCGGTACGGGCACAGTCAATAGCTGTATTGCCACCGCCGACCACGGCAACTTTCTTTCCTGTTTTGACCTCTTTGCCGAGCATGAAATCCCTCAGGTAATCTACCCCTAAATAGCAACCCGGCAGGTCAGACCCCTTTACTTTCATCGGAACAGCTTTCTGGGCACCAATTGCCAAATAGACCGCATCATATTCTTTACTCAGGGAAGAGAGAGAAAAATCTCTGCCCAGGGCTTTTTCTGTCCGGATGACCATTCCATTCGAGCAGAGCAGGTCAATCTCTTTACGAAGGATTTTCTTGGGTAAACGGTATTCAGGGATACCGTATCTTAACCAGCCTCCGGCTTCGGGAGCAGCTTCAAAGAGAACCACATCATATCCTTTATTGCTCAGGTAGTAACCACAGGTCAGACCGGAAGGTCCTGCACCGACAATAGCAATTTTTTTATCTCTGATCTCTTCTTTGGGAGGAACATAGGACCAGTAATCATTCAAATCAGAGTCGGCAGCGTATCTTTTTAACTGCCGGATGGCTACCGGATCATCGACAAGTGTTCTGCGGCATTCTTTCTCGCAAAATGCCGGACAAACTCTTCCGATGGAGAGCGGAAGAGGGAGAGTCTCTTTGATGACCTTAACCGCTTCATGTTGTTGATTATTGGCTATTAAAGCCAGGTATGACTGAACGTCAACATGATCGGGGCAGGCAATTTTACACGGCGCTTCACAATCGGCATAATGGTCGGAGAGAAGAAGTTCCAAAGCCATCTTACGAGCCTTTCGGATATCTTCAGAATCAGTAGAGATCTCCATTCCCTCATAGATCTCTGTTCCGCAGGCGGTAACAAATCCCCGTCTTCCGGCGACATGGACAGCACAGACCCAGCAGGAGCCGAAAGGTTTTAGTTCTTCATCGTGGCAGAGAGTTGGGATCTCGATGCCCTGTACTGTCGCTACCTCTAAGATTGTTTTACCCTTTTCTGCTAAGATTTCTTTACCGTTTAGTTTGATCTTTATCATAATTTTTCTCCCGCCTCTTAAGTTTTAATGATTGCAGCAAACTTACAAGAATCTAAACAGACTCCACATTTGATGCACTTCTCAGTGTCTATCTTATGAGTTTTCTTTACTTCCCCGCTGATAGCGTCAACCGGACACTTACGGGCACAGACAGTACAGCCGATACATTTATCGGGTAATATCTGGTAGGTGATCAGGGTAGTGCAAACTCCCGCCGGGCACCGTTTCTCATTAATATGAGCTAAGTATTCTTCCCGGAAATAACGGATAGTGGTCAGTACCGGATTAGGAGCTGTTTGTCCCAACCCACAAAGAGAGCTGCTAATGATCTTCTCAGCCAAATCTTCCAAAACATCCAGATCCTCTTCTTTTCCCTTTCCGTCACAAATCTTATGGAGAATCTCCAGCATTCTTTTTGTACCGATTCGACAGAAGGTGCATTTCCCGCACGATTCGTTCTGGGTAAAATTCAGGAAGAATTTCGCCACATCCACCATACAGGTAGCTTCATCCATTACTACCATACCACCGGAACCCATAATAGCACCGGTTTTATTTATGGAATCATAATCAACCAGTGTATCCAGTAAAGAAGCCGGTACACAGCCCCCGGAAGGACCTCCGAGCTGGACTGCCTTGAAAGGTATTTCCGTTTTCATTCCCCCGCCGACCTGATAGATCACTTCCTGTAGCGACATACCCATGGGCACTTCGATAAGACCACTGTTTTTTATCTTTCCAGCCAGAGCGAAAACTTTCGTGCCTTTGCTCTTTTCCGTACCGAAAGAAGCATAAGCCTCAGCTCCGTTGGTAATGATCCAGGGTATGTTGGCATAGGTCTCTACGTTATTGATATTGGTCGGTTTACCCCATAGTCCTGATTGGGCAGGGAAAGGGGGTCTGATATTCGGCATTCCTCTTTTCCCTTCAATGGAGGCCATAAGTGCTGTCTCTTCTCCGCAGACGAAAGCGCCGGCACCCTCCTTTATCTGAAGATGGAGATTGAAATCTTTTCCCAAAATCTTATCACCCAGGTAACCCTTTTCTTCCGCATCCTTAATGGCGATTTGCAGGTGTTTAATAGCTAAGGGGTATTCTGCCCGGACGTAGAGATAACCCTCGTCAGCTCCAATGGCGTAAGCTGCAATCAACATTCCTTCCAGAATGCTGTGCGGATCTCCCTCCAGAATACTACGATCCATAAAAGCACCGGGATCTCCTTCATCGGCATTACAGACTATGTATTTCTTATTACCGGCTGCTTGCCGGGCAAACTGCCATTTTAAACCGGTAGGAAATCCTGCTCCCCCTCTTCCCCGCAAACCAGAAAGTTTGATAGTGTCGATAACCTCTTCCGGGGTTAGCTCATTGAGAGCTTTTTCCAGGGCTTTATACCCGTTCCGCTGGAGATAATCTTCTAATGAAACAGGATCGATAATACCGGAATTCCTTAAAACAATTCTCTTTTGTTTGGCAAAGTTATTGTCTTCCGACCCGGTATTAGAGGAGTTCAATACTGTCTGTCCGGAAAGCTCTTCTCCGGAAATAAAGGCTTCGAGCAGCTCATTTATCATTTTTGGTTCTACTCCCCCATAGAGAGTAAATCTCCCGTCATTATCCATAAATTCTACCAGCGGTTCCATAGCACAGTATCCCAGACAGCCGGTTTTCTTGAGATGGATCTTTCCTTCCTGTACAGCGGGGAGTTTTTTAAACTCCTCATATACAGCATCAGCTCCAGCCGCTAAACCGCAGCTTGCCAAACCAACTTTGACCGTAATATTATCCAAAATTACCTCCTAAGGTGAGACAGAGTGTGCCGCAATAAAGTGAACACTCTGATCAGGGTCTTTGTTATTATCATACTTTTCATCAATACTTATGCTCCTCAACAAGATCAGTAGGATGCTATAATCTCTGAGATCTTATCAGGATTAAGTTTTCCGTAGGTAGTCTTATCGATCATGATGACCGGAGCAAGACTGCAGCAGCCAAGACAAGCTACTTCGAAGAGAGTGAATTTACCGTCGGCAGTTGTATCTTCCTGTTCGGACAGTTTTAGTTCGTTCATCAGGGCATTCGTTATTGTATTGGCTCCGGAGACATGACAGGCAGTTCCTTTACATACTCTGATAGTATGTTTGCCTTGCGGTTTAAGCCGGAACATAGTATAGAAGGTAGCAACTCCGTAGATGTCTGCTGCCCCGATTCCGGTTTTATCGGCAACAAACTGCATAGTCTCCCGGGAAAGGTACCCCTCCTCCTCTTGTATCTCTTGCAGTAAAGGAATCAAAGCCCCTTTCCGGGCTTCATATTTACCGATGATGTTTTCGATCATTCCTTTATTCTTCATAGCTACTCCTTTATGCTTTCGTTATAGTTGACAGATATTCCCAGCGGTCTAAACACTTCATATATTCATTTTCAAGGTTGGTTAAATTCTCTGAAATACTCTTGTAGTCCTCTGCTGTCAGTTTTTTTTGTTCACTGGATAATCTTTTGTCTAACTTTTCCTTTTCTCTTTCTAATTCGTTGATCCGCGTTTCCAATTGTTGTAATTCCCTGACATATTTGTATGATGGTTTGGTATTTTTTTTATCAGCAGGAGATGATTGTTTTCCGGAGGAGGATCTCTTGTCAGGAGGATTGGTATCCTCAGCAAAGTATTTTTTCACCAGCAGGTAGTCCGAATAGTTGCCGGCAAATTTCCTGATCTTTGTGCCGTCAAAGATGAACAGGTAATCAATGGTCCGGTCAAGAAAGAAACGGTCGTGCGAAACAACGAGCAGGCAGCCCTCAAAGGAGTCGAGATAATCTTCCAGAATCTCCAGAGTTTTAATGTCGAGATCATTGGTAGGTTCGTCCAGAATAATAAAGTTAGCACCAAAAATCAGTGATTTGAGTAGCTGCAAGCGTTTCTTCTCTCCTCCGGAGAGAGTGTGAATCTTACGCTGCTGTTCTTTGCCGGTGAAATTGAATCTTTCCAAAATATCGCTGACATGATGAACTTTGCCGTCCGCTGTCCTGATGTTCTCACAAACCATTTTGACATAACCGCTTACAGTGATGTTAGCGGGTAATTTTTCCGGCATTTGTTCAAAAAAAGCAAAGCGGGTATTCAAACCGATTTTTACCGTTCCGCTGTCCGGTTTTTGTTCTGTGGTCAGTACTTTCAAGAGAGTGGTCTTACCCGTTCCGTTATTGCCGATGATCCCGATTCTCTCATTCTTTTGAAAGATGTGAGAGAAATCCTGGAATAGCT
Organism: uncultured Candidatus Cloacimonadota bacterium; assembly: GCA_964464175.1. Lineage (GTDB taxonomy): Bacteria > Cloacimonadota > Cloacimonadia > Cloacimonadales > JAJBBL01 > CAYXFD01. The sequence goes on along the minus strand of CAYXFD010000010.1, from coordinate 13,589 downwards.
CAGTTTCATAACTCTTAGTGATGTTATTAACTTCCAGAATTGTTTTCCCCAGACGATGTGAAGGGAAGGTCAATTCAATATCCTTTTCGTCAGTCAGATAAGACTTATCCAGAAGCTCCATTACCCTGTCAACATGGTCTTTGGGCTTGGAAGTTCTTGCTTTTGCTCCTCTGGCCAGCCATTTTAATTCTTTCCGCAGCTGCGCTGCCCTTCTTACCTCTTTTCTTTCACGATCTTGAAGCTGTATTTGTTTTTGCTGCAGATAGAAGCTGTAGGAACCTTTGTAAGAGTAGAGGTTTCCCTCTTCCAGTTCGATAATTCTGGTACTTACCGCATCAAGAAAGTAGCGGTCATGCGTAACAAAGATAACTGAACCGGAAAAACCGATCAGGTAATCCTGCAGCCATTCAATGACCTCAGTATCGAGATGATTGGTCGGCTCATCAAGAAGAAGCAGGTCAGGATTCGTTGTCAGTACCCTTGCCAGGTCGAGTTTTCTGGACTGACCTCCGGAAAGGATACTGGCCTTTATCTTATATTGATTGAATCCGAGCTTATTGAGAATTGCTAATGTCCGGTGTTCAACAGACCAGGCACCCTTCCTCTCAATTTCAGAATGGAGTTCCTGCTGTTTTCTGAGTAATTCATTGGAGAAATCATCAGCAAGGGTATCCGAAAGTTCATGATACTGACGCAGCAATCTAAAATCGGGATTACTGCTATGATAGATGTGTCCGAAAAGAGTCGATTCGGGATCAATAACAGGTTCCTGAGGAAGATATTCAATGGAAAGTTCCCGTTTACGGGTTATTTTCCCCTGGTCAGGAAGCTCTATACCGGCGATAAGGCTTAAGAGAGTCGTTTTGCCACTGCCGTTATTCCCAATCAAACCGATCCGTTCGCCGGCAGCTACACCGAATGCCACATCCTTGAGAATGAAGCGTTCAGTGAAACGTTTGCTGATATTAACGCCGGAAACTATACTCTCAATTTGACTCAAAACCCTTTATCCTGTATCATATTCTTTGTGTGCAAAAAAGATTGTCAACAGGGTTATTGTCCATAAAAAAATACAAATCGGGCAATATTTCTCCACCTGCTGCTGAATTTTTCCCTACTTACCGGTTGGATAATACTGGAATGAAGAAGGCAAAGAAGGGCTATCTGTTGTTAAAGGATAGTGGTAATTGCTGTGAACTGTTCAGAAAACCCCTTCTTCTTTGGACCCCCAGATAAGCTTATGGATTTGGAGATGCAGTCGTACAGCTAATCTGTCCTTAAGGATCCATTCTGCCAGTCTTTCGGGTGAAAGTGTGGTGGTAACAGGGGAGAAATGGACTGGAATATTGGTGATTTGATGAGTTTTGATAAACTCTTTAGCAAAACAATAATCATCATAATCGGTAAGCACAAATTTCAACTCATCATCCCGTTTGAGATATTGCAGATTAGAGAGAAGAAAGGAGTTCTGTTCAGAGCTACCCGGACATTTGACATCGACGATTTTTTTTACATAACCGGGTGTCTTTTCTAAAGAGAGCGAACCGTTAGTTTCCAAGAGTATCCGATATCCCTTTGTATATAGGCTCGCAATTAATGAGTAAACTTGATTTTGCAATAACGGTTCTCCGCCTGTTATTTCAACCAGTTTTACCGGTTCGTATTTACTGATTTTTTGCAGGATGCCGGCAGAGTCTAAGGATAAAGATTTTTCGTAGCTATATACTGTATCACAATAAGAACAGCGGAGATTACAGCCTGCTAATCTGATGAAGATACAGGGTAGTCCGGAATAGGTTGATTCTCCCTGAATGCTGAGGAATATTTCCCGCAGATCAATCATTGTTGAAATGGTAAATAAGGGAGGTTTTTCTTATGACCGAGCAGTTCTTCGATCTCAGCCACTATTCTTTCAGGATGACCAATAACGAAGTAATTAGTATCTTTCTTTTTATAAGTGAAGAATTCTGTTTCATCTACTCTAAAATGATCGAGCAATCTTGCCTCTCCATATAGTGGTTTTCCTTTATGAATTAGGAGAACAATGTCATCATAATCGATTTCCATCAGATTTTCAAATGGGTCACTCTTTTTTGCCCGGATTATGAGAAGATTCTCGTTATTCTTTTCGGAGAGCTCGGATCTATTTGGAGGGAGAAAGAGTGCCTTCACAGCATTGTGATTAACCATTCGGTATAGCTCTTTGGTAGGGATATGAGGAAATTTCTTATGGGCATATTGTAATTCGTGCAATAGATTTATCGATCCTGACAGGGTTGAGTCGGTGCCGATAACTACATTTACTCCATACTCCAGGCAGCTATCGATATCGAGAGTCTTTCCGATAAGAAAGTAATTGGAATAAGTGCACCAGCAAATAGATGTACCCGCTTCGGCACATTCCCTGATCTCTTTTTTTGTTAAAGAAATTCCGTGAATAAGCAGAGTATTGGGTTGTAATAACCCCATATCTTTCAGGCGGGAGAACTCCCGGCCCGTGTCTCTGTCTAATCCCTCTCCCAGATGGACTATAAAGGGTAATTCTCCTTTCGAAGAGCGCCATTCTTTTATCGGTTCATCACCTCCCCAGAAATTTCCGAGGGTGAGAGAATGGCATTGTTGATACTCTTTCATCACCTCGATAGGGAAGAGGTCATAATAACTGTTTTTCTGTTTTGGAGCATGGTCCTGGACGGTAGTAACTCCTGAGAAGAGATTCTTATAACCCCCTAACAGAGCTAAAATCTTTCCGTTACCTACCATGAAATCCATTGGGAAACGGTTATTTTTGAACACCATGTTCCTTTCCAGGACAGAGTCGGTGTTCTGCATCTCTTTTACCCAAATGTGAGCATTGGGGTAAAGCTCGTTATCTTTAGCAGGAGGATACCAGTTTCCAATCAAATGGTCATGGGAATTTATCAAGGGCTTATAAGCATGACAGCCCTTCAGGTCGATACTGCTTCTCGTATCATTAAGCAGATGGCTTTTTAACTCGACGGAGGTTTTATCGATAACTCTATCGGCATTGAATACGGCAGCAGCAACGGATATTTTCATTCATTTTTACTCATTGGATTGTAATTTTTTCGTCAGTTTAGGGATGATCTCGAACAGATCACCTACGATACCGACATCGGCAATTTTGAAGATAGGAGCATCTTTATCCTTGTTGATCGCGATAATATAATCGGATGACTGCATACCGGCTAAATGCTGAATAGCTCCCGATATGCCGGCTGCTATGTAGATCCTCGGTTTAATAGTTTTTCCGGTTTGACCTACCTGATGCGGGTAACTGATCCATTCCGCATCAACCGCTGCTCTGGAAGCTCCTACCGCTCCTCCCAGAGCTTTTGCCAAGTCTTCGATCAGGGCGAAATTCTTTTTATCCTTCAAACCCCTGCCGCCCGAAACCACAAAATTAGCTTCGGTCAGACTAAGAGTTTGAGTTATATCTTTCTTAAAGCCCACGAATCTTTCTTTGGCATCTAAATCCTCGAAGGCAACAGTTTCACTGATGATCGTTCCGGAACGTTCAACATCTTTAGCCAGAGGTGTCATGACCTTGTGCCTGACAGTTGCCATTTGCGGACGATGATTCGGAGTCAGGATCGTAGCCATGATATTGCCGCCGAAAGCGGGACGTGTCTGTAATAGATCGTTCGTCTCTTCATCAATTGCCAGTCCGGTACAATCAGCAGTTAAGCCGGTTTCAAGTTCCACGGCAACTCTGGGGATGAAGGAACGCCCGACGACGGTTGCCCCGGCTAAGATAACTTCCGGCTTATATTTTTTGGCGACTTCGACAAATCCCTTTGTGTAGGTTTGATCCGAGAAGTTATGCAATTCCGGATCATCAATCAGAATAACTTTGTCAGCACCGTAGGCAATCAACTCTTCGGTTAAATGCTCTACCTGATATCCGAGTAAAACAGCGGTTAGTTCACATTCCCGGGTAGCTGCTAATTCAGTACCTTTTCCTAACAGTTCCATAACTACCGGAGCCAGAATCCCTTCTTTTTGTTCCGCAAAGACCCATACACCTTCATATTCTTCTTTGTTTACTGTGTACTGCTGTTCTTTGCGGATAAAAATTGCTTCGAAGGGGCAAGCGCTGACACAGGCACCGCAAAGAGTGCATTTTTCAGCTATAATCTCAGCAGTTTTATCTTCAATAATGATAGCATCATAGGCACAAGCTTTAAGACAAAGCTTGCAACCTACACATTTGTTGACAATTACTTCAATCATCGAATCTCCATTCCATATCTTCTTTAGCTTAGCATGATATACAATTTATCATCTCAGTGATAAAACAAGGTAAAGATGATAACCGTAATATTTTTTTCAGGATAAGTTTGAGTGTCAATAAATTTGTTCAATGGTTTTGAAAAGAGAGAGAGTGAACTTAGAACGATTCTTCAACAAGAGAGGATGGAGTAATTATTATGAAAAACTCTCTTACCAAGGGTAATGACGGACAATCTTCCGGTTCTGCTTATGATTGCAGAAAAGCTCTGGTGTGATTAAGAATCGGTTCTTTGGTTATTAAGGTTAAAAAGAGCTACGAGGAGAGTTTATAAGATTTTCATTTACATTTTGCTCAGCACGTAAATCTTTGACGAAAAGAGAATAAGGCGGAGGTAATACTGATGAAATACTTCAAGAAAATGACCGGGAAGAAGGTCTTTCTTTCCCCCATAAATGTTGAGGACGCAGCGACCTTTACTGAGTGGTTGAATGATATGGAGGTCACCAAATACCTTACTACGATAAGGGAGGCAATAACCTTAACCAAGGAGAGAGAGATTCTGGAAAAAATGGCTAAATCAGAACATGTCTATATTGTAGTCGATTTGGAGATTAATAAAGTAATCGGTATCGCCGGTCTGCATCATATTGACCCCTATAGTAATACTTGTGAACTCGGACTATTTATTGGAGACAAGGACTATTGGAATCAGGGCTATGGGGAAGAAGCAAGCAGGTTATTGCTCGACTATGCCTTCAATATTCTCAATATGCATAATATCATGTTGCGGGTTTTTGCTTACAATATCAGAGCTGTAAAATGTTATGAAAAAATCGGGTTTAGAGAGATTGGCAGGCAAAGAGAAGCTTATCAAATAGCCGGGAATAGATACGATATCATTTTCATGGATCTGCTGAGTGAAGATTTTGACAGTTCAACTATCCAAAAGAACTTCTCCGAAGAATATGAAGAATCAAGAAAGCCCAAGAAGCTTGAATTGATCTGATCTATACAACAGAAACAGAAGCTAAGATATGTTCGAAAACATTCAAGGGCAAGAGCACACTATTGAATTGCTATCCCGAAGCATAAATGAGGAGAAGATTGCCCAGAGCTATCTTTTCTACGGACCGGAAGGGGTAGGTAAATTTACAACTGCTCTCTATTACGGGATGGCGATAAACTGTCTCTCGGAAAAAGCTGAACGTCCTTGTGGAGTCTGTACTTCTTGTCTGAAAATGAAAAACTTTTCCCATCCCGATATGTTGTACCTTTTTCCAACTCCGAATCTGGAGCTGACCGCTGAGGGAGAGATCAAGGACAAGAAATTGCTCGCCGAATATGAAAACTATCTTGAGAATAAGAAAGAAACTCCCTGGCAGGAGTTTTTTTTCAGCGGAACGATAAGTTTGAGGATCGACAGCATTAGAATGCTGCAAAACAGGATATCTCTTTCCCGCAATGAAGCTAACTATAAGATCTGCTTGATCGAAAGGGCTGAGTTGATGAATGTAAATGCAGCTAATGCTTTTCTAAAAACTTTAGAAGAACCTCCCGATGATGTTGTTATTATCCTGACCACTTCCAAACCGGAAGCTCTGCTGCCGACCATTATCTCTCGCTGCCAAAAAGTCAGCTTTCAGAAGCTTTCGCGTCAGGTTATAGAAAAGGAACTAACTGATAAGAGGGGATGCGAATTAATTACCGCCAAGACCATAGCCCGTATTGCCGACGGCAATATGGAAAAGGCGCTCAGCCTCATAGGCGATCAAAGGATTGAGTCCCGGCAGAGTGTCTTACAGTTCATAAGTTTGATCCTGCAGGGTGACGATCTCGGTTTTATTTCCTTTATTGATAAATATAAGACACTAAAGAATGTCAGTGAATTGATCGATATTATTCTCAATCTGATAATCTGGATCAGTGACATTGCCTTCTATTTTTCCTCTCCTGAGGAGATAGTTAATATAGACCGTCTGGAGATGATTGAGAAAATCGCAGATCATAATCCGCTGATTGAAGAACATATTACCGGGTTGATCACCTTTTTGGAGACAATGATAAAAAAACTGGAAGGAAACGTTAATCCCCATCTGGTGGGAATTGAGATCTATTTTCGTTTGAAAGGGCATCTTCAACTGGGATGAGAGAAGAAAAACCGGTTATATATTACAGAAGACAGAATAAGGCAGAGTATTATGCAACCAGCACAACTAACAGTATCTCAGTCGGGATACAGTAAATATGAGTAAGAAACTTTTTGTCTTGCTAATCATTATCGGATTAGCTGCTTTAACTCCCGGCTATACGGAAGAACCGGAATTTGATCTCCCGCCAAAATTGGAGAGAGTCATTCTTCCTTATGCCCTTTATACTTCGGAAACCGGTATTGTGGTAGGTTTGGCCGGAAGTTTAAGTTTACATGACAACTTCAATGAAAAGGATAAACTGACCCTGCTCTTTTCTACTCAATACACCCAAAAGAAACAGATGGTCATATCATTGATTCCCCGTTATCAGACGGCAGATAATTTGTTTTATCTCGAAACTGATATATCGTACAAAAACTGGCCCAGTGAATTCTACGGAGTAGGAATCAATACTTCGAAGGAGGATCCGGAAAAATATGTGGCTAAGGATTTTGCCTTTTCCCTTAATCTTGGTAAACAGGTTTACCGCTTCTGGAGTCTCGGATATCAGTTTCAATATAGCAATTTTGAGGTAAAACCTGATGATGATTCTCCGCTGTTAGCTTCCAACAGTATCAGGGGAAGCAGCGGAGGAAAAGTCGTCGGCAAGGGAATACTTCTGACCAGAGACAAAAGAAACAGTCGCTTCTTCGCTACCCGGGGAGAGTTTTATGAGGCAGGTGGTATTATCTACAGCAAAACTCTGGGCAGTGATTACGACTTCAAAAGGATATCCATAGATTTGAGGAAGTATTTCCCTCTGACCGCGAAACAATCTGTTTCTTTTCAGTTCTTCACCGGCTATCATACGAAGGGAGTACCCTTTCAGGAGATGTTCCAACTGGGTGATTTTCTGAGATCTTATCAAACAGCACGCTATATCGACCGTTCCATAGCTATTATCCGTACCGAGTATAGGGTTTTTCCCTGGGAACGAAAGTTTTCGAAAAGGATCGGATTCGTTTTGTTCGTTGAAACAGGCTCGGTTTTCAGTGAGTATAGTGACTGGGATCACAGCGATCTTAAAGTATCGCTTGGGGGTGGTTTCCGGTTTCGGATCGTTGAGGGTGACGGAGTATTGCTGCGGGGAGATATCGGTTTTTCGCCCGGCTCCTATAATCTTATCTTTATCGCTATGGAGGCTTTTTAAGCTTTCTCTTCTTCCGGTTCTTTGGGGTCGTTAAAGACTACCATCTCATTTGATTTGATATATTCCTGAAACTGAATATCCTTTTCATTCTGAAATTTATTGAGGATATCGGTAATTCTGTCCACACCGGTCTTAATATTCTTGATATACTTCTCTTGTTTTTCGCTTAGCTCTAACTCTCTCAAGCTTTTTTGCAGTAATTCCAGATTACCGACGATAATCATCAGAGGCTGGTTGACTTCATGACTGGCAGTAGCAGCTACTGCCAGGGCAGCACTTGTTTTGGCATTGTTAATGCTCTCTTCGGCTTTCTGCTCGCTCTCAGTGAGAGAATGACTGTTTTCAACTTCAGAAAAGTGTACGATTTCTCTTTCGTTGAGTATCTCTTCATTAAGCTTGATATGCCTCATATAAAAGATACCCGATTGTTCGTACTCATTAAGATGATGATAATACTCGGAAATGACTTTGCAGGCTTTCTGAACCAGATCCTTATTATCAACCTTTTCTATCAAAGAGAGAACCTCATTTACTCCTTCCCGGATAGAGTCTCCGGCACCTGATTCGATAAACCTTCGGATAACATTCAATAGTGAATTCAACCGGTAACCTAAGGTGGTATTCATTCGGTTATCCGTCGCGATTAGCTCAGGAGTCTGATGAACATCGAATTTGAGCCTGATTGCCTCAGTTTGATGCTTTTGATAATCATCCTTCTGGTCGAGGCTTTGATAGATAATACTTAAGATACTTGATATCTCGTAAGGGAGGTATTTGTCGGTTGTCTCATCTCTAAGCCTGTAAGCTTCCTGCATATGTTCGAGAGCTTTATTATACTGGTATCTACGCCAGTAAAGCAAACCTAAGTTTATCCTGTTCAGCAAAATACCGTCAATATGATTGAGTCTTCTGAAAATAGCTAAAGAACGGAGAAAACACTCCAGAGCTTTACTGTAAGAGAAAGAACTATTATGTAGAATACCGAGTCTGATAAGAGCTGTGGCAGCTATTTCTTGATCTGTTTGTTTTTCAGACCACTCTAACAGTTCTTGATAATAGTCCTGGGCAAGAGTGAATTTGCTCTGTTTTGTATAAAGAGCAGCTATCTTCTGGATTATGGAACCGTATATCCGGTTGTCAGGGGCAGAATCCTCAACTATTCTGAGAGCTTCCTGATAAGAATGTAAGGCTTTGTTATCATTATTCTCAGCCTGTAAAATGTCCCCGCATCTGATCAAAGCGTCTGTTCTGCGGAGCGGATGGAGATTGCCGGCAAGAGAAAGGGCTTCTTCTACGCATTCCATCGCTTGGCGATAATTCTTAAGACGAAAAAAGCCATCGACAAGAAGGAGATGGCAGTCGAACTCTTCTTCCGGCATTCTGTTTTGCTGGGCAGTATTCAGGGCGGTCTTGGCATAGATGATGGTTTTTTCAGGATCTACCGTTTTTTCGTTACCGGCTTCCTGGATTATCTCCCGGACACTACAATAAACTTTTTCTAAGGATAGAGTATTACCCTTATGTTCACCCATTGTTTCACCTCAAAACCTCTATATAACATGATCTATTGAATGCAAAGACCCAATAAACCCTATAAAAATCAACTGGAACTAATAAAATAGCCAAGAGCTATCTGTCAACAATAATCTTTCCCTTCCTTAATAGTTTATCGGGCAGAACTAAGAAACATTGGGAATCATACTGCCCAAAAAAAAAGTATTGTTGTATCTTATTCAACACTTTTATTCGGCTGCAAATCAGAACTTACCTCTCTCATTTAAATCTGACTTGAGCAAAAAGAGACTTCCTGACCGGTTGCTTGCTTTGAGAAAAACCTTAAAATCCTTTTATGGAGAGAATGAATTGAGAAAAACACCGAAATTTAGAGAAAGTTCTTGACAGTAAATCCTGAATCATTAAGAGGTATATTGTGACATTGGATTATAGATTGTCGATAGTTTATAAACGTCGGCAATATGTTAAATGATATTGAGTGATCATGAGTTTCGAACTCAGGATTTTGGGATAAAGATTTTAAAGAGGTTTCTGGAGGTACTTATGAAAACCTTGTCGTTATTTTTATTGATCTTTTTAGCTTTTAATTTTATGCTCTGGGGGCAGACAGCAACTCCTCCTGCAAATGTGGAAGACGCTGATGCCGGAACATCCGATAATCCTTATGAAATTGCTACCTTGAATAATCTTTACTGGATAGCTGCCGGAGATACTCTCTGGTCATCACACTTCATCCAAACTGCAGATATTGATGCTTCAGACACCTCAAGTTGGGATGACGATAAAGGCTGGTTTAAGATAGGAAATTCCACTACGAAATTTACCGGAGTTTATGATGGCCAAGGGTACAGTATTAGCAATCTATTCATAGACAGATCTTCTGCCAGTAATATCGGGCTTTTTGGTTACACGCAAGGAGCTGAGCTTAAAGGTATAATTCTCATTAATGTTGATTTTGTCGGTGATAACGCAGTTGGTGGGTTGGTAGGCCAGAATTTCGAAACCGATATAACAATGTGTATGACTACCGGTTTTATTGTAGCTTATACCAACGGAGGAGGATTAGTTGGCTATAACACAGACTCAGAGATCAACAATAGTTTTAGCAGATGTAATGTCAGTGCTTCATTTTTTGGAGCAGGAGGCTTGATCGGACAGTCAACGGGAGAGTTTGCTCTTATTGATAAATGCTACAGCACGGGTACTGTTGGTGGTGGAGTGTTGCTTGGCGGCTTGATTGGAGCCAGCAGCGGAGGAAGCGAAACGGAGAATTCATTCTGGGACAGAGAAACTTCCGGGCAGACTACCAGTTCTGGTGGTACCGGTAAGAATACTTCGGTAATGAAGGATATTGATACTTATACAGATACTTCGACTACAGGCTTAGATGAGATTTGGGATTTTGTAGATATCTGGGCGATGTATTCTCATGTTAATGACGGATATCCAATTTTTAGATTTGGAGTCAGACCACTTCCTGCTTTAGTGATTTATCCGCCTCATGAATCGATAGATATTCCAGTTTCAAATCTAACGTTTGAATGGGAGTATAATACGGATGGTCCTGCACCTGACGGTTATTTCTTTGCCTATTGGAAAACCGGAGACAGTCAACCGGCGATGACCGATTTGGATGATGATACGGAATACCCTTTAGCAGTAACTCTTGATCTGGATACGGAATATAGCTGGCAGGTTATTCCCTATGTAACAAAGGGGAGTGACAAAGTCGAAGCTTTGTATTGTCCTACTTGGACTTTTACTACTCAAACTGAAGAGGATCCGCCACTTCCGGTAGAACTCTCGGCATTTACAGCTCAGGTGACGGCAGATATGGCTGTGAACCTGCAATGGAGAGCGGAGACGGAGACCAATATGCTCGGTTATAACGTTTACCGGAGCTTGGTTAACAGTCTGGCTGATGCCTTTAAGATCAATACCTCTCTGATCGATGCCCATAACTCTTCGACCACCATAAACTACAGCTATATTGATAACGCTGCCATGAGCGGGCAGATATATTACTACTGGCTGCAGCCTATTGATATGGACCTGACTTACGGATTTCACGGACCTCTCTCTGTAACGGTAGAGTATGATGACGGAAGCGGAACTTCTCCCAATGTCGTAAGAACAGAGTTGCTGGGTGCTTATCCCAATCCTTTCAATCCGGCCACTGCTATTCAATTCGGTTTAGCAGAGGGAGCGGAAGTAACGATAACAATTTATAATTCCCGGGGACAGAGAATGCAAACCCTGGTTGATAATCAATACTATCCGAGAGGATTCTATTCCGAAGTCTGGAACAGCAAAGATATCCAGGGACGTCAGGCATCTTCCGGCATCTATTTCTATAAGATGGTAACTTCCCAAGGCTATGAAGCAATAAAGAAGATGGTGTTAATGAAGTAAAGAATCAGAGAAGACTATTTAGATTTATACACCAGAGCCCGGATAAATCAATTATTCCGGGCTCTGTTTTTCATTAGAGGAACTAACCAAACGAGAAGAACTAATTACTAAAACTTTTGGAGGAATATATGAAAAGTTTGAAGATTTTTATCATTTCGATCTCATTACTGATAATTACCAATACACTTCTTTTTTCCCAGACTGCTGTTATACCCGCAGAAGGAACAGGCTCGGAACTATCTCCTTATGAAATTGCTACTTTAAGCAATCTCTATTGGATAGCAGACAATTCCAGTCGTTGGGACTACTATTATATACAAACAGCAAAAATTGATGCTTCGGATACCGAGGAGTGGTTCGATGGAGACGGCTGGTTACCGATAGGAAATGCCACAACAAAATTCAGCGGTTCTTATGACGGTCAGGGATATACGATAAGCGGTTTGTATATTAACAGACCAACAGAAGGTAATGTCGGGCTTTTTGGTCATTTCGGTCATCCCACAGGTCAGAACACTCAAGCCAGTACTATCAGGAAAGTAAACTTGACCGGTGTAACCGTAATAGGCGGGAGAGGAACAGGTACTCTTGTCGGCAGAATTACCGGCAATACCAATACTCTTATCGAATGCTGCACCGCAGAAAACGGTTCGGTTGTCGGTGATGGAGCAACAGGTGGATTAGTAGGCTCCAACAACAGCTATCGGGAAACACCCGGCGGAACGGATAATTCCCTGATCAGATCTTGTTATGCAGATATCAACGTTAGTTTATCGAATAATCCCTCTGCCGGAAAAGACAAATTTGGCGGTCTGTCAGGCTGTAATCAGAAAGGAACGATCCTTAACAGTTACGCCCTGGGGAGTGTTACTGCCGAAGATAGTGGAGCAGAAAGGATCGGGGGCATCGCCGGCTGTGCAGATTTAAGAGGTATGATTGAGAAATCCTATTCTATCGGACAGGTCAATGGACAAGGCTCAAGTTTAGTCGGAGGTTTGGTTGGTAATTTATCAGGTCCGGGTTCAAATGTTGGAGTAGTTGAAGATTCATTTTGGAATACGCAAACGTCAGGACAGAGTACCAGTGCCGGTGGAACGGGGAAAACTACAACAGAAATGAAGGATATCGACACCTTTACCAACACGGCTACTGTCGGACTTGACGAAGCCTGGGATTTCACTGACATCTGGGCAATGGATGAGAATGAAAATGACGGTTATCCCTATCTGCAGTGTATAGAATTTGTCGAAGATACTCCACTGCCGGTTGAATTATCATCATTTACCGCAGTGATAACATCTGATCTGGCTGTTAATCTGCAATGGAGAGCAGAAACGGAAACGAACCTTCTCGGTTACAATGTTTTCCGCAGTATCACTAATACCCTTGATGAATCATTTATGATAAACCTGAATCTGATCAACGCTTACAATTCTTCTACAGCCGTAAGTTACAATTATATTGATGATGAGGTTCATAATGGTCAGATGTACTATTATTGGCTGCAATCTGTTGAGTATGACCTGACAACTGATTTTCATGGCCCGGTTTCCGTTGTAGTTGAATATGAAGAAGATTCAGGTACTACACCCGTAGTCCTCAGGACAGAATTAATCAGTGCCTATCCCAACCCTTTCAACCCGGCAACTGCGATCAAATTCTCTCTGGCTGAATCTGCGGAAGTGACAATCGAGGTTTATAACATGCTTGGTCAATCGGTGCAGACATTGTTGAAAAATCAGAATCATCCTAAAGGTACGCATTCAATTATCTGGGATGGAAAGGATAACAGTGGAAAGAATGTTGTTTCCGGCATCTATTTCTATAGGATGGTAACTTCCCAAGGCTATGAAGCAATAAAGAAGATGGTGTTAATGAAATAAACCGGATAAAGAATTACTTTTTAAGAGCCTGAGATTTCTTTTCTCAGGCTCTTTTTTGTATTCAGGCCTTAGGTAGATTTTGTCGGTTTCGGAATCAGATTCGGTACCGGCGGCGGATCTGTGAACCACAAGACTTTTCTTTTACAGTTGGGGCTGATTTTCGAGGTACCGACAGCCTTCAAACC
>CAYXFD010000009.1:36601-93291 GCA_964464175.1 uncultured Candidatus Cloacimonadota bacterium | reverse complement strand
AAAAAAGAGCAATCCCATGTGTGTTATTTCCTCTTCGCTTCATGCAGTTCAGGAAAGATGATTAAAAAAAGAGCAATCCCATGTGTGTTATTTCCTCTTCGCTTCATGCAGTTCAGGAACGATGATTAAAAAAAAAGAACAAACCCATGCGAGTCATTTTCGCTTCGCTTCATGCAGTTCAGGGTCGATGGTTAAAAAATAAAGAACAATCCTATGTGTGTTATTTCCTCTTCGCTTCAATGCATTTCAGGGCATTGACAAAAGCAGCATGATTATCCCCTACACCTGATTGGCTGCAACCGGTGTCTGACCACTCATACGTCAGTCTATTTATACCACCGTTCGGTATCGGCAAAAATGAGTTGTCAGATAGGTGTAGGGTAACCAGGAAAGCAGCGAAGAGCAGGGCATGGATTCCTGCTTGTGCCAGAATGACGAGATGGGGCTGTATGCACGTTAGGAACGGTGATCATAGGATATAATCATTCCTTCAATAGGTTATATGATTGCTATTCAGTAATTTTTCTTGACTCACCGCAGCTATGTGGACATATTGTCAACATACTGGAGGTGACATGAATGCTAAACTTAATCAGATAGCGATACAACCGGTAGATTATCAGTATATCTCTCATCTATTGTCGGATTATCGCTATCCACGCAATAAGATATCAAAGTTGTTAGCTTCGGGAGAGTTGGTCTCCCTCAAAAGAGGGCTGTATGTATTGGCAGCTCATTACAAAACACCTCTGGTAAAAGAGACTGTTGCCAATCTTCTGTATGGACCGTCATACATTTCAACCGACTTTGCTTTGTCATATTACGGTTTGATACCGGAAAGGGCTTACAATATTACTTCGGTAACGACTTCCCGAAAGAAAAGCTATCAAACACCGATTGGTTTCTATTCATATCAGCAGTTGAAAAGTGATTATTATGCTCTTGGTTATGAAATCCACCGGCGGGAAGGGGTAAGCTTTCTAATCGCCACGCCTGAAAAAGCTCTGTGTGACAAGCTTTACCTGTTGCCGGTTCAGAAGGACATCAGAGAGTTTAAAGAGCTTATCTTCGATGACCTGAGAATTTCCCCTTATAGTATCAAAGAACTGCAGAGAGATAGAATAGAACAGTATGCACAAGCTGCCAACCACAAGAATCTTATTTTCCTTGTCGAATTATGGAGAAATAATGATTAATCACCCTTTAAATGATCTTATACAGAAGCATAAACTCCAAACTCAAGAAGACTACAAATACACTCTGAGAAGAATTATACAGGAGATAACGCTTTTGGGTTTATGGAGAGCCGGATTCTTTGAGCATTCGGCTTTTTATGGGGGAACTTCTTTAAGTATCTTTCACAATCTTGATCGTTTTTCCGAAGATCTTGATTTTTCTTTGCTCACACAGAACGAGGATTTCAGTTTAGAGAGCTATCTTAATAGTGTCAGGAATGAGATGATATCATGGGGAATTGAAGCGGATGTTGATTCTGTTAAGAAAACATCGGATAGAATAGAATCTGCCTTCGTAAAAGCAAACACCTTGAACACTTTTTTTTCTCTCTCTGTTCCTCAAGGAATATGTCACAATCTTCACAGAAACGAGATGATAAAGGTAAAATTCGAACTTGATCCTTTTCCGCCCTGCAGTTTCGCAAGTGAATTCAGAGTATTGTTGGATCCGTTACCTTTTAATGTGAGGCTAATGAGCCTCCCTGATCAGTTTGCCGGAAAAATGCATGCTCTTCTTGCCCGGGGCTGGAAAGAACGGGTAAAAGGTCGGGATTGGTACGACTTAATCTGGTTTCTGAAACAAAAGATACATCTGAATATAAAGCATCTGGGATATAGGTTAAAGCAGTCCGGTCATCTCAACAAGAGCGATAAACTGACACTGCTGCTGCTTCATGAGATATTACAGAAACGCATAAAAACGATAGATTTCTCAAAAGCTAAAGAAGATGTGAGACCCTTTATAAATGACTACCGGCAACTGGAAAACTGGTCTGAAGGTTTCTTTCTCAAGCTTGTTGAATTGGTGGTTATTCGCTAATGTCAGGAGAATGTGGCAGGGATAAGAAATGATTTCAATCAAAGACGAAACAATTGAGCAACAGCTTATTGAAGCTAAACAAAGAATCGCTAAGCTACAGCAGGAGAATAATCGTCTCAAAGCTATTATCAAAGAATACAACTCAACAGAATTTAAAAGGAACAAGGAAGAGGAATTCTACGAATGTAGCGAAACAGACAAAGTTAAAGATGCTGCATCATGTATCGGTATCAAACACCAAAAGGTAAATAGTCTCTCATCTCCTAAAGAAAAAGTGCAGCTCTTCAAGAGCCTGTTTAGAGGCAGAGAAGATGTATTTGCTGTTAGGTGGACAGCAAAGAACGGCAAATCGGGATACTCCCCGGCTTGCCTGAATGACTGGAAAGCCGGTAAATGCGGGAAATATAGAAAAATTTCTTGTGTAAGCTGCGAATACAGAAAACTGATACCACTCGACAGCAATCAATACTACAGGCATTTACAGGGTGATGTAGTCATTGGTATCTATCCTTTACTACAAGACGATAGCTGTTTTCTTCTGGCGTTTGATTTTGACAACAGGGAATGGCGTAACGATGTTAAAGCTTGTTATGAGACCTGTATCCTGTATGATATTCCGGCATACATAGAAATATCACGTTCAGGAGACGGAGCCCATTTATGGATATTTTTCGATGCTCCTGTTCCGGCAAAAATGGCAAGAAAGTTAGGCACCATATTGTTAACAATCACAATGGAAAGACGATATCAGATTGGTTTGAACTCGTATGACAGAATTTTCCCCAATCAGGATACAATGCCTAAAGGAGGATTTGGGAATCTTATCGCATTGCCTATGCAGAAGGAAGTAAGAAAAGCCGGTAACAGCCTTTTCCTGGATAGGGATTTGAGGATTATTGAGGATCAATGGGCGTTTCTTGCAGAAATTGAAAGAATCTCTTACAGCAAAATTGCTGCGTTATCCTCCGAGTTAATGAAAGAAGAAAGGGCTGACGGTAAACTCAGAGAATCTATCGGGGAAGATTGTTTTGATCAAGGAAGCGCTGAAGCAGAGATTTTACCATGGGAAAAATCTCCCGAAACTGATAATGAATTTGGAATACTGCCTAATCAAGTTAAAGTTGTAACAAGCAATATGCTTTATATTGAAAAGGAGGGTCTCTCTTCAAAACTGTTGAACCGGATTATCCGTCTCTCAGCTTTCCGGAATCCCGAATATTACCGGGCACAGGCGATGCGTCTGCCGATATATAACAAACCGAGAATCATCAATCTCGCTTCGGATTTTGAGAAACATATTGCCGTTCCGAGAGGGTGTTTTGATGAATTGTTATCGCTCTTCAGCAAAGCCGGAGTAAAGGTAATTATAGAAGATAAAACGCATCATGGGAAAAGGCAGAATTTCGAGTTCAAAGGAACGCTCAGAGAGGAGCAATTAGCAGCAGCTAAAGAGCTTTTAAAACATGATAACGGTGTTCTGTCTGCTACCACTGCCTTCGGTAAGACGATTGTTGCTCTTTGGCTCATTGCTGCAAGAAGAACGAGCACCCTGATAGTTGTTCATAGGAAACAATTGTTACAGCAATGGAAAGAACGAGTTGCCTGCTTCACAAATTTAGAATCAGAGGAGATAGGAGAGATCGGAGCCGGAAAAGATAACAGAAAAAATAAGATCGATATTGCTTTGATTCAGAGTCTATTTCGCGACGGGAAAGTGAAGGATTTCGTACGAGATTACGGTATGGTTATAGTGGATGAATGCCATCATATATCGGCATTCAGCTTCGAACAGGTACTCAGGGAGGCAAAGGCAAAATATGTCTATGGACTTACAGCTACACCGGTACGAAAAGACGGTCATCATCCCATTGTTTTCATGCAATGCGGTGATATTCGCTATAGAGTTGACTATCGCCGAAAAAACAGTAAACAGAGCTTTCACCAAAAAGTAATCGTTAAGCAGACCGGTTTCCGGATGCCTGAAGAGTTAAAGCAAACGGAAGTATATATTAATCAATTGTATCAGGCTTTGATTAAAGACGACAACAGAAATGATCTTATTATAAATGATATTATCTCTGCTGTGGTGCAAGGAAAAAGTCCACTGATTCTTACCGAACGGAAAGCCCATGTAGATTTCTTTTTTGAAAAACTATCCGGTTTTGCCAAACATATTATCGTTCTCAAAGGGGGTATGGGCAAGAAGCAGTTCCAAGATGTAATGAAAAGACTGAAATCCATTTCCGAAAACGAAGAAAGAATAATCATCGGAACAGGAAAATATATTGGTGAAGGATTTGATGATAGCAGACTTGATACACTTTTTTTAACTCTGCCTATCTCATGGAAAGGGTTGTTACAACAATATGCAGGAAGACTGCACCGCACAAATAAAGCAAAGACAGAAGTTGTGATATATGACTATGTCGATATGGAAGTAGCCGTCCTGGCGGCAATGTATCAAAAAAGACTGAAGGGTTACCGCAATATGGGTTATCAGGTATCTGATATGATATAAAACCGTTTATTCTTTCTTATCTTTACCCGCCCACCCGCCCATATTTTGTATTGTCCCTGAACTGCATTTCGCTTCGCTTCATGCAGTTCAGGGACGATGATTAAAAAAAAAGAACAAACCCATGCGAGTCATTTTCGCTTCGCTTCATGCAGTTCTGGGTCGATGGTTAAAAAAAAGAGCAATCCTATGTGTGTTGTTTCCTCTTCGCTTCAATGCAGTTCAGGGACGATGGTTAAAAAAAAAGAGCGATCCCATGCGAGTCATTTTCGCTTCGCTTCATGCAGTTCAGGGACGATGGTTAAAAAAAAAGAGCAATCCCATGTGTGTTATTTCCTCTTCGCTTCAAGACAATTCAGAAGCATTGTTAAAAAATGAGAGGAAGAGCACGTCCGGTGGGAGAGCAGTGAGCATGTAACAAGGGCGTCCCTGCCCTTGTCCTGTTAATAACAGAGCTGGAAGCCCTGTGAACGAAGAAAAACCTGAGGATGAGATAGCAGGCAGTAAGAAAAAAAATACAGTGATAACCACCCAAAAACTGATCAGCGCAGATAAACTGACATTTTTTTCTGTCCCTTACAGACGGCATTGCAAGGCTTTCCTGCCGAGGAAGTAAAGGATTTTGTTATGCCTTTATATATAGAGGGTGTTTTTTCGAAGAAGAAAAAAGAGTGCTCAGAAATCGGGAGACAGGGAAAACGGTTGTGATGATATTCATTGACCAATTTGAGCAATTATCATTTTTTTGGAGAAGAAATTGAATTCTAAAGGAGAGAGAAATGATCAGGTATCCGGAGACGAAGAAAGAGCAGATCGAGGATGCGTTTTTTGGGGTGAAGGTAAAAGACCCTTACCGCTGGCTGGAGGATGACCATTCACCGGAGACGATGGAATGGGTGAAGAAGCAGCAGGAGCTGACCGAGTCGGTATTGAACGAGTATCCCGAACGGAGGGATTTCCTGCAGAGACTGAAAGAGCTGAACGATTATCAGAAAGAGAGTACTCCCGTCAAGCTGGGAGAATGGTATTATTTTCTGAAAAATGACGGTTTGCAGAACCAATGGGTAATCTACCGGAAAAGAACTCTCGCTTCGGAAGCGGAGCTCTTCTTCGATCCGAATACCCTGTCAGAAGACGGTACCACCGGAGCTTACAGGGCAGGCAATTCCAGAGACTATAAATATTTTGTCTATATGATCAATGAGGCTGGTGCTGATGCCGGAGAGTTTTGGCTGCTGGACAGCGAAAAGAAAGAATTTCTGAAAGAAAAACTCGTCAAGATGAAGTTTACCGGAGCATCCTGGTATAGAGAGGGTTTCTTTTACAGCCGTTTCGATAACGAAGAAGATTTCAAGCAGACCCGGAATCAAAAGGTCTATTATCACAAGCTCGGCGACAGGCAGGAGGATGACAAACTCATCTATGAAGATAAGGAGAATCCGCAAAGATTTCTCGGCGCTTATGTCTCAGATGACGAGAAATACCTCTTTATCTACGTCAGCGAAGGGACTTCCGGTGAAGCGGTCATCTTCAAACCGTTAGACGATGAGAATGCCGGCTTCCAGACCCTCTTTGAAGGTTATGAGTATGACTGCCGGATCTATGACGGTTATGAAGAAGATACATTTTATATCTTCACCAATAAAAATGCCCAGAACTACCGTCTGCTGAAAGTCAATCTGAAAAGTCCGGGCGAAGAAAACTGGGAGGAGATAATTCCGGAGAGGGATTACCTGCTGGAAGATGCCGAAATAGCAGGGAAGAGGATTATTGCTCTCTTTGTCAAAGACGTGCAGTCAAAAATAGAGATTTTAGATCCGGAAGGGATATTTCAGAAAGAGATTGAGCTTCCCTATCAGGGTTCGGCTTATTTCGTCTCTGGTAAAAAGGAGGATAAGGAAGGATTCTTCGTTTTTACTTCCTTTGTTCGCCCGAATGAGGTTTATCATTACGATATTCCGGCTGATAAACTCACTTTCTATCGAAGAGATGCGGTGAAAGGTGATTTTGAAGATATCGTTTCCGAGCAGGTTTTTTATGAATCGAAAGACGGCTGCCGGGTGCCGATGACTCTCATCCATAAAAAAGGGATAAAAAAAGATGGAAATAATCCTGTAATCCTCTACGGTTACGGCGGGTTTAACGTTTCACTCATGCCGGGGTTTAGTCCAAACAGACAGCTCTTCCTGGAGAAAGGGGGTATCTATGTCATTGCCAATCTGAGAGGCGGGGGTGAATATGGAGAAAAATGGCATAAAGACGGAATGCTGCTGAAAAAGCAGAATGTCTTTGATGATTTTATCGCTGCTGCGGAATACCTCATCGAGAATAAATATACTAATCCCGAGAAAATTGCCATTAACGGCGGTTCTAACGGCGGCTTGCTCGTTGGTGCCTGTATGCTGCAGAGACCTGACCTTTTCAAGGTTGCCGTACCCTCGATGGGGGTTCTCGACATGCTCAGATTCCATAAATTCACCTGCGGCTGGGGCTGGATGGTGGAATACGGTAATCCGGAGGAAGAGGAGCATTTTCATAATCTGCTGAAATATTCACCGCTTCATAATGTCAAAGAGGGGGTGAAGTATCCGGCAACAATGGTGGTAACGGCTGATCATGATGACAGAGTGGTACCGGGACATTCTTTTAAATTTGCAGCAGCTCTGCAGGAAAAAGGGGATCAGGAACTGCCGCTGCTGCTTTATACCCAGATTCAGTCAGCTCACGGAGCGAGCAGTATGACGAAGGGGCTGGAAATGTCGGCGGATGTGATGGCGTTTGTTTGTAAGTATCTAAGGGTTTGAGTTTTACTTTCTTTGCAACAGCCCAAAGAAAGTAACAAAGAAAGGCTGCCGGCTGCAACAAAACAGCTAAAAACCTTCTCGTGACTGCTTCTTTCGACAACCGAGGTGCTCTTTTCTTTGTGGCTGCGACCGAGCTCGGCGAAAGCAGCATTTCGACATCGAAGCTCTGCTTGCTTTCGTCAAACTCCTCACTTTGTTCGTCAGACAGTTTCTTCGAAGCAGTCTCTCGTACGGTTTTATTAACGCTATTTTTTGCAATGCCGGAAAATAACTAAAGAAGGGTAGCAAGAAGAAAAAAGAAAATCCTGCGGAAGGGCAGCATGTGCATTGGGGATGAAGCTTCGGAGAAAAGATCAGAAAGCCTGTGGAAGGATAGCAGGTAGTAAAGAAAATGCATATTAAATTCATATATTTATTTACTTTCTTTGTAGCAGCACAAAGAAAGTAACAAAGAAAGGCTGCCGGCTGCAACAAAACAGCTAAAAACCTTCTCGTGACTGCTTCTTTCGAAAAACTCCTCACTTCGTTCGTCAGACAGTTTCTTCGAAGCAGCCTCTCGTACGGTTTTATTAACGCTATTTTTTGCAATGCCGGAAAATAACTAAAGAAGGGTAGCAAGAAGAAAAAGAAAAAACCTGCGGTAGTGAAGCTTTGAAGAAGAGGAAAACCTGCGGATGGATAGCAAGATGGAAAACATGATCTATTCCCACCCACCACCCTAAGCAAGCAAAGACATTCAGATGTCCCATTGGAAGATAAGCTTCGGAGAAAAGACAAAAACCTGCGGATGGATAGCAAGATGGAAAACATGATCTATTCCCGTTCACTATCCAAAACGGAATATCCGATTCAAATATTATAAAAACAAGATCTCAACGTCTTTTTCTCATACCTGTGTTTTTATCGTAACAAGGGCGTCCCTGCCCTTGCCTTGTGAAAAACAGAGCTGGAAGCTCTGTATACGAAGAAAAGCTAAAGGGAGAATAACACGTCCATTAGGAAAAGAGTGTTAAGAGTGAAAAGTGAAAAGAAAAAGCCCAAGGTAGGTAAAGCAGGAAAAAAGAAAAGCCTGCGAATGGATAGCATGATGGAAAACATACTCTATTCCCACTCACCACCCAAAAGCGGAGTATCCGGTTCAAATATTATAAAAACAAGATCTCAGCGTCTTTTTCTCATACCAGTGTTTTTATCGTAACAAGGGCGTCCCTGCCCTTGCCTTGTGAAAAACAGAGCTGGAAGCTCTGTATACGTAGGAAAGCCAAAGGGAGAAGACCAAGCCCATTGGAAGATAAGCTTCGGAGAAAAGACAAAAACCTGCGGTTGGATAGCAAGATGGAAAACATACTCTATTCCCACCCACCACCCAAAAGAGGTCTCAAAGACAGACAGGGTCTATTCTTTTTGTTTCGGGCGGTTATTTCGGTAATAGGCTATCTGCTTGCTTTACAACTCCTCTTTACATTCGACTTCACTGAACTTCTCGTGAGTTTTGAAGCGGGTCAGGTTGAGTTTACCGAAGAAGGAATCCAAGAGCGAGTAGATCGTCGGAATGAGGAAGAGGGTCAGGATCGTGGAGAAGCCGAGTCCGAAGGAGATACTAACAGCCATCGGTTTCCAGACTACAGAAGAACGGGCTGTACTGAGCATCATCGGAAAGAGTCCCATGATAGTGGTGATGGTAGTGAGCAGGATAGGTCTCAGCCTGACTGAGCCGGCATTGATCAGGGAGTTCCAGCGGTCTATCCCCCTTTCCCGCTCTTTATTGACGAAATCAACGAGAATGATGGAATTATTGACCACAACCCCGGCAAGAGCTATTACCGCAATAAAGGTGTTCAATGAGAAGGGGAGCTGAGTAATGACCAGACCGAAAACAACCCCGACAAAGGCGAAGGGGATAGTCATCATAACTATCAGAGGCTGCACGTAAGATTTGAACTGAGTTGCCAGGATCGTATAAACAAGCAAAAGGGCAACCACAAAAGCGAGATAGAGTGACCTGTATGACCGTGCCTGTTCTTCCTGAATACCGCCGAACTCGATCAGATAACCGGGAAAGCGACCTTCAAAACCGGAAAGTGCCCCTTCGATGCCCCTTATCCGGTTACCCATCAAAATCTCCGTCACCTCAGCCGGGCTTCTTTTTACCCTTCTGCCGTTTTCCTCATAGAAAGAAGTATTGGCAGTGATGGTCACCACTCTTCTCCGGTTGCGGTGTTCTATCCCGGCTAAACCGGACTCGATCCGGAATTCGGCTAAATCGGAGAGGGGAACGGGGGTTCTGCCGAACGGTCTTATAGTGAGATTTTTGAGTTTATTCAAATCATCGACATAATCTTCCTGCAGTTTCACTACGACATCATATTCCTTGAAACCTTCACCCCGGTAGGTGGAAACAGTCGAACCGGTAAGGGCGGTGCGGACAAAGAAGGCAAATTGTGATAAGCTAAGGTTATAGAGTGAAAGTCTGTCCTGGATCGGGACTATTCTCAGTTCCGGTTTACCTTCGGCAAAACTGTCGGCAATATCTACTACTCCGGGAATAGCACGAAGCTCATCCTGAATAATACCCGAAATATGCTGCAGGCGGTCGAGATTATCTCCTCTGACCCGGATCTCCACATCTCTTCCGGTGGGAGGACCGGAGCGAAAGACATCGAAATTATAGAGATAGATACCGGGAATGGTATCGATATATTGACGAATAGCAGCCCTGATCTCATCATGAGTATATTTCATCTGCCGGTAGTCGATCAAATCAATTGCTATCTGAGAGAAGGAGCTTCTTATCTCGTTGCGGTTCTGGGTACGCATGGAACCGACATTGGTCACTATGGCGGCGATATCACTGCTCTCTTCCATGTTCAGGATATGATTTTCGACGAGGGTCACAATCCTGTTTGTCTCTTCGATACTCGTTCCGTCCGGAGTCTGAATCTGCAGGGCAATAGTGGTGGGTGGCGGCTGAGGATAGAAATCGAACTTTACCAGACCGGAAAACATGGTAAAAATGGCAATTATAAAGAGCACGATAAAAGCAAGAAAACTCTTCCCCCGGTTTTTTAGGACGAAGATGAGTATTTTGCGGTAACGAACTACCAAAAATTCCAGAATTCTGCTCTTCTTTTTCTTTTCATCAAGCGGTTTGGTGAAGAGAGAAAGATGGGCAGGAAGGATGAACAGGCTTTGAAAGAGAGAGGCGAAAAGGGCAGCAGTGATTACCATCGGGAAGACTTTCATGAACTGTCCCATCATTCCTTCCATGAGGAGAAGGGGGAGAAAGGCTGCGGCGGTAGTGGCAGCGGAAGCTATGACCGGGATCATTACTTCGTTAGTCCCTTTGATAGCCGAGGTTTTTTGACAATATCCCATCTCCAGCTGCCGGTGCATATTCTCGATCACGACAATCGCATTATCCACTATCATACCGAGAACGAGAACAAGACCGAAAAGAGTCAACTGATTCATGGTCAGGTTTCCTATCTGCATCAGAATAAAGGTCAATAGAAAGCTAAAGGGTATTCCCCAGGCTGCCAGAGTGGCATTCCGCCAGCCCAAAAAGATAAAGAGGGTAATAAAGACGAGGATAATACCGAGCAGGGCGCTGTTTCCCAGAGTCAGGAGGCTCGATTTAACATCTTCGGAGCCGTCGTTCCGGATAGTTATCTGCAGACCGGGAATAGATTCCTGAAAATCTGCTACATACTGCCGGACTTCGTTCATCACCGAGATAATGTTCCCTTCAGCCTTTTTATAGAGGGACATATTGACGCTTTCCCTGCCGTCAAGCTTGCTGATAGTGATAATGTTTTCCAGAGTGTCTCTGACTGCCGCTACATCCTCAATGCGGACAAACCTCCCTTGCGGGTCGGTATTAACAGCAAGCCTGGCAATCTCTTCCAGATCATTGAACTGACCCACGGTGCGGACGATGTATTCAACTCTGCCGCTCCTGACCGTACCGGCAGGGACATTCATATTTCTTTGCCGGATAGTATCGGTCAGATCATTGAGACTCAAACCGTAATGTTCGAGGCGGGCGGCATCAGCTTCAACCCAGATTTCCCGGTCTCTGGTTCCGAAAAGGTCAACACGGGCAATATATTGAATATTCTGGATACCCTCCTGTAGCTGTTCGGCAATCTCTCTGATGGAATTGGGAGAATAATCTCCGCTGAGAGCAATCCGGGCAATGGAGTTGACTTCTCTCATATTAATCCGGATAATATTAGGGTCAAAAGCATCGGCGGGGAGATCGGTAACTTTGCCCATCTCGGCAACGACATCGTCGTAAGCCTTATCAGGGTCAACCCTCGGTTCAAAAACCACCCGGATGGTAGCTCTTCCCTCTTCAGCACGGGAATGGATGAAATCGATTCCATCCACTGAGGCTATCTGAGCCTCTATCTTATCAACGATGAGCTGTTCAATCTCTTCCGGAGAAACTCCCGGATAGAGAACAATTATAACGACACTGCCGAAATCTACCTGAGGCATCTCTTCTTTTGGTAAAACAATCATGGCATAGATCCCGGCAATAAAGATCAAAACCACGATCAGATTGACGAAGACCGTATTCTTTACTGAAATATCTGCTACTGACATAATTTATGTAATCCTTTCTTAATCTTTGGGATGTAACCGGAAGGAGGGCTTAGAGGATCAATTCCGGACATTAACTTTCATTCCCTCTTGCAGGGTGTCTATTCCTTCGACAACGACAAGGTCTCCTGTCTCCAATCCGGAGGTGATAATAGTGAATTCGTTTACCGTTTTACCTTTGGTGATATTTTTCCGGACAGCCTCCATATTCTCATCTACTGTATAAACGAAATGATCATCAAAGCTGGTGCGGATATTTCCAGAATCTGTATAAATGAGATCGGAATAAACATTTATCTGGATCGAGGCATTAACCACCATGCCGGGCAGGAGTTCACCATCTCCGTTAGCGAGGATAATCTCGACAGGGTAGGTGGCGGAATTGGGAAGAGGTTTAACTCCGATTCCTTTAACCCGGGCAGGGTATTCTTTCCCTCTGTAGGTAAGGGTTACCGGTTGTCCTTTCTTAACTCCCAGAATATGGTTTTCGCTGATCCCTCCCTTCAGAAGCAGTTCTCTATGATTAACTATACCCGCTATCGGGGTATTGGGGAAGATAGTTTCTCCGACCTTGAGGGGGAGAGACGAAATATTGCCGGAGACAGGGGCAAGGAGAAGGGAGTTTTCATAAGCTTTTTGGGCTGATTCCAGATTGGCTGATGCTCCGTCACGCTGGGCTACTGCTCCCTGCCAGGCGAACAGAGCCTGTTGGTATTCAGCCTGAGAAACCGAACCGTCCCGGTAGAGTTTACTGCCGGTGCGGTAATTCATTTCTGCCGTTTCCAGAGCAGCCTGAGCGGAAGCGAGGGCAGCCTTAGCCTGTTCGAGCCGGATGCGGATGATCTCATTATCCAGTTCCCCGATCTTTTCACCCTCATTGATCCAGTCGCCGAGAGATTTGGAGAGGGAGAGTACTCTTCCTGAGGTTTCACTGATCATTGTTATATCGGTGATTCCCTCCAGTTTGCCGGTGATATTGATAAATTCCTCTAAATCACGTAATCTGACCTCTTCCACGATTACAGGAACGGGAACCTCTTCTCTCGTTCTTCCCCTCTGTCCGGGAGGACCGGAACCACGGTTACAGCCTGTGAAAACAATCAGAAGTCCTAATATCACAAGTCCGGTAATGAAGGGGAGAAGTCTCTTCTTCGTTTCTCCTAAGCTTGTTCTGGGTTGATCTTTTTTCTGCATCTATCATCTACCTCTTTTTTGTCTTATATTCCAAAATCTATCCTGTGGGATGAGCTTGACCGTTTATGATTCTAACGGTCAGGATATTTTTTTACGACTCATCGTTCATAATATCCATTAATTCCCGGTCATTCTCGATATTGAGAAGATTTTTCAACAGGGATCTGTTCTTCAGGAAATTATATTTACTGTTTGCTGCTTCCAGGCTGCTTGTGGTTAGGAGGAGTTCGATACTGATCAGTTCAACCGAGGAGATCAGACCGTTACGAAATCGTTCCTCCATCATCCGGTAAGTCTCTTCGGCATACTCTTTGGCTAAATCGGCAGAGATAATGGTTTTGGCAGAAGCCATTCCCGAGTAGTAGGCAGATTCTATAGCCAGTTTGATGTTATCTTCGGCTGCCTCCGTTTCTCTTTCGGCTTTGCGGTAGGAATGATAGCTTTTTCGGTAACCGCTGAAATTATCGGCAAGAGGAAAAATTGGAATGGAAGCGGAGATCATATAAGTCGTGGAGCTGTCAAAATCGTATTCTCCGCTGTAGTTGTTATTCCAGTTCCTGGAAGCAGAGAGGCTGACAGAAGGGAGGAAATTCCCTTTAGCCATTGTCAGGGCTTTTCTGCTTATATCCTGACCAGTACGGGAGATGAGCAGCATGGGGTTATGTTCAATTCCGTAAGTGATCAATCTCTCTCTGATGGCTTCTCTCTGCTCTGCCTGCAGTTCCTGAAAGAAGGAGGCTAAATCTTCGTAGGCAGAAGGTTCGACAGGAGAGATGCTAAAGTTCTCTATCTTGATAAGATTCTGCAGTTGCCGGTAACTGAGCTGTCTATTGTTTTCAGCTTGCAGAAGAGCAACTTCTCTGGAAGAAAATTCCGACCGGAATTGCAGAAACTCTGCCTGGGAAAGAGTGCCTGCCTCCAGACGGATACGGGCTATAGCGAGATGTGTTTCTGCGATAACAAGGGCTTGCCGGTTAATTTGATAAAGTTCCTGGGTGAGCAGATAGTTATAATAAGCTTCTTCCAGCTTACTGAACAGATTGAGTTTCGTATTGTCCAGATCGGCTTGGGCTATCTTTAGGGCATCCCGGCTCATCCGGTAGGAAAGCCATAATTTTCCCCCGCTGAACAGGGGCTGGCTGACACTGACTCCATAAGATAATGAGTAATTTTCCTGGGCAGCCGCAAACGGTTTGGGGTCAAGATAGTTATATCCTCCCTGCAGACGGGCAGCAGGGAAGAGAGCAGCTAATGACTGTCTCATCTCCCACTGGGCAGAGTTCAGAGAGGATTCTTTAGCCAGATATTCCGGATTATTCTGCAAAAGCAGTTCTCTTGCCTCTTCCAGCGTGATCATTCTCTCAGCGAAGATACCGGTCACGGCAGCTATCATTATTATGAGAAACAGCAACTTCTTCATTTTTTCTCCTTCAGAAAAAAGATATTTCAGGATGAACTGATGTCAAATTGTAAATTCAATGGCAGAAGGCAAGAAAAGGAAGATAACGAAAACAAAGGACACAACCTTCAGAGTGTCAGAAAGAGAAAAAGCCCATAATAATGGGGTAAACGTAGAAGGAAGGCAGCTTGAACTACTCTAAAAAAATGATTTGGTTAAAATATTTTCTTGACTTTACAACTCCGGAAAATCTTTTTGTTCTCATAATGAATTAAGGAGGTAATGCGATGATACTGATCCGCCAGAACGGCTTTATCGGAAAGGATGCAGGGATAATTGTGTCTTTTCGCAGAGACCTCCGGTTACATGCAAATTAACTGACCTCTTCGAATAGTTTCAACAATCCTGAATATCTGATCCCTAAAGCGGGGATAACTGTATCAATAATACCGGAAAACCATGGGAAAGTAGTATCTAAGAGAACAATAGCGTTACAAACGGATGATGTAAAGAAGAGCTTTCAGGAGAAAGATTTGAGATTTCAATTTGTTTATTTAACGAGATAAAAGGAAAAGAAGATGGAGAAGAAGCAAAAAAGTCTGTTTTTTATGGTCTGGGCTTTAATGTCGGGCTTAAGGATAAAGTACATATTAGCATTGCTTTCGATAGCAATGGCGACCTTTTTTCAGTTTATGGCTCCTCTGGTCTATAGAGTGACCATTGATTCGGTGATCGGAGGAAAACCTGTCGAATTACCTTTCGGGTTGAGCAGCTGGTTAGACAGTACTATTTCGGTACCCTACCTGGTCAGGAATCTCTGGCTGGCGAGTTTAGTGCTGGTGCTGCTTAAACTTTTGGCAAATCTCTTTACTTATCTGCGGGGAAGGTTAAGCGCCGAATCTGCCGAAGAATTAGCCAGAAGGATAAGGAATATCCTCTATGACCATCTGCAAAAACTCCCCTTTTCCTGGCACAGTCGTGTTCAGACGGGCGATATTGTACAACGCTGCACCTCAGATGTTGATACGGTAAGAAGGTTCTTCGGGATGCAGCTCGTTCAGGTGGGGAGAGGATTGATAATGATAGTTTTGGTCGTTCCGATCATGCTTTCCTTGAACAGGGAAATGGCTTATATCTCGATGATCGTTATTCCGGTAATCATTGTCTATTCCTTTATCTTTTACAAGAGGGTCAGGAAGCTCTTCCTGGCGGCAGACGAAGAGGAAGGGGTATTAACTGCGGTTTTGGAAGAATCGATGAGTGGAATTCGGGTGGTAAAGGCATTTGCCAGAGAGGAGTTCGAGATTAATCGCTTCAATAGCAGAGCAGATTCCTACCGGCAGAAGTGTTACCGTCTCATTGTTAATCTCGCCTGGTACTGGTCAATTTCCGATTTGATCTGTATGATGCAGATAGCGGCAGTACTTGTTTACGGTACACATCTGGCTATCTCAGGAGTCATTACTCTCGGGACGTTAGTGGTTTTTGTAACCTATGTCGGCTCAATGCTTTGGCCTATCAGGGAAATGGGAAGGGTTCTGACCGATCTGGGGAGAGCGATAGTCTCACTGGGAAGGATCAGAGAGATCCTCGATACTGAGCAGGAAGACCTGAGTGGAACGTATATTCAGGAAAAGGGAAGCAGATTGAGAGGTGAGATCGAATTCGAGAATGTAAGCTTTGGTTACGGACAAGAGGAATCTATCCTGAAGAACATCGATCTCCGGATCGAACAGGGAGAGACGATTGCCATTATCGGGGCAACCGGAGCCGGAAAGTCTTCCCTTATCCATCTGCTGCCCCGTCTCTTTGACTATCAGGAGGGGGTAATAAGAATAGACGGGAGAGAGGTCAAAGAATACCAGAGGCAGCAGTTACGGCGTCAGATAGGAATAGTGCTGCAGGAACCATTTCTCTATTCCAGGACGATGAAGGAGAATATCGCTATTGCTGTCCGGAATGCCGGGATGGATGATATCCGGAAAGTAGCGGAAGAGGCTGCTCTGCACGAGACGATAGATGATTTCGAAAAGGGATACGATACTATTGTCGGAGAAAAGGGGATCACCCTCTCCGGCGGGCAGAGGCAGAGAACCGCTATTGCCAGAGCCCTGATCTTAGATCCGCCGATCCTGATTCTTGATGATTCTCTCAGTGCAGTCGATTCGGAAACGGAAAAGACCATTCAGAGTCATCTGAGAAGGAGGAAAGGGAGAGCAACAACGATAATCATTACTCATCGTTTCACCTCGCTCTCTATTGCCGACAGGATAATCGTAATGGAGCACGGCAGAATAAGGCAAAGCGGTACTCATGAAGAGTTGATAACCCAAGAGGGTCATTACCGGGATATCTGGTGCATTCAGCATCAATTGGAACAGGAAGCCGGTTAAAGAAGGAAACCGGAAGAAGAAAGAAAAGGAAGATAAAATGCAGGACAGAATAGAAAACAAAGAGTATCAAAAGAATATAAATCTGAAACTCTGGGGTAATCTCCTGAGACAGGCGAAACCACATTACAGGTTAATGGTAGTTATTGGCATCCTGATGATTGCCCTGGCGGGGGTAGATACGGTGATACCTCTTCTGACCCGTTATGCCATAGATAACTTCATTCTTCCCGGACAGTATGATGGGTTGTTTACTTTTGCCATCATTTATGCTGCGGTCATATTGTTTCAGGGTGTTACCGTAGTGATATTTATCTCGCTTGCCGGAAAGATAGAAACGAGTTTAAACTATGATCTCCGGATAAGATGTTACCGGAGACTGCAAGAGATGGAGTTTGCCTATTTTGACAAAACTCCGACAGGTTGGCTCGTAGCCAGGCTTACTTCCGATATCCACAGACTGGGTGATGTGATAGCCTGGGGGATTGTTGATATCGTCTGGAGCTTGACTTTGATGCTGATGGTTTCGGTTGTCATGTTCGTTCTCAACTGGAAGCTGGCACTTCTTGCTCTTTCTCTCGTGCCTCTGCTCATCTATATCAGCAGTAAATTCCAGGTCAGCATTCTGAGGAATTATCGTCAGGTAAGACGTTTCAATTCCCAGATCACGAATAGTTTCGGAGAGGGTATCCACGGAGCTAAGACCACCAAAACTCTGGTCAGAGAAGCTGCCAACTTCGAAGAGTTCCAGGAACTGAACAACTCCATGTTTAGTTTCTCGGTCAGGGCAGCGATCAAATCGGCTCTCTTCATGCCGATAATCGTTACAATTTCAGCGATTTCTACCGGTCTGGTTCTCTGGTTCGGGGGGAATGCGGTGATAATTGAGGCTATTGGGTTCGGAACATTTGTTGCGTTTATCAGTTATACACTGCAATTCTTTGATCCGATCTCACAATTAGCCAATATCTTTGCTGAAATGCAGAATAGCCAGGCAGCTGCCGAAAGGGTATTCTCTTTGCTGGAATTGCAGCCGCAGATAGTTAATGACGTCCCCTATAGCGAAGAGTGGCAGAAGAAAAGGATGAGGGGTGAGATCGCTATCGAAAACATCTTCTTCGCCTACAAAGAGGGGAAACCGGTATTCCGGGATTTCTCACTTCAGATCGGAGCCGGGGAAAGCATTGCTCTGGTCGGGGAGACCGGAACCGGGAAAACAACCCTGGTGAATCTGATCTGCCGGTTTTATGAACCGCAGAAGGGGAGAATAAGAGTCGATGGGGCAGCGTTAGCCTCAATCCCTCAGAAGTGGATACAGTCTCACCTGGGTTATGTGCAGCAGGTACCTCATCTCTTCCAGGGAAGTGTGAGAGAGAATATTCGTTACGGAAGACTGGACGCTACTGACCGGGAGGTGGAAGAGGCGGCAAAGATCGTACTGGCTCATGATTTCATCATTGATCTGCCGGAAGGGTATGATTACAAAGTTGGTGAGTCGGGGAGTTTATTATCCACCGGGCAGAAACAGCTTATTGCCTTTGCCAGGGTAATCCTGGCAGATCCGGCTTTGCTGATTCTGGACGAGGCGACCGCTTCCATAGATACGGAGACCGAACAGCTCGTGCAGAGAGCAATGCATAGTGTTCTGAAGGGGCGGACGAGTATCATTGTAGCTCACAGACTCTCTACGATCAGAACAGTTGACCGGATAATTGTAATGCATAAGGGTGAAATCGTGGAAATGGGAAATCATCAGACCCTGATGAACAGAAAAGAACGTTATTATGAGTTATATATGAATCAGTTCATCGAAGAAGAGAGTGACCGGATACTGGCTCAGGATGCTTAAGGTAACAGAGAAGAAAGGAGAGAAGATGGAAAAGAGGTCAGAGTTTTCGATCCGCCGGATAGAAGCGCAGGATAAGGAACAGATAATCGGGATCAGCAGCCAGATCTGGGAAGGGGGCGATCATGTGCCCCGTCTCTTTGATCAATGGGTGCAGGACAGAAAAGGTGAGTTTGCTGCGGTTTGGTTTGAAAACAAGATTATCGGTTTTGGGAAGCTGACATATCTGAATGACAATGACGTTTGGCTGGAAGGTCTGAGGGGAGACCCTCAGACTTCTCAGCGGGGAATAGGAAAGGCGTTGATCAATTATTTTCTGGAAAAGCTGAAGGTGAAGAGACCCCGTTCAGTTCGTTTTTCAACCTATTTCGGCAACCACCAATCGAGAAGTTTATCGGAAAAAGCAGGATTTAACCCGATATTGGTTCTCTCCAATAGAAATTATGAGTTTTCAGAGGAAGAGTATAATCGCATCGCTGCTGAGTCTGCCGGAAAGAGCTGCCGGGAGATCCCGGAACATCCGGTTTCTTTGGAGCAGATCTATTCTTATCTGGAGAGTTCAGGCTTTTTCAGAAAGACAAAGAACTTCATTGTCCTCGGCTGGACCTGCTATCCCTATTCCCGGGAATTGATAAAAAAATGGTATTATGATGCCAGGCAGTACTACGCAGCTACAGAATCCGGCAAGATCACGGGGCTGCTTCTCTGCGATATGAAATATTCCATTCTGAGCAGTGCCTCGGCCTCTTTTTTTGAGGCTGAGAATACTGCGATAGGTAAAGAATTGTTTGAGCAATTGAAAGAAAATGCCGTCCGGCAGGGAAAAAGAGAGATAGAACTAAAGGTTCCCACCGAAGATCATTATCTTTCTTTAACTGCAGCACTCGGAATGACAAGCTGGGAACAGGAAGATGATTTTTTGCTTTATGAGTATCAGGAAGGGTAAAGACTCTGAAAATGTGCTGAAACAGAGATGGCTAATTTTCTGTCTGTTCTTTGCGTAACGGTAATTTGCTCCCCAATAATCTATAGCGGTTTATTAACAAAGCAATGAGGAGAATGATACTTCCTGCCGCCAG
Source organism: uncultured Candidatus Cloacimonadota bacterium (assembly GCA_964464175.1). Classification (GTDB taxonomy): domain Bacteria; phylum Cloacimonadota; class Cloacimonadia; order Cloacimonadales; family JAJBBL01; genus CAYXFD01. Next base: position 73,404 of record CAYXFD010000009.1, on the reverse strand, counting down.
AGTGAGCGGATCTCCCTGTTCTCCGAAAAACAGCAAAGAGATAATAATTGCTACCGGTATCTTCAGATTATTGAATACCGAAAGTATTCCGGTATTAGTGATCCGGGCACCGTAGTTCCAGAGAAAGAAGCAGACGGCTGAAGGGAGAATCCCCAGATAAAGCAGAGAGACAAAATGCCGGACGGTAAGAACCGGGATATTCCCCTTTCCGAGGAGAGATAGGGCAGCAACAAACAGACCTCCGAGATAAAGGATACCGAATACTCTGTGCTGTTTGATCCCGGACTCCTCAAGCTTCAGTAGTTTATAACCGACCTGTCCGGCGGCAAAAGAGAGATTCGATAATTGAACCAGAAGGAAACCGAGATAGTTATCAGGGAGCTGAACGCTCCGATAATGGATAACCACGGAACCGAGAACTGCCAAAAGAGCGGAAAAGAAAAAAAGAGGATTAGCTTCCCGCGTTATCAAATTATAGAACATAACTACATAGAGGGGAGTAAACACCGTGTACAGAGCGACTTCATAAGCTGCCAGATAACGGAAAGCCTCAATATAACATAAGTACATCACCCCAAACTGCAAACTACCGATGAGCAGTAATTTCAGAAAGAGCTGCGGTTTCACCGGCTTGAGATTCAGAAAGGGAATAAAGACCAGCAGGGAAATGAAGAGACGGGCAAAGGCAATAAAAGAGCTGTCAATACCACTCAAACTATGTTTGATAATCCCGAAGGAGAATCCCCAGATTAGGGATACTAAAAATAGATAGGACATCTCTTACCGCTTTGAATTCTTTATCAAGCCTGTTGGTTATTTTCTCTCTGAAAAGGGGGAGCTTAAAGGATTTCCAACTCCAGTTCCGCCAGTTCTGTTATGATATAAGTCGGTTTAATGGAACTCTCATTCGGTTTGTTTTGAGGATTGAACCAGCAGGTGTCTATTTCAGAGAGATTTCCCCCGGCAATATCACTGGTCAGGCTATCTCCAATGATCAATATCTCATCCTTTGGTGGATTACCCAAACGTTTCCGGGTTATGGCGAAAAATGCCGGTTCCGGTTTCGGATAACCTATCTCTTCGGAGATGACGACCTCCTTAAAATACTGAGCGAGACCCGAGTCGTTGAGCCGGCGATACTGTACGTCAGCAATACCGTTGGTGATCAGGGCAAGAGTATATTTACCGGTTAGTTTTTTCAAGAGGGACAGGGCACCGGGAAGCAGTTCGCTGCTGGCTCCGAGATGGTAAATATAGATCTCTCCAAATTTTGCCGGGTCAAGTTCAATTCCTAATGATTCAAATAACAGGCTGAATCTTTCGGTTCTCAGATCGGGCAGTGAGATCATTCCGGCTTCGAATTTCTGCCAGAGGTCGTTATTGATCAAACGGTAACCGGTTACTATTTCTTCTTCGGTTCCGGTGAGGGAAAAATGTTCGAAGGATTTTAGTAAAGCTGTGCGTTCTGCCAGTTCATAATCGAAAAGGGTGCCGTCAGCATCAAACAGTAAGGTTTTGTATTCTCTTTTCATAGGTCAAAAATGTAGAGGGAGTATAAACGGTCAACGGAAAAGATAGAAAGAATGAGGATAAGGCTCAGTGGGGAGTCATCAGGGAAATGGGGTGGCTGATGGGACTTGAACCCACAACATCTGGAACCACAATCCAGTGCTCTAACCAGTTGAACTACAGCCACCACATAAATCAATGGCACGCCAGAGAGGATTCGAACCTCTGACCCACGGCTTAGAAGGCCGTTGCTCTATCCAACTGAGCTACTGGCGCAAGAAATAGATGATCAGTTGATCAAAAAAATGGTAGCGGCGCAGGGACTCGAACCCCGGACACTCGGATTATGATTCCGATGCTCTAACCAACTGAGCTACGCCGCCAAATGGTAGCGAGGAAAGGATTCGAACCTTTGACCTTCGGGTTATGAGCCCGACGAGCTACCAGACTGCTCCACCTCGCAACAAATTTTTAACTCTCGTCAGATTTTGAATAAAGGAGTTAATGTCAAGAAAAAACGAAAAATCTTGACTATTTTATCGCCTATAGTGTTTTGCTCATTTGGGAGATTGTTTAGACAATGAATGAAATAATACTTAATGTACACCCTCTGGAAAAGAGATTGGCGATCCTGGAAGAGGGTCGATTAGTGGAACTGTTTGTTGAAACCAAAGACAAGGGGAATATTATCGGTAATATTTATAAGGGTACCGTGAAAGATATTCTGCCGGGAATGGGGGCTGCATTCATTGATATAGGATTAGAGCGGACTGCTTTTCTTCATTATTCCGATATAGTTACCGACTTTTTTTCCTTAACGGAATCCGATTACAATCCTGACAGTAATTCCAATCAGGATTCTTCCAAGATCTCAGATTTACTTACCAAGGGTCAGGAAATAATAGTACAGATCCAGAAAGGTCCTATTAATCGCAAAGGGGCAAGACTAAACGGACAGATTTCCGTACCCGGCAAGTATCTGGTTCTCTTTCCTAATAAATCGAAAGTTGCCCTATCCAGAAAGATGAATACAGCTGCTGAAAAAAACAGGATCAAAAGTATCCTGAACCGGATAAAGGATAAAAATGTCGGACTGATCGTCCGTACCGATGCTGAGGGTATTTCGGAAGAGGATCTCATCGTTGAGTATGAGGGCTTGTATAAGAACTGGAAGTTAGTCGAACAGAAGATCAATACTGCACCCACTCCATCCTGTATCTATGATCAGAACGACCTGCCCAGCAAACTTATCCGTGATTTTTTCAGCTCTCAGGTTGACCGTTTGGTCGTTGACGACAAACTCTTTATGAAAGAACTGATCAGCGAACTGAAGGATGTTGCCTCAGAATTAGCCAGCAGGATCGAACTGTATGACGAAGATTCACCAATTTTTGATGCTTTCGGGATCGAGAGAGAGATCCAGAAGATATTTCATTCCCATATCTCTTTACCCAGTGGCGGTAACATAGCCATTGAGCAAACGGAAGCTTTGGTTGCCATTGATGTCAACACCGGAAGTTTTACCGGTCACAGGAACTATGAATCGACGGTTAAAAAGACAAATATCGAAGCAGCGATCGAGTTAGCGAGACAATTGAGATTACGAGACCTGAGCGGAATGGTGGTAGTCGATTTTATCGATATGGGCTCAGAAAGTCATAAAAATGAAGTATTTGAGATATTGAAGAGGAGTCTTCGCAAGGACAGGGCAAGGAACAAGGCTTATTATTTCGGAGCTCTCGGTTTGGTGGCGATAACCAGAAAGCGTACCGGACCGGGGTTACTGAATACCTATTCCGAACAATGTGAGTGCTGTAACGGCACAGGCAGGATCCTGTCGCGGGAAGCGGTTGCCATGAAAATTCACCGGAGTCTGGAAAGATCCGAATATTATGTAAGAAAGAATTTGGTGGTTCTGGTTATCCATCCGAGAATAAAGGATTATCTGCAAAAGTATCCCGGATATTTCAAAGGGATAAAACCGCGGGTAATTATCGAAGAAGACAGCACTTTGAGCATCGACAAGTATCGGATATTCACTGAGAATAAGAAAAAAGAGCTAACAATTGTATATAGTGCTTGACAAAAAAACCTTTGGAAAAAATTGTACAACACTGCTGTCTAAGACAGATATGAACAAAAGGAGAGATTGATGTACGCCATAGTCAGTTTTAAAGGCAATCAATATAAAGCAGAGAAGGATAAAATCCTCAAGGTTCCTTATCTTTCCGAGAAGGAGATAGGGAGTGAACTGGAGATAAATGAGATTTGCATGCTGAGAAATGACGATGATGTCCGGATTGGTGCGCCCTATATCCCCGAAGCCAAAGTCATTGCAGAGGTTTTAGCTCACAAGCGTGACAAAAAGGTCATAGTTTTCAAGAAGAAACGCCGTAAGGGTTATGCCAAGAAGAATGGTCACCGTCAGAATTTCACCGAAATAATGATCAAAGACATTGTAAAATAGGAAAGGAAAGTTAATATGGCACATAAAAAAGGTGTAGGAAGTAGTAGAAACGGGAGAGACAGCAATCCCCAATATCTGGGAGTAAAGATCTATGGTGGTCAGTATGTTATCCCCGGTAATATTATTATCCGTCAAAGAGGGACTAAATTCCATCCCGGCAAGAATGTCGGCTTAGGGAAAGACTTCACGATTTTTAGCCTGGTCGAAGGACATGTTAAATTCGAGACAAAGAGAGCAGGCAGAAAATTTGTCAGTGTCATTCCGGAATGAACGCAACAGAGAATATAACAAATATTAGAAGCAGCTTACGGGCTGCTTTTTATTTTTCTTTTTTTTATTGGTATCAGGCTTGAGAGTCACTTTTCAGGGCAAAGAGTATAAAAACTATAACAGATTTAATATAGACTACAGAAATACAACAAAACCCCGGTCATCTAAGAACAAAGGATTATCTTTGTTTCTATACCCGATACACTCGTTTTTAAAGATCAAGAGTTTAGTCAGAGATAAAAGTTTTCTATAACAAGAGTGGAGGTAATCTTACATGGCAAGTATGAACAGTTATAATTTCTATCCCAAATTGAAGGATATGTCAAGAGTCAGGGCAGTAGCTGAGACTTTGATGCTGAATTCCAAGGTCAGGAAAGTGAATGTAGCTGAAGCCTATCAGTTAGCATTAGAACAACCCGGAGTGGTGAAGACCGATCTGGATATCTATGCCCCAATAGTTAAAAAGTATGGTTTACCGAAAGGTGCTAAAGTACTCAATGATTGTCACGGTAAGATTATCGGCAGAACTGCCAAGGCGCGGATCTTTTATAACCGTATTCCTACGGATGAGCAGAGAAAAGTTGAGGGAGACTTACGGGAAGCGGTTTACCAGCTTGAGCATTACGATCTGATCAAGGCAGAAGCTGTTTTGGGTCTTGATCCTGATCTGATGATCAAAGCCACTTTTATTACCACGGTTTCGGACGCCTCTAATGTCTTCAACTGGCTTTGTAATTTTACCCCTTTTGATGTACTTGAAGAGAAATACAGAGATAGTAAACTCATCGATATTCAGGACATAGTAATTGTCGGTTTCAATGAATGGGAGTGCGATGACCCCTTCTATAACAATGTAGGTCAACCTCAATTAGCTCTGGTCGATGAGAAGCATAACGTGATCTTTAATCTGGGAATGCGCTATTTCGGAGAACGGAAAAAGGGAACATTGACCTTAGCCTGGACATCAGGAATGCGTCTGGGAATGGCTGCCTGCCATGGCGGAATAAAAGAGATAGACTTCACTTCCTGCAAGGAAAAGAAGTATCATAAACTGGGGAAACGTTCCATAGCCTTTTACGGTCTTTCCGGTACCGGTAAATCCTCTCATACCAATACTCCCGATAATGGGGAGACCCTGCCGAAGGGCTTCAAAAAGGTCGTGCTGCATGACGATGCCTTTCAGATCGATCTGGAGGGAAAGGTCTGCCGGGTTTGGGAACCGTCGCTGTTTGATAAAACAGATAGCCGCAATATCATTCATCCTGACTGGAAGTACTGTATAAGTGTAATGAACCATGCCCTGATAAATTATAACGACAAAGCGGTCCCTTTGGGCATGGATGTCAGACAGGACAATGGAAGAGCTCTCTTTGACCGGGATCTTCTCGGTGCCTGGGTCAATAAATGCAGTTTCCCGAAAGCTATCGCCTGGTTAATGAAGGATAACTCTCTACCTCCGGTTATCAGGTATAATAACAATGACCTGGCTGTAGCAATGGGGGCAACTCTGATGACCAGAAGAAACAGGGCGGAAAATGTTGCTGAAGAGGAACTCAAGAAACTGGTATTCGAACCGTTTGCCAATCCTTTCCGGGTTTATGAGTTGTATAAGGATGTTACAGCTTTCATTAATATTCTGGAATTAGGGGCAACTTGTTATACCTTTAATTCGGCAGGTTATTGGAAATCAAGCGACAATGATTCTATTCCGATCAAGCTTCAGACCTCACTTACCCTGCAAACTGCCATTCTGACCGGCAGTCTTAAATGGGAAGACTGGGATACTATTCCCGGGGCAATGATTCCGACAAGAGAGAGCATTGATAAGATCATTCCAGGTTATTATGATCTGTACAATCCGGCGACCAGAGAGAATATGCACGATTATTTAACAACTATCAAAGACCGGTTCAATCAGAGAAAGAAGTATCTGCAATCATCGGATGTTCAGGACAAGCCGGAGATCCTGGAAAAACTGATTACAGCTTTGGAACCTAACATTTAGTTTCGGTAATACCTGACGACACGAAAAAATATAAAAAAGTAACAAAAGGGCTGAAGAACAGAGAGATTTCTTCAGCCCTTTTTCCAATTAAAGAGCAGTTATTCCGGAGATGCTCAGGCGATGTTAACTTCAGAGCAGAGATATACGTCCTGAATGGCATTAAGCAGTTCAATACCTTGCTGCATAGGTCTCTGAAAGGCTTTTCTTCCGGAGATCAGCCCCATGCCGCCCGCTCTCTTGTTGATCACGGCAGTCTGAACAGCCTGGGCAAGATCATTTTCTCCGGAAGCTCCGCCGGAATTGATCAATCCGGCTCTACCCATGAAACAGTTAACTACCTGATATCTTGTCAGGTCAATAGGGTGGTCGGTAGTTAGTGTCTCGTAAACTTTTTTATGGGTCTTTCCGAATTTTATGGCATTATAGCCGCCGTTATTTTCGGGTTGTTTCTGTTTTACGATATCTGCCTGAATGGTAGCCGATAGGTAGTTCGCCTGTCCGGTTAGATCTGCTGCCAGATGATAATCCTTATCTTTCTTAAACTCGTTATTTCTGAGATAAGCCCAGAGAATTGTTACTAAACCGAGGGAATGAGCATAAGAAAAGGCTTCCGAAATCTCCTGGATCTGGCGGTTACTCTCTTCTGAACCGTAGTAAATAGTAGCACCTACAGCAACGGCACCCATATCAAAAGCCTGATCTACATCGGCGAAGAGGATTTGATCATAGCTGTTGGGATAAGTCAGCAGTTGATTATGATTGAGTTTTACGATAAACGGTATCTTGTAGGCGTATTTTCTGGCAACAGAACCCAAGATACCAACAGTTGAGGCGACGGCATTACATCCACCTTCCAGGGCAAGTTTGACGATATTATCAGGGTCAAAATAGATAGGGTTCGGGGCAAAAGAAGCACCTGCAGAATGCTCTATCCCCTGGTCAACCGGCAAAATAGAGAGGTAACCGCTGCCGGCTAATCTTCCCGTATTAAAAAGGAGCTGCATGTTACGCAGCACATTTGGAGAACGATCGGATAATCTCATTACCTCGTCGATATAACAAGGACCCGGAATATACAGATTTTCTTTAGTAACGGTCTTACATTTGTGGTCCAACAGGTACTCTGCCTGATCTCCCAGAAATTTTGTAATCTTTTCAATCATTTTGCCTCCTTCGAATCTGATTATTATCTGATTATTGTAGTTTCTGCAACGATAGGTTGCCCGAGAATTATCTAAGGATATCGTAGAAATGTTCTATCAAATACTCCCGGTTCATTTTCTGCCAGTCAAGTTCGGTTCCCGGGTTCTTACAGAACTTTCTTCGTCTTTCATCGAATTCAGCAATCCATATCGGGAAATGAGTCTCTTTTCGTTTCTCATCCAACAACTCCCAGGATCCGTAACCTCTGAGAAAATCCTCATTTTTTGAACGAAATTCCTCTACCCGCAGGATCGCTGCCCAGAATAAGAGAAAATTAAACAGGTCATTTTCCGGCAGCTGATAAGCACTCTCCGAGAAGTCGATCATGAAATATCTGCCGGTATCCTTTTCTATCAGATAATTACGGGGATTAGTATCGAGCTGACAGATGACCATATCCCCCTTTTTAGAAGCGGAATGAAGCTGTGAAAATAATTTTCCGGCTTCTGAAAAGTTTAGATCCTTTTCTCCGGAATAGGTGTTTCCGAAAATCCGGGAAATTTCTATCGTTCTTTCGTCAATAATCCGGAGCAGTCTCGGAGTATTTTCCAGCTCAAGCCTGTAAACCTGCAGTTCGTTAGCACATTCTTCAGCGGTTCGGCATCTTTTTATTACTGACTTTCCGGATATTGGATAACTGATTTCCGATTTCATTCCAGGGTTATCTCGATCTTGCCCTTTTTGTAGCCGCGCAGGTTTTTAACAAAGGCTATGATAAGATCACGCAGTATTTCCTGGACAAAGGGAACAAGCTGGATCTGCTTACCGGCTATCTTCAGGGAGATAATTTGATTATGATCTGTCCGGCAGTCCTCACGTTGTTTTCTGCCCGCTAAGATCTCCCCGACCATCCGGTAGCAGTTTAACCCGCATTTGCTGCAGCACTCATCTTTAGCCAGAGGCAATACCCGGAAGACTCTCTGCTCTACCAGATCTGCCAATTCTCCGGGATTGGATAGACTGTTGATAACCGGCAACTTCCGGTATTCCGGCAGTTTTACACTTATCTTGCCGCTGATCGCAAAAACATTATCGTCAACCAGTTCTGCTAACTGTTTTTCATTTTCGGCACAGACTATCTTCGGCAAAGGTTCATTTTTCATACCCTCTACAATCACCCAATCTGCCTGCAGTAAATCGAGCATTGCGGATAATGTGATCCGTTCCGGACGGATAAGGTAAGTCTCTTTCAGACCCCGGGCAAAAACAGTCTCGGCTCCTCTCTGCTGGAACTGCCAGCTGTCTGATCCTTCCCGTTCCATCGTAAAGTCTTCAAAATGAATATCTTTGATAGCTGCAACACTGTAACCTCTTGCTTTCAGTTCACTGATCAGTGAGGTAACGGTTGCTGTTTTGCCGCTTTTGCTGTATCCGGCAACAGAAAAAACCTTCATCTTACTTCCTCAAACTCTCTATATTGCTTTTAGCGTCAGGTACGTTGTTGATAATAAACTCACTCTTCGGACAGGGGAAGTCTGGACATTCGGCACAGCTTTGATAGCTTTTTTCGCTAACACAGGCTCGGATCGGGCATTTATAACACCAGCCGAAATGATTCTCTCCGGTCATACAACCGTCACAATTGATATCTGCGGCTGTTATCTCAGCTTCATATTGTTTAGACCATTTGCCGGCAATTTCTTGTTTCTTCACCGGATCACCGGTACGGGTTGCCTCAAAACATTCACAACTCAAACAATCTATCCCGCAGGCAGAGATCATCTTATTCATAGTCATCTCCTCAAAAACTTTTTTCAGGAATTCCCCCTGGATAAAGGGAATTCTCTCTTAGATAACTATTCGCTCTCATCTTTTTTGTCAAGTCAGCTCTCTCTTCACAGTTCCGCTAAGCAGCGGAGACTGTTAGTTTTTGCTCTTTCGATATCCTGTTACATCCTTAGGATACAATTAGGAAATACTACAGTCGGACCTGGTAGGATTATAGACTATCCGAATGGTATCCTAAGGTTAGGAGAGAGAAGATATACCGGAAAAGACCGCTTCTTCATTCCAGGGAGGAGAGAGATGAGATTAGGCGCAACAGTTGTGATATGAGCTGAGAGCAGAATGAAAGAAAAAAAGGTCACTTGTTTATTACCTACGGTGAGATGAAAAATAGTAATAGCTTGATTCGGTCATGAACAGTCTCCCTAAACAACACAATACTTGACACAGAAATGCGTTTAGCAATTCCATAGCAAAAAAATGAGGGGGTTATCATGAAACCCAAACTACTGTGGTTTTGCATTTTTATGGTTATCCTTAGTGGATCTCTTTTTTCGGAAACGGTAAACGGTTATCTGGAAATCTATGAAGAACATAAAGTTTTGAGGGTGAAGGGGACTATTGAAGAGAGGGGCTATGCTCAGGGTTTTCTGGTAGGTGAGGACTTAAGAGAATTGATGACCGGCTATCTGCTCCCTATGTTATATGGGAATAATGCTTATGTTTACAGTCAAGCCAGATCATTTTTTGAAGCAAATTTCGAAATTGAACAGAAATATATAAACGAGAGCCAAGCCATTATCAACGGGATGATCGACAGCGGTACTGATCTTTACATTTCTCTTCTCAACAGGGAGATTGACCATGTTGATTTGCTGATGAATTCCTCGATTGTCGATTTGATAGCAGTCTTTTCCTACCTTGGAAACTATGTCGGTGCCTGCTCGAGTCTGTCGAGCTGGGGAGAGAGTACCAATGATCTGCCTGATGTATCCGGGGAGCAGATAATTACCCGCCATCTCGATTGGTCTAATAATGCAGTTCTTCGAAGTCATCAGATGATAACCGTACATTTTCCCGCAGAAGCGGAGCAGCAGAAATGGATTAATATTGGAATCACAGGTTTTATGGGGGCATTGTCAGCGATCAATGAGAGCAGATTAGGGGCTTTTTATAATGTCGGCAGTAACCACAATTACACGATAGAGGAACAATTCCAGCCGATACTCCTTGCCTTGCGCAATGCTCTGGAGACGCTTGATTATAATGAAGATGGTGATAATAACTATCAGGATATACAAGCTCATCTGGAAGAGAGTAATTTCATAAGCGGTTCTATAATTCATACGGCTGCTCTTATGGATGATAACTCCTATCCGGTTGTGTTCGAAGTAAACAATATGAACGGCTGTTCTCTCCGAACAGCCGCCAACAACAACCTAAACCCGCCGGTAGCAGGGGATCATCTGGCAGCGACGAATCATTTCAGAACTCTCTACGCTCCCACCTACTGCTATCGCTATCAGGGAATTGCCGATTCTTTGCAGGTGAGTACGGATATTACCCCTGAAAGAAGCTGGAAATTACTCTCCGGAGCTGCCGGGGTCACGACTAACCTGCAGGCAATGCAATACATCCCGGTTACCGGTGAATTAAAATGGGCAACGACGCTTCATCAGATTACCCCGGCACATTCAAAGACACCGGTGGTTTTCGACATCGATTATTTGCTGACGTATGATGAGAATCAGAGCAGCGGAGAGCAGGATACGCTCGTTCCGGAAAGCTCCTTGTCTCTGTGCAATTATCCCAATCCCTTCAATCCGGAAACCAATATCTCATTTACGCTGGAAAAGCCTTCCGAAACCGAGATAAGGATTTTCAACATAAGAGGAGAGTTGGTTCACAATGCTGATCTCGGCAATCTGCCGGCGGGAAGTCATAATTTTATCTGGCGGGTCGAACCTTCCGGGGAAACCTCTTCCGGAATATATATCGTTAAACTGAAAACCGCTGACCGGATTAATTATCACAAGATGCTCCTGATGAAATAGAAAGGAGAAAACCGACGGCATAAGGAGTTTGCCAAGCTTTTCTGCCTGTAGTTGCCTGAAAGAAAGAGGGTATTGTTTTCATTCCTGCTAAATTATACTATGTTTATCGGTCATTTGGGCTTACTATATAGGAAAAGAAGTTGTTAGACGCGGTAAGGAAGGGGTCCGGATGACTAAGTATATATTTGTCCTGAGAAATCTTACCTGTGCCGGCTGTGCAGCGGAGATAGAGAGAGAACTCCGCACAACCGACGGTATAGCTGGTGTAATTCTGGATTTTTTAGGGCGGGAGTTAACCCTGTTTGTCAATCATTCCACTTTAGATAAGGAAGTTTTACCACTGGTAAGACAGATTGTGAAAAAGGTAGAACCGGATGTGGAAGTAGAGACGGTATCCCGGAGAGAGAAGGAATACCGCTTCAGGGACAGCATCATAGACTCTTTTAGAACAAGAGAGATGCTCTTAACCCTCTGTGGGTTTATTCTTTTTCTGCTGACCTTTACCGGTTATTTCTCTGAGTACAGGATTTTTATCTATCTGGCCAGTTATCTGCTGATAGGGCGGTTTGTCCTGCAAGGAGCCTTAAGAAAATTCTTCAGCCGTTATATATTCAATGAACATTTTCTGATGACCGTTGCTACGATTGGAGCTTTTGCTATCGGTGAATATGCTGAGGCAGTTGCCGTTATGCTTTTTTATCAGATAGGGAGATTTTTCGAGAGCAAGATAGTTGAATACTCTCAGCATTCCATCTTAGAAATGCAGAAGTTAAAACCTGAATATGCCAATCTGATGAGAGAGAACAAGACAGTTAAAGTTCTGCCGGAACAGGTGAAAACGGGGGAATTGATTATAGTCAAACCGGGAGAAAGAATTCCTCTCGATGGGGTTGTGATATCAGGGATCTCCGATATTAACAATGCTCTTTTAAGCGGAGAATCATTACCGCTGCCGGTAAGCCGGGGGGTGAGGGTATCAGCCGGTGCGGTCAATTTATACGGAACCTTAACTATCGAAGTAGAGAAGGAATACGATAATTCGACGATATCCCGGTTAATCGACCTGATCAGAAATGCCAAAAGCAGAAAGACCGTAACCGAGCGTTTCATTACCCGCTTTGCTGCGATTTATACCCCGATCGTTCTTGTTCTGGCAGTTTTGATCGCTGTAGTTCCTCCCTTTATCTTATCAGCCGGATCTTTTCAAACCTGGTTCTACCGTTCGCTCATCTTTCTGGTTATCTCCTGTCCTTGTGCCCTGGTAATTTCTGTTCCCTTAAGTTTCTTTGCCGGCTTAACAGTATTTATCAGAAATGGAGTTCTGGTTAAAGGGGGAATTTTCCTGGAAAATATTGCCCGGACAAAGACTATCATCCTCGATAAAACAGGAACACTAACCAGAGGAAAATTAGAAGTTGCCGGGTTAAAACCGGCAGAGAATGTCTCCGAAGATTACCTTCTCTGGCATGCTTACAGGGCAGAAGCCCATTCCAACCATCCCCTTGCTTTAGCTGTTATAGCCGAGTATCATCGCCAGATGTCAACCCATGGTAACAACGGAATATTGGAACAATCTTCTCTAACCTACCGGGAAACACCCGGGAAGGGTATAACTGCAGTGAATGACAATTCGGAGATCATTGCCGGCAGCCCCGAATTTCTGAGGGATGAGGGGATATCCATACCGGATGGATTTAGTGACCCCGGGCAGGGAAGAAGGATGATCTTAGTAGCCCTTAATAACAGTCTTCTGGGAGGGGTTGAGTTCAGCGACAGTATCAGAGAGAAGATTCCACAGATGATTAAACGGATAAAGTCTTTCAGAATAAGAAGGGTACTGATCTTGACCGGAGACAGGGAAGATATTGCGGGAAGAGTAGCCTCTGGTTTAGGAATTAACGAGTATTATGCTGATCTTCTGCCGCAGGATAAGCTTGCAATTATAGAAAGAATAAAGAAAGAGACTCCGGGAAAGATCCTCTATGTCGGAGACGGGATCAACGATGCCCCGTCTATGGCTCTCGCCGATACCGGAATGGCAATGGGTGGGATTGGCTCCCCGGCGGCAATTGAAGCTGCCGATATTGTCTTGCAGACCGATGAAATTGAAAAACTCCCCGCTATCTTCAATATCGCAAAAAAAACAATGAACAACGCCCGGCAGAATATTATTCTGGCTTTGAGCATTAAAGTTCTTTTTCTGGGTCTGGGTGCTGCCGGCCTGATAACTATTTGGGGTGCGGTTTTTGCGGATGTTGGGGTTACGATCCTTGCCGTGATGAATGCCTTGAGATTGCTTCATTACAGAAAAAGCTTCAACTAATCCTTTAGACTTCGGGCTGAAAATACGAAATATCTTTTTGACATTTAAGCTAAAGCGGGGAAGATGGGATTTTGATTTGGGGAGATTGAGCAAGAGAGGAAAATTGTAACACCTTTTCAAGGGGAAAAAAAGAGGAGAACTCTTGGTCAACCGATCGCAGCTTGAGGCGATGAACCCGCTGTAAGTAAAACAAAGGAGTAGTGAATGAAGAGAGATCCTTTATTACCCGAATATCTCTTGAATGCTGCTAAATTAAGCGATGATAGTTTGGGGAAGATAACCGTACCCCTGTGCGTAAAAGATGAAGCAGGTATGCTTTTCACCGATATTTGCGGTTTTACCAAGATCACTGAACTGGTCAGTGCTAAAGGTCATTACGGGGTTGAGATAATCATTGAGATCCTCAATGTCTATTTTGAGGAGATGATCAGATGCCTGCATGATTATGGAGGCTCTTTACTCAAATTCGGGGGAGATGCCCTTTCTGCTCTCTTTCCCGGTGAGAAAGAAGAGGTGATTCCCCGCATGCTCTCTTGCTGTGATGCAATGTATGATTCTTTGCTTGGTCTTAATCAAGAGTTTAAAAAACAATACGGGATCGAGATCAATTTCAACGGGGCTATGCACTGGGGTGAGATCTATCTGAACATCGTCGGGAATCTTCACTATCACTATGATTATTATATCGACGGAGATGCGCTGAAAGAACTCTTCTTATTGAGTGAAGAGGCAGAACCGGGAAAGATCATCTTATCGAAGGAGATCAAACCCTATAGCAGTATGCGGGGTAAACCACCGGTATCAGAACAGCGTGCCGAAGGATCGAAATTAGGAAAACTGTTCCTGCCCGACAAGGTTCTCCGGAAAATGAGTGAAAAGGGATTCTCGGCAGAATTGAGGAATTCAGCGGTAATCTTTATTCATTTGAGTGACAAACAGGGGAGAGAACAGATAGACCATCGAGCATATCATGATTATTACAGTGAGATCCAGAGGAATGTCTATAATCTCGACGGCACGGTGAATAAGATCGACTATGCTGATAAGGGTTATCTGATTTTGATAACTTTCGGTACACCGTATAATCATATCAATGATGTTGACCGGGCTGTCACCTGTTGTTACCGGATACAAAAGATCCGTTCGGAGACAATCTCAGCTAAAATCGGATTGACCTATAGTAATATCTTTGCCGGTGTATTGGGGAGTTCTCAGCGGAATGAATACGGACTAATCGGTAATGCGGTTAACATTGCAGCCCGTTTGATGTCGTATTCTGCTGAAGGAGAGATTTCCTTCTCAGAGGCTATTTTAGCTAATGTTGCCGGCAGATTCGAGACCGCATTTATCGAAGAGACATTTGTCAAAGGGATCAAGATACCTCTCCGGATCCACAAGATAACCGGTGAACTGCCCGGCTCCTGGACTCCTCTCGAAAACCGTTACAGGGAAAGAAAATTAGTTGCCTACCGAAATGAAATTGCTGACCTGAGCAAAACTCTTAGCAGCGGTGAGGAGCGGTTTCTGATTCTGTCCGGCGAAGCAGGAACCGGTAAAACATTCATTGCCTATTATCTTATCAGAGAACACATAAAACAGAACAGAAAAGTCTCGATCCATCTTCTGGAAGAGTATAACAGCAAAAATCAGTGTGAATGGTTTCTGAACATCCTGAACAGGAAGCTGACGATCGATAATCCGGTAAAAGATTTCTCTATTCTCAGAGATTATTGCACAAAGAGAGGGATGCAATTTGAGCCGGAGTTGATTATGAAATTCTTCCGGGCTATTCAGGACAGCACAATTGAGTTAAAAGAGGAAGAATTCGAGATCGTTTATGCCAATCAGGCAGAGATCCTTTGCTCACTACTGGAGGAGGAGAGTCTGCTCTTTATCGATGATCTGCAATTCCTGGACAAAAGTTCCTATCATATCTTTCAGAAAGCAATTCCACGTCTTTTGAACGGCGGCACTGAACTCATCGTTACCTACCGGGGTAACGGAGAAGATCTGCATAATGAACCCGGAATGAATACTGCCAAACTTCTGAAACTCAGCAATCTTCAGGAAAGCGAAGCGCAGGAATTGATCAAAAAAGAGATTTCAGCGATCTCCCGGGATGCAGTGAAGACGATCTACAACATCACGAAAGGCAATCCTCTTTTTATCATCGAGATGTGTTCCATCATCAAGAAAAACATCTTTGCCACCCGCTCGATTGTTGCCGAATCTGATTTGAAGAGACTGGAAAAAGAGGGGATCATATCCGACAAGTTAGAAAACCTTCTCCTTAACGAGTATGAGAATCTCAACGAAGAGCTGAAGAACACTCTGAAGGTTGCCTCAGTTATCGGGAAAGCCTTTTCTCTGGATGAAATCACCATCGTTTCAGATGAAAAAATGAAAGAGTATTTCAGTATCATAGATGAATTGGACGACAACGATTATATCGAGAAAAAAGCCTTCGATTCTGGTATTGAATACATCTTTAATAATCATTTGATGCGGGATGCCATCTATCGGACGATCCTGCTCAGCCAGAAGAGAGAACTTCATAATAAGATCGGTTCCTTCTACGAAGAGAAATTCGCGGAAAATCTCTATCCCTATCTTGAACTGCTGGCTAATCACTTTATCTATGCCGAAAACCGTGGCAAAGCCGAAAACTACTCCCTGGCTGCCGGAGAAAAGACTGCCCGGCTGGCAGCATATCCGGAAAGCAATTATTACTATGAAAAAGCTCTGAGTTATTGCAGTACAGAGCAAAAGTGCTTTGATATTATTCTGGCTATGACCGGGAATTATGTCGCCCAGGGTGAGGCGAATAAAGCGGATGAACTGATCGGTTCTCTCGAAAAGGATTATCCCGGTTTTCTGAACGACGAGTATTATCTGTTGAAAGTGAGAACTCAGATATTGAAAGGATCGTTCCAATACCTGGCGGGATACATTCCGGAGATACTGCCGAAACTAAAAAGTGAACATCACAGAAATTCATTGGAATTTCATTACATGAATGTCCTGCAATATGTTAACCGGCTGGAAGAATTCGAAAAGATAGCCGGGGTTATGCATGCCAAACTGCAGAAATCGGAAGACCGGAAACTCACCGCCAGTTTCCTGGTATCCATGGGTGTCCATTATATGAATCGTTCAGATTACCATTCGGCTGAGAAGTACTACCGGGAATTACTTGAGATTTCCGAAAAGGACGATGATCTGATCAATCTCAGGATAGCTCTGAACGGACTTGGAGTTGCTGCCTCCAGAACTGGTGATAAGGATTTGGCGAAAAAATATATTGTGCGCGGACTGGAGATCTCGGAGAAGCTGGGAGATAAGAACGGATACAGCAGATTGATAATGGATCTGGGTACCCTGTTCCGTAATGAGGGAGATATACCAAAGGCTATTTCCTATTATGAGAAGAGCCTGAACACAGCCCGGATCATCGGGAACAAACATCAGGAAGGCATAGCTCTTTACAGTATCGGAGAAGCCTATTTCTACTATCTTGAGGATAAGGAAAAAGCACTTTCCTATATCGAAGAATCGAAGAAGATATCGGAAAAGATCGGAGATATTGTCGGGATATCTTTCTGTAATGACGCCATTGGAGATATAAACTTCACAAAAGGTAACTACGATAAAGCGCTGAAGATATACGAGGAAAACCTGAAACTGCAGCGGGAATTGAAAGATGACGAAGGAATTGCCCATACCCTGGGTAATCTGGGAAATATTGCCAAGTCCCAAAAGGATTACAAAACCGCTGAAAGCTATTATAAACAACAGATAGAGATCCTTACAAAAGTAGGCGATCTGGACGGAACCGGCAGAGCCTATTTTAACTGGGCTATGATCGAACTTGAGCAAGAACGCCCCGATTCCACAAGGGAAAAGCTGAACCAGTCCCTCGCTCTCTTCCGGAAATGTAATGCCAGCGTCTTGATCGATGTAGTGGAAGAACAGCTAAAGAATCTCGATGAACAAAAAGGATAGAACCGACTGTTACTATAGATAAATATCTAACTGCTTACCATCTTCCTTAGTCTCAATAAACCGGCAAAAAGGCAAGAACAATCTCATTCCGGTTACCTTGGTAACGGATTAAGAATCTAACCTAAGCGTAGAAATGTTATAGGTAGAATGTTTCCGGGAAGTAGATTGCATTTTTTCCCGGTCAGCAACAAAATGAAAATCCCCTTTTTCATCAGAGTTTTTAGCTCAGTTCCGGAGCAAAAACAGGGGGAGTCCTTCAGCTCTGAAGGCTGCAGGTTTTCCCCGGGATTCTTCGAAGGATAAAGAAAAGAGCCTGAGTTTTAGACAACTCAGGCTCTTTGTTCCTATTGCAAAGTCAGTTCTTACTTCATCATTATCATCTTTCGGTTGATAACTTTGTCACCTGCCGTCATCCGGTAGAGGTAAATACCGGTGGCAGCTCTGGTATTATTGTTGTCGCTACCGTTCCAGACCACAGAATGTGGTCCGGCTTTCAGGTACTCGTCAATCAGGGTCTTTACTAACTGCCCTTTGACATTAAATATCTCGATCCTGACATTCGAGTCTTCCGTTATCGCAAAGGATATTCTCGTTTCCGGATTGAATGGATTCGGATAGTTGCGCAGCGACATGATTGGTGTCTGAACAGGGGAATCATCCTCTGAACCGGTAGAGACCGTGGCTACATGCAGGTGCAGCGGGATCAGGATACTTTCCGGTCTGCTTCTTCTGTCACCGTTTCTGGTGTTAGACTCGGTCGCCGGATTGATATAACTGCTCAGATCAATGATCATGTTTTCTGCTGCCGGATCAATTGCTTCTCCGGTCAGAAGGTTTGTCAGGGTGAACCGGTAACCGTCGGGCACGTCAACCATCTCTTCGCAGAAAACCGTTAGGAAGTAATCGTCCACCGGTTCGTTGAAGATATCGGTGGCATCAAGCATAATATCCCATTCCCAGAAGGAGTTATCCAGTGAAGCGGTATCTCTTGCATAATAACCGGGTGAATTGTCCCAACCGGTATTATCGATACCGAACATCAGGCTTCCTGTTACTATGAAGGGTGCCTGAGGAAGTTTCGGTACGTCGTAGGGGTCAAGAGTGTCATCAGCCTTTGAGTTGGCACTGACAACAAGAAAATCTCCCTTGTCCTGATGCTGAGCTCCGAGAGTAATGAGCCATTCCTCGGCAGGAATATCCAAGCCACCGCTTGCTCTTCCGGTATCATTCCGGGTTACCGGCAGCTCTCTGTTTCCGCTTACATCTCTCTCTCTGCCAAGGTCACCCGGGAAGTTGAGTATCACTTTACCGTCAGGATCATTAGATTTAATAAAGAAACCTTCCCAGCGGTTGATCTCTCTATTGGAGATCTCATCGACAGGGAGATACTGATAGGCGTTGTGTTCTTCGTTATAGGCATAAACATAGGCGAACCTGTGAACATTCCCTTCCACGTCGATCGATCCGTCAGCCCAGCTGAGACTTTCGTAATAGGGATTAGCAAGCAGATACCAGCCGTGGGTGGTGTTCGGCTGTCCCGGAACATCGATAATATATTGCTCTTCATCAATGAATCCTTGTTCAACCGTCAGAGTAGTATAACCGCCGTAGTTTCTTACCCAATATCCCATCATTGTGAAAATCCTGGAGGGTACATTGTATGTTCCCGTATAATTAAGACTGTAGATACCTTCATCATTGAAAGCGGTGTATGGTATAGTATTCATCTGGACGATCGAGGTATAATAGGGATTTACAAAGAAGGGATCAAGATAATCAGCAAATATATCTACCGGAGTTGCGGGGATACCGTCTTCATTGGTTATGAAGGGGATTGCGAGCAGATTCCATCCCGGATGCAGTTCATGAGTACGGGCTGTTGCACCGTATATTTGATCGTGTCTTTGTTCCAGATAACCGAAATCGAAATCGTTAGATCCGACAACATACTCGAGATATTTTAAGGGTGTTCGGTATCTGAGGAAGAAGTCACCTTTCCGCGGATCAACAAATTTCGGATCGACATTGAGGTTATCATCTCCGGGGTAGGTATTCCGTCCGTTACCGTCTCCGGCATAAGAGATAACAGATTGACTGACATTAACCGGCTCGTCTGAGTCTATCGGATTCTCTAAAGGCTCACCATCAACCCAGATGATGTTATAGGCAAAATTCAGGCCGGCTGATTCCCGGGCGTATAAGCCGGTCTCATATCCCCAGATAGTAGTATTTTTCAAAGTATCAGCCTGTACACTCTCAAATCTAAGAGCCTGACCTGGTACGGCATTGCGGTTTCCGGGATCTCCTGCTACATAGACAGCATTGCGTTCAAAGCCCTGCAGAGAGATGTTTTCCAGATGCATACCGACCGGATCGGTTCTGACCGGACTGGTCGTATTTCTTATCCTGATATTGGTCAGAGTGGGTGTTGCCCGGCTGCGAACGTCATCTTCATCACCGATATACATCAAGCCTGTATGGTAATTCTCGATATCAAGAGAATCCATAACAGCGGAGACATTACCGGTGATCCGGATACCTGTATCATCTCCTGTTCTGACCGGACTTGTGGTATTACGCACTCTGATGTTGGTCAGGGTCGGAGTGCTCATTGTCCTGAGTCTGTTTTGAGTGTCAGTTGTACTGATAAGCAGCCCTGTTGCGTAATCATCGATCTCTCCGCCACTAAAATCTATCTGATGAAGATCCTGCAGGAGAAGTCCGACAGTTTCCGTTCTGACCGGGCTGGTTGTGTTCCTTATCCTGATATTGGTCAGGGTCGGGGTAGAGCGATCGAATATTGTTCCGTTACCGATATATTCAATTCCGGTATTATAATCATCTATTTCGGCATCAGCAAGAATAAGTGCCACGGTACCGCTGATCCCGATCCCTTTGGAACCGTTGCGGACCGGACTGGTTGTGTTCCGGATACGGATATTGGTCAGGGTAGGGGTACTCAGGGAACGGGTACTGTTATCAGTAGTCTCGATCAGGATACCGGTGCTGTAATCCTCGATCTCACCGTCATTTAGTTCTATCTGAGACAGATCACGGAGCAGGAGACCGACAGCTTCTGTTCTGACCGGACTGGTTGTATTTCTAATCCTGATATTGGTCAGGGTAGGGGTGGAGCGATCAAAAACAGTTCCGTCACCGATGTACTCAATTCCGGTATCAAAATCTTCTATTTCGGCATCAGCAAGAATAAGTGCCACGGTACCGCTGATCCCGATACCTTTGGAACCTGTCCGTACCGGACTGGTTGTGTTACGGATGCGGATATTGGTCAGAGTAGGGGTACTCAGGGAACGGGTAGTGTTATCAGTAGTCTCGATCAGGATACCGGTGCTGTAATCTTCTATCTCACCATCATTGAGTTCTATCTGAGACAGATCACGAAGCAGGAGACCGACAGCTTCCGTTCTGACCGGACTGGTTGTATTTCTAATCCTGATATTGGTCAGAGTTGGGGTGGAACGGTCAAAAACAGTTCCGTCACCGATGTACTCAATTCCGGTATCATAATCGTCTATTTCGGCATCAGCCAGAATAAGTGCCACGGTACCGCTGACTCCAATTCCCTTTGAACCGTTTCGTACCGGACTGGTTGTGTTTCTAATCCTGATATTGGTCAGGGTAGGAGTACTCAGCGAACGGTGGATATCAGCAGTAGTCTCGATCAGAATACCGGTGCTGTAATCCTCGATCTCACCGTCATTTAGTTCTATCTGAGACAGATCACGGAGCAGGAGCCCAACAGCTTCCGTTCTGACCGGACTGGTCGTATTTCTTATCCTGATATTGGTCAGGGTTGGGGTGGAGCGGTCAAAAACAGTACCGTCACCGATGTACTCAATTCCGGTATCAAAATCGTCTATTTCGGCATCATCAAGGATTAGTGCCACGGTACCGCTGACTCCAATTCCCATTGAACCGTTTCGTACCGGACTGGTTGTGTTTCTAATCCTGATATTGGTCAGGGTAGGAGTACTCAGGGAACGGTTAGTATCATCAGTAGTATCGATCAGGATACCGGTGCTGTAATCCTCAATCTCACCTCCGTTTACTTCTATCTGATGCAGATCCTTCAGAACAAGCCCAACAGCT
The DNA here is from genome assembly GCA_964464175.1 of uncultured Candidatus Cloacimonadota bacterium. GTDB lineage: Bacteria > Cloacimonadota > Cloacimonadia > Cloacimonadales > JAJBBL01 > CAYXFD01. Next base: position 51,736 of record CAYXFD010000009.1, on the reverse strand, counting down.
TCTGTTCTGACCGGACTGGTCGTATTTCTTATCCTGATATTGGTCAGGGTTGGGGTGGAGCGGTCAAAAACAGTACCGTCACCGAGGTATTCTATTCCGGTGTCATAATCATCTATTTCGGCATCTTCCAGGTTCAGGGAAACAGTACCGTCGAGAGCTATACCGACAGAACCGGATCGAACCGGGCTGGTAGTATTGCGGATGCGAATATTGGTCAGGGTGGGAGTTGCGCGGTCAGGGTTACCGTTAAGTCTGCCGCTGTACTTTATCCCGGTATGGAAGTCATCGATATAGACAGAATCCATGACTGCCGAGACATTCCCGTCAACAACAATACCGAAATCGTTGTTTCTGACCGGACTGGTGGTGTTTCTGATCCTGATGTTAGTCAGGGTTGGGGTGCTGCGTGAGCGGTCATTATCTGCGCTTGTACTGAGGTGGATTCCGGTAGAGTAGCCGTAGAGAGAATCGACATTGGCGACAGTATAGCTGCTCACATCCTGGAAGAACATTCCGTAAGAGGCGTTACGTACCGGACTGGTCGTGTTTCTAATCCTGATGTTGGTGAGAGTTGGGGTTGAACGGTCAAAAACAGTTCCGTCACCGGTATATTGGATTCCGACATCGTATTCATCGATCTCGGCGTCGTCAATATTAAGGGCAACAGCACCATTAACCTCGATACCTCTTGTTTCCGTACGAACGGGGCTGGTCGTATTTCTTATCCTGATATTGGTCAGGGTTGGAGTACTGATAGAACGGGTAGGTTCGCCGGTAGTTTCAATAAGCATTCCTACAGGATAGTCATCAATCTCACCTTCGGTAATAGCTATCTGGCTGACATCCCGCAGAATGATTCCGGGTAATCCGGTACGAACCGGGCTGGTCGTGTTTCTGATCCTGATATTGGTCAGAGTGGGGGTGGAGCGGTCAAAAACGGTACCGTCACCGGTGTATATTATTCCTGTATCGTAATCGTCTATCTCGGCATCATCAATGTTGATAGCTACTGCTCCATTGATCTCAATACCGGTTGCTTCCGTGCGAACGGGACTGGTAGTGTTTCTTATTCTGATATTTGTCAGGGTCGGAGTACTGATGGAACGGGTCTGGTCACCGGTAGTTTCGATAAGCATTCCAGTTGAGTAATCGTCTATCTCTCCTTCGGTAATGGCTATCTGGCTCACATCACGCAGAATGATCCCGGGTAATCCGGTACGAACCGGGCTGGTCGTGTTTCTGATCCTGATATTGGTCAGAGTGGGGGTGGAGCGGTCAAAAACGGTACCGTCACCGGTGTATATTATTCCTGTATCGTAATCGTCTATCTCGGCATCATCAATGTTGATAGCTACTGCTCCATTGATCTCAATACCGGTTGCTTCCGTGCGAACGGGACTGGTAGTGTTTCTTATTCTGATATTGGTCAGGGTTGGAGTGCTGATGGAGCGGGCTTGGTCGCCTGTGGTTTCGATCAGCATACCGGTTGTATAGTCTTCAATCTCACCTTCGGTAATGGCTATCTGGCTTACATCTCTGAGGATAATGCCGGGTAATCCGTTCCTGACCGGGCTGGTAGTGTTTCTTATTCTGATATTGGTCAGAGTTGGGGTGGAACGGTCAAAGAATGTACCGTCCCCATTATATTGGAAGCCGGTGTCATAATCGTCTATCTCGGCATCAGCGAGAATGAGGGCAACTGCACCACTGAGTTCGATACCTATTGTTTCAGTACGAACCGGACTGGTGGAATTGCGGATCCGGATATTAGTCAAGGTCGGGGTACTGATCGACCTTGTTTGGTCAGCTGTTGTTTCGGCAAAGATCCCTATCGGATAATCTTCGATTTCACCATCGGTGATCTCGATTTCAGGAACATCAGTCAGTACAATGCCTTTGGCGTTGGTTCTTACCGGACTGGTAGTGTTTCTGATCCTGATATTGGTCAGGGTCGGGGTTGTTCTGTCCGGTGATGTACTGCCACCGGTGTAATGAATACCGATTTCAAAGTCATCGATCTCGGCATCTTCAAGAGTCAGACCGACGTCTCCCTGGATTTCGATACCGACAGTCTGAGTACGAACCGGGCTGGTAGTGTTTCTGATTCTGATATTGGTCAGGGTCGGGGTAGAGGTACGGCGCATCAGGTCATTGATGATCACGATACCTTTAGCGTAATTCTCTATTTCCAGGTTTTCGAAGTCCGGATTGGAATCATTCTGAAGGATAACCGCTGTTTCCTCATCTATGGTCAGGTCTTCATTCTTGGTGATCAGGGAGTTGGTCACCGAACCGGCAGCATTATTAAAGACAAGAGCCTGAACCGCATTGATTAAGGTACAGTTATTAAAACTGACATTCAGGACGCTGCCTGTTAACCAGATCCCGTTCCAGGTGGTCATAGGAGAGGTAGAATTAAAGATAACTCCGTCTGCTTCTATACCGCCGTAAACCGTGATACTGGCAATGTTTGTAAAGATTACTTCCACTCCGTTTTCTATGGTAAGCAGCTCATCTGCCTCGACGATAATCGGATAGGTAATGTAATAGGGTGAATTAGCTGCTGTCCAGTTAAGTTCCGTGATCTCTCCCGGAGGTACTATCGTACCGTCGATCATCTGCCATCTCAGGTAGGGATAACCGGTATTATTAACGCCGTCAATGATCCAGGTGGTCATCATGTCCCAACCGGCATTGACGAAGGTAGAAGCGGTTTTCATCTCTGCTGTGGTTTTTCCTTCACCGCCGGCACTGGTGTTTCTGCCGGAGGTATTGATATCCCAGAAACTGTTCTGGGCATTTGCACCGGCAGGTGCTCCGATCAAACCGCCGACACCACTGATACCGGTAACCAATCCGGTGCTGAAAGAACTGCTGACCAAAGAGCTCGAATTGTAGCCGATCAAACCGCCGACCAGGCTATTTCCGGTTACACTGCCCATAGCATAGGAATTTTCGACGAGAGAACCTCCGGTAAAGTAACCTACTAAGCCGCCGACATAACTCTGACCGGTAATGTTACTCAGGCTGTAGCTGCTGTTGATCTGAGTATTGTAGGACCAGCCGACAATACCGCCGGCATCCCATATTCCGGTACCGGTCAGGTTACCGGTACTATAGCAATCAGTTATTGTTGAATTATCAGCTTTTCCAACAAAAGCTCCGGTGAAACGGTTTCCGGTGTAATTGATGTTAGTTAATCCCAGATTCCGGATATCAGCTCCGTTGGTGTAACCGAAGAGACCGTTGTAGTCTGTCATATTACGGTTTATGAAGAGCCAGTCGATGCTATGGTGCATTCCATCATAGGAACCGGTAAACTTGATGGCACTGTTTCCGATTGGTTTCCAGCCTTTCCCTTCGAACCAGTCAATGGTTGAGGAGGCATCGATATCAGCAGTCTGAATGTAGTGGTAATCCCAGCGTTCGAAATCTTCGGTTATCCAGAGCAGGTTATCGAGAGACTCAATCTGATAGGGGTTATCGCTTGTACCGCTACCTATTGCCGGAACAACCGGGATAACAACACTGAGATAGGGGGTGGCTGAAACAAGATTGGAAGGCTCGGATTCTCCTTCATCATAAAGAGCGGTTACAAAATACTGATAGGTGGTTTCATTTTCCACATCTGTGTCGGTAAACATGGTTTCCGTTACTATTAAGGTATTGAGTTGGATTCCATCCCGGTAGATGTTGTAACCGATTAGATTCCGGTCATGACTCAGGGTGATTCTTCTTTCCGTTTCTAAACGGCGGGAATTTTCCGAATCCGGATCCCCTGCCCGGAAAGTATAATCATCATTACTTCGCATACCGGGAGCATTCCAGAAGAGATGTACGATCTCATTAGCGGGAATGGCAACCAGGTTAACCGGAGGAAGCAGGATATCTTCGTCAAGCATCTCCCATTGCAGATAGGGGTATCCCTCATTGGTGTAGCCGTCCATTCCCCAAACGGTCAGGAAGTCCCAGCCGGCAGCGGTGTATGTCGTTTCCGTTTTCATGGCATTTGTCGATTGTCCTTCACCGCCGGCACTCTCGATCTGATTGGAAGTCTCGATATCCCAGAAACTGTTATTAACAAAGGAAGCTTCGCTATTTCCAACCAAACCGCCGCTATTCTGATGTCCGATGACCAGACCGGTGCTGAAAGAGTTGGTAATAACACCGCCATCCCGGTTAAAACCGACAAGACCGCCCGTATTGGAAGAATAACCGGAAACATTACCCGTACTGTAACAATCAATAATTGATGCTGAATAACCGTTGTTTCCGGCTAAACCGCCGATATTAAAGCGGGAGCCGTCAGACAGGCTGTTAGTGACGTTAACGGAGCTTCGGGATCTCTCGATTATCGAGTCGTGCCAGTTAGCTCCTGCTATTCCTCCTACAGCTCCGAAGCCGTTAGCCGTTCCGGTAGTATAGGTATTGGTAATATGTGTCTCATAAAAGGCAGCTCCGACCAAACCACCGATACCGGCATAGCCAGTAAGATCAACATTGGTTACGGCCAGATTCCTGATCGTGGCTCCTGCGGTATGTCCGAAAAGCCCTACTCCCAGTGTTGAGGTGCGGTTGCTGTAGAGAGCGGCTATCATGTAGTTCTGTCCGTCATAGGAACCGGTGAAGGGGAGGTTGTTCTCATGATATTCCGTGATCATCATTCCTATCGGTTTCCAACCATTCCCGGCAAACCAGCCGGCAGTTTCGGAAGCATCAATATCTGCTGTTTGGATGTAGTGGTAAGCCCATCTTGCTGGGTCTTCGGCTATCCAGTAGAGATTGAGCAGTTCGGCAATCTGGTAAGGATTCTCTTCCGTACCGTTACCAAAAACCGGGGTGACCGAGACAATATCAACTATATAAGGGGTTGCCTGAATGGTATTGGAGGGAACTGATTCCCCCTCTTCATACACAGCAGTGACGTAATATTCATAGGTTACTCCGTTTATCAGACCGCTATCGGAATACTCAGTCCCGGGTATCAGATCGATGTTCAATCTTACTCCATCCCTGTAAACATTGTAACCGAGGAAAGTAACCTCTCTGCCGGCAAAATCTCTGCTGTTTTCAGACAGGAAGAGCATCCTGTTTACCGAAGAACCTTCGGTTAGTGAGGAGAAACTGTTATTGCCGGATCTGGTTCCGGGATCTCCCCAGTAGAGATCGACAGTTCCGTCACCTATTGTTGCTGTCAAATTGACCGGAGGAGTATAGGGGTCTTCCAGAACAGTCATAGTTACCGGAACCGAAACAAACGGTTCTTCAGGATCATTACTCTCTATATTGATACTCGCATTATATACGTCGGGTGCCAATCCTGCTGCATTGTAGGTAACCTCGATAATCTCCGAGGATCCGGGTTCGATGCTAAGATCATATTGATCTAATGCCAGCCAGGGTACAGCTCCGGCGGAGAGCCAGTCTATTGTATTGCTCATCATTTGAATGAAGTCCCCGCCCCAATGGGCATTGTGGGGGAAAACATTTATAGCGGCGATCGGTTTATCGGGGTTATAGGCTGCAACATGATCTCCAGTCTGATAAAGACCGAGTGATACCCCATTCCCCTGCGGATAGGTGAAAGTATAGAGTGTACTTTCAATAAATGAAACACCATTTGTAATGGGATGAGCCACAAAATTATCACAATAAGTTGATGATTGGCTGTAATCGGTAAAGGCGAGCGGTGAATATTGAGGTTCGGTAATTAAACCATCTAATGTCCAGCCACCGGCAGGATTTCCTATAGCTGAATAAGAGAAGGTACCCTCCAGCAGACAGAGGGTTCCTCCCTGATCAACATAATGTGCCAGATTATCACCCATCAGAGTTTGATTGGCAAAACCGTAATTTGAGGCTACGATGACAATATCGTAAGCAAGCAGATAATCGACATTCGGGGTCTGAGACCTTGCGTCTAACGTTTCGAAAACAGAAACATTGGGAAGTTCTTCGATCACTGTCCTGAAATCGGAATCCTGATCACTGGAAAATGTTGTGATATAAAGTACTGAATTACCGCTTGTTCTCGGCTGGTTGTTCAAACTGTAGTTAGGTGAGAAGGAACGGGTGGGGTGTAAGAAATCCGAAATTGACCGGATCTCTCTGCTCTCTCCCGGAATGAGGAGTGGATTTCTGCTTCTGACAGGTTCAGGTGCCAGGGAGATCTCAACGATCAAATCATTTTCGCCCTCATTATAGATCGTCAGATAATCGGTAGTTGAATATCCGGTAAACAATTCAGTTTCCAGATACTCAGGAGATATCGAGATTTCGGTAGTGAGTTCCAGATAAATCGGGACTGTTTCCGTAGGTTCCGATTCACCCTCCTCATAGAGAGCGGTGACGTAATACTCGTAAATCTCACCGTTAATGACATCACTGTCCTCATATTCTGTTTCTAATACGGTTTCAGGATTAATCATTACTTCGTCCCGATAGACGTTGTAACCTAATAACTCTATTCTCACTTCCGGTTCTTCCCATTCCAGCCAGACAATGTTATTGCCTGCTGCGGCGATTAGGTTTTGTGGGGGATTGAGATCCGGTACTTCTGTCGTGAATGACCAGACCGGGCAGTCTTCGGCATAAATAACCGATTCATCGTCAGCAAAGATGTAGGGAATGACCTGCCAATTATACTCGGTACCGTATTCAATATCTTCAGCCCAATAGATTTCAAACTCCTCAACATCAAAGGGTTCCGGTTGAGTTTCTCCGGTAATCCAGTAGCTGAAGAGATAGCCGTCGGGATAAGGACCTTCAATGTTCGCTTCCCAGTAAAACTCAAAATCTACCGGTACATCTGTCTCTTCATCAAGAGGGTAGAGTGTCGTAGCCGGTTGAGGGGGGAGCTGATTGAAATAAGCAGTAACCGTCTTGTTCTCATTCATTTCGATAATAATAAGTTCACCAGTATGATCAACACCATTGATGATCCACTTCTCAAATCCCCAGTCAAGAAATGGTGTCGCAAGGAGAGACAGCTCCGAACCGGCAAGATAGTTGATTTGAACAGGATATTCCGTTACTTCCTCTTCGTCGATCTCTATCGTTCCCTGACCTATCCTGTCCACTGTCAATGTGAATTCTTCCACGGTTGCTTCTTCGGTTGTGAATGACCAGACAGGGCAGTCTTCGGCATAGAGATGATCATTCTCGCGGGCATTTCTCTGAACAGGATTACGAGTTTCGGGAGTTATCACTTTTCGTTTCCGGGCTTCACTCGCCTGCAGCCGTAGAGGAGAAAGGAATTCTCTTCTGCCGTTGAGATCAATGTAAGGGATGACTTGCCAGCTGTATTCGGTTCCATAAAGCAGGTTTTCCGCTACCTGATAACTTGTTGCATTACCCAGATCCAGCATCTCCGGCTGCTCATCGATAGCCGGCCAGTAGTTGAACAAATAGCCATCGGGGACAGGACCTTCCTGAGATAGTACCCATTCGAAGCTAAGATCGACCGGGACAGCAAAATCTTCCGGTTCGGGATTGAGAGCTAATGCCGGCAGAGGTGGAACCGGCAGCATAGGAGTGGCTTCAACTATGTTCGACGGTTCCGATTCACCTTCGTCATATAGGGCTGTAACATAATAAGAATAAACAACACCATTAACAACGTCCGTATCTTCATATTCGGTATCTAAGACTAATTCCGGGTTTATTGCTGCTCCTTCCCGGTAGATATTGTATCCTAACAGTTCTCCTTCATAATAAGAGGGTTCATTCCATTCGAGCATTATGCTGTTAGAGAAAGCTGCAGCTGTCAAATTCTGAGGAGGATAAAGGGTTATATCGGGAGTAGTATCAAATTCCAGATCAATGGAGGTATAGTAAAGCTCTCCACCGGTATTTGGTCCGTTTCCCTGGATATAAGAACCATAATCATTCTGGCTGTAGAAGGAGAGGTGTATTCTGAACCAATTATCATGCAAATGCTGCATATCGTCTGCCATGTACCAATAGGCAGGGATCATGCCATTTAATTGAGGAGTATTGAGAGAATTGAGTACGATAGCATCGGACCAGGTTGCCCCGTAATCGTCCGAGATCATGAGATGAGTCTCCGGTACGTTTGCCCATTGGCTGTAACCCTCTTGTCCCATGTGATGCTTTCTTGCCTTTGTGCTCTCTTGAAAGAGAGCGACCATTCGGGGACCATCCAGAATTATCCGGTAGTAATTTTCTTGAAACACAGTATCAGAGTTCCACCAGTATAAAGGCCAGCTTTCCTGGACCACTAACCAATCATTGTTGTCAAATTGCGGAGGAGTGTCCCAGGGTAAATATAATGAACCATCCGTGTTGCGAGGGTAAAGGTCTGTAATCAGGAATTGTTCACTGTCACGGTCAAATTTGACATGTTTAGTCGTTGTTAGAGATGGATAAAATCCCCCGGATTCATTAGAAAGATAGAACGATGATACGAAGTGATAATTACCATGATCATCGGTTGCGGTGTTATGTCTGTTAGTCTGAGGTATGTATCTTAAATCCTGATAAGGGACATTGAACGCATCTTTGTAATAACCGTTGGGATTGGTGACGGGAATAGTTGATTCACCGGTAAACAATGTCCAGTCGCCTTCTCCATAGTTATTGTTTTCCAAAACAAAGAAGTAGTTATTCGGATGATACCCTATTATATCATTATCCAATTTCACAGTATGTCCGACAACTGCTATTCTACCTGTATTCTCACAAACAGTGTGCGAATAGAAAGCCCTGATATTTTGATTTCTCCAGTTATCAAGCTGAGGTATAGTGGTATATTGCCACTCGGTCAATACCTGATCGGCAAGATCCGAAGGCTCGGCATAATCTGCATAAGCAATCATCAGATTTTCACAGGGATATCCATCTAAGTTATTAGTGATGTTTCTGGTAAAGATGTAGGCACGCTTCATTCCTTCTGTCGGTGAATGTCCTATCTGTATTTGGGGCCAGAGGAACTCTTGCCCCGGTTCTCCGTCAACTGTGGTGGGATTACTGATAACGCTATAGGGCTCAGTCCAGAGACCTGGAATTCCCGTTAGATTAAACTGGTCTATAGATATTGGACAATGGTATTGACCAGAATTATCAGGGATTGAGGTATGCCAGGAAACTATCGGTTCACCGGTTTGAGGGTCAAGGTCTATACCCGGGAAACCTTCTGAATGATTATTGGCAGGATCTATCAGTCCGGAGGCAACGATATTATTGTTTGCGATATAAGAGTAATAAGCCCGTCGTAATGAACTCGGTGAAGGACTTTTGTGATAGGCAAGATAGATTCCGCCGCCGTCCCAATCTCCTGCGGGTGCGGGTTGCAGTTGCAAGAGGCTGGACTGGTAACTTCCGGGAAAATAATCATACCATGATGAACCGAGAGACAAGGGATATATAGTGAATGAGTAGTTTGGCGGATCATAAAAATATGGAACAGCAGTAGCTGAGTTAGAGGGTTGAGATTCTCCGTCACCATAAACAGCAGTGACATAATAATAGTACGTCATTCCATTAACGACATCTGTGTCTTCATATTCGGTTTCCAAGATCAGTGCTGTAATGACAGCCCCGTTCCGGTAAACATTATAACCCACAAATGTCCTGTTTTCCCGCTCATTCTTTTTATAAGGCTTGCTGTTTGCCTCTATACCAGAAGAATTACCCGGACCTCTCCTCTCTGTCAAAGTGTTAAGATGATTCTCATTTCTTGTGACGGGTGCTTCCCAGAACAGCTTAACAATTCCATTACCCGGAAGGGCATAAAGACCTTCAGGAGAAGGAAAATGAGGAGTTGCGGCTACGGTATTTGATTGCCCGGATTCACCTTCTTCATAAACAGCAGTAATGAAGTAGTAGTAAGTTATTCCATTCACGACATCCGTATCTTCATATTCGGCATCTATTAGCAATGCAGGATTTATCAAGATTTCATCACGGTAGATGTTGTAACCCAACAATTCAATTCTCTCTTGTGGTTCTTCCCACTCCAGCCAGACAATGCTATTCCCTGCTGTTGCGCTCAGATTCAGAGGAGGATAGAGAACAGCTTCTTCGGTCATAAATGACCAGTTAGGGCAGTCTTCGGCATATAGGTAATCGTTATTCCGGAAAGGATTACGCGATTGTAGAGCTGTTACTTGTCGTTGTGGAGTTTCATTTAACTCAATTTTTAAAGGAGAGAGTAATTCTCTTCTGCTGCTAAGATCAATGTAAGGAATAACCTGCCAGAAGTATTCGGTCCCATAAAGCAGATTTTCTGATACCTGATAACTTGTTATATTGCCCAGATCCATCATCTCCGGCTGCTGTTCTGAAGTGAGCCAATAGTTGAAGAGATAGCCGTCGGGTACCGGACCATCCGGATAGGATGTCCATTCGAAAGTGAGATCGACCGGAACAGAAAAATCTTCAGGATCGGGATAAAGAGCTAATGCCGGTAGAGGCGGGTCAGGTAAAAACGGTATTCCCTCGACTATGTTTGATGGTCCTGATTCCCCATCGTCATAAACAGCAGTGACATAGTATTCGTAAATAATCCCATTTATGACATCTAGGTCCTCATATTCGGTCTCTAAGACAGTTTCCGGATTTATCATTACTCCGTCTCGATAGACATTATAGCCGAGAAGTTCTAATCTTTCATTTCGCTCAGAGTGATTGCCGGGTCTTGTAGATAAAGAATTCTCTCTTATCCTGACAGCTCCCGGTTCCTCCCAATCCAGCCAGATGTAATTATTACCGGCTGTTGCCGTCAGATTTTGAGGGGGATCAGGTACCGGTATCATGCCGAAATCTACCTGTGTTACCTCGTTCTCCGGAACGAGTACTTCAGCATGTGCCTCTAAATAACCATCTTTTGCGGCAATAAGTGAATATTCTCCTTCGGGAACGTAGTTGAAAAGGAAGTAGCCTTCCTCATCAGTGGTTTGTGTCCATGCTAATTCTTCTATCAGGATCAATGCTCCCTCTAAAGGTTCCTCACTATAACCGTTGAATACATAACCTTCCAATGAACCCGTACCGGCAGTAAGGAAGTGCAGTTTTGTGTTAGGAACGCGATTGGTCAGACTGCCACCTGTCAGATTATCCGGGTCATAGGTAACGGTATCTGACTGCGAATACCTTGATCTGTTGGGATATTCTTCAGTGAGGGTATTAAAGAAAAAGTTATTATAACCATAGTATTGAGAATCTCTTGGTCTGTGAGTAGTAACCAATATATTACCGGAAGAATAATGGAAGGGAACTTCCAATTCCAAAGTCATTTCATGCTGACCCTGAAGAAAGTCAGCAGTACCATCATAGACCAGGGTCTGTTCCGAAGCCGGTATCCAGCCGTCAGAGAGATTATCTTGCTCCGTCAGACCCATCCAGATCATGACCGGCATATCTAACAAGTTATCAAGAAAATCCGTGTAATAGGTTATCTGGGTTATTAAGCCGCCGGCAGGTATTTCTTCATCCATATAGATAGTTTGAGAGATACTGCTGCGGAAGTAAAAATTCAGAGGTAAGTGATTGTTTCTCAACGTTCCAGTACCGATAATCACGGCAGTTACTTCCTCAGGGTAAATGTTAACGGCTAACGGTTCAGTGATATTATTATCGGTTTCCTCATCACCAGTTAGTACTACTTCTCCATAGAGGTAAGTAGTTTCTGGTTCGTTTGGTGTCCAGGAGAAGATGAATTCTTGAATTTCACCCGCTTCAATAGCCGTTCCGGGAGTTGCAGCTAACTCAATATCCCCTTCTTTCATTAATTTAACGGTATAATTGTCTTGAGGATTAATGCCGTTATTACGGACTTCTACAACATATTCTACCGGAGTCTCTATATTAATTTCTGTAGGTCCCGAGATACTTAATGCCTGAAGATCATCGTCAAAGTTACTATCAATAACAAGATTATAGATATCCCAGGTAGAAATATTATTGGTAGAATCTCCCCAACTGCGGAAACGTAACCGGATAGTCTGATTGCGGAAGGGGATAAGTGATAGAGTTAAAAGTTCACCACCAAAATTTCCCCAGTTCTCTCCGCTGTTGTGGGTCCATAAAACGTGAGCAGTTCTGTCTGTCAGAACAGCTATTTCAAAGGCTTCGTTCACGAATGAATAATAGTTTATCCATTGATTTAGGTGCAAGTATCCGGTATTAGCCGGGAGGTTGATAACCGGTGAAGTAGCCGAAAAACTGTAATCTGTCTGGACAGGATTCCAGTAAAAACGGAGATAACCGGAGATAAAAGACCAGTTGCTTTCCAGAGTCCAGTCTCCCGGGTCCGGTTCGAAATCTTCTTGCCAAACAATACCTAAGGCATTGGGTATGGCTGTGACAGCATTGGACGGTTCCGATTCTCCTTCCTCATAGAGTGCTGTCACATAATATTCATAAGAGACATCATTAACAACAGCCATATCTTCATATTCGGTCTCTAAGACTGTTTCCGGGTTTATCATAACTCCGTCACGATAGACATTGTAACCTAATAATGCCCTGCTGGTAGTATTACCATATCTTGATTCAGGGGCATCCCAGCAGAGAGATATCATTTCGTTTCCGGCTGCTGCAGCAAGATTAACCGGTGGAGTGAGAAACCCTGTTTCATCAAAATCGGTCATCAGGATATTGTCGATATTGAATCTTCTTCCGTTTGAACCTGAGATACTGCGGAATCTTATTCTGATATCGCCTGATATATTAACTGCCTGGGAATAGAGAGTGAGGTCATCAACCCCCTCAAGATCGATATTATCACCGGTCTGAGTCCAGTTCTCGCCCTGATCTACACTGTATTCTATGATAAAGACCGGAGCAACGGTCAGTCTGTCCCCGGTAAAATTAGCCCGGGCATAATAGAAGGAAAGAGTTCCGATCCCGTTTGATTTGTCTTGCAGCATAGTCATTGTCGCTGCTAAATCATCCTGATGCCTTAATCTGGCTGATCTTTGCCCAAATTTCATATCTCTTGCGTCTCCCTGAATAAGGGCATTATCCAGATTCCATTCCATACCGCTCAGAAAAATGTTATTCGAGGCATAGGCCTGTTTGTTTTCATCAGCTCCTTCAAAATCAACAACAAGAGAAGTTGAGTCTTGGGTTCTGAATAACCATACAGGACAATCTTCAGCCTCAATCATAGATTCATCTTCCGGATCATATACATAAGGAATGATTTGCCAGTTGTAATCAGTCTCATACTGCAATACTGATGCCTGATAGGTGATATTATCACTAACATCGATAAAATCTGTGTTACTGTCTCCACTCGTCCAATAGTTAAGCAAATAGCCGTCGGGTGAGGAACTCTCAGCACTTGGTGTCCAGGCAAAGACCGGATTAATGGGTATGTTAACGGCATTATCAGGGGGATTAACAGCAAGAGCAGGTTGGAGAGGTAAAGGTTTGAAATAAGCTATTGCAAATACATCCGCTGTAATTGTTAGGTCTAACTCCGGAGAGTAGAATACTTCGTCAACTTCACCTTCCTGACCGATTTCCCAGCGGTCGAAGCTCCAGAATTGATCAGGTGTGGCTGACAATCCTGCTGTCATGCCCTCTTCAAATTGAAACTCAGAAGGATAAATTTCAAACTCTGCTCCATCAAGAAAGAGCAGTCCCTGACCATTTCTATCGGCAATGAGAGTGAAAATCTCAAAGGGTTCTTCTTCGGTCGCAAACGACCAGACCGGACAGTCTTCGGCAAAGAGATATGAATCGTCACCGGCTAAAATGTAAGGGATAACCTGCCAGTTATATTCGGTACCGTATTCGATATCTTCTGCCCAATAACTTGCGGCTTCCTCAACATCAAAAGGTTCCGGTTGAGTCTCTCCTGCAATCCAATATTTGAAGAGATAGCCGTTAGGATAAGGTCCTTCGATGTCCGCTTCCCAGGAAAACTCAAACCCTATCGGTACATTCAAATCCTCATCAAGCGGGTAGAGGGCAGCAGCGGGCAGAGGAGGTAACTGACCGAAATATGCTGTTACCGTCTTATTTTCATTCATTTCAATAACTATTTCAATCTCGAAGACGTCAATCCCGTTAATAACCCACTTCTCAAAAGCCCAGTGAAGAGATGGTATCGCAGAGAGTGATATTTCCGAACCGGCAACATAGTTAAATTGAGAGGGGTATTCCGTTACTTCCTCCTCGTCGATCTCTATCATTCCCAGACCAACTCTGTCAACTGTGAGAGTAAATTCTTCCACGGTAACGTCTTCAGTTGTAAACGCCCAAACCGGGCAGTCTTGGGCGTAAACAAGATCGTCATTTCTGGTAGATCTTGAACCTGAACTGCGAAGTTTCGGGGTGATAATTTCTTTCGGATCTGCATTCCTCGCTAACTGAACAGGAGCTAAAGTTTCTCTTCTACCCCCCACTTCAATATAGGGGATGATCTGCCAGTTATATTCTGAACTAAAAAGGAGCGGCTCCGTCACCTGATAACTTGTAACATTGCCCAGATCCATCATCTCCGGCTGCTGTTCTGAAGCGAGCCAATAGTTGAAGAGATAGCCATCCGGTACCGGACCGTCCGGAGAAAATGTCCATTCGAAGGTAAGATCGACCGGAATACTAAAAAACTCCGGTTCCGGATAGAGTGCTAAAGCCGGATAGGGAGGTTCGGCCTCTTCCGGAGTGGCTTCAATAGAAGCTGAAGCCCAGGATTCAATCTCAGCTGTATCGATCAGGTAAACTGCTTTGACATAATAAAGATATGTCTCTCCGTTGACCACATCGTAATCCGAATACTCGGTGTCATCGACAATTACTGTATTTATGAGTATATTGTCCCGATAGACATTGTAGCCTGCCAAGCTGCGGTTAAGCCTTTGATCTGCAGGATTATGCCTCGTATCAGGGGCATTCCAGGTCAAATGGACTACTCCGTGTCCGGTTTCGCCTTCTAAACCTGCCGGGATGCCTAAAGAGTTGAATACTACCGATTCAGATGTATCATACCCTATAGCCCTCTCAGCAAAGGCAAGGCTTGTGCTGATAATCAATAGTAAGGTAAAAACGACTATCTTCTTCATAATGTGCTCCTATATAATCTATTATTTCAAATTTATTTGATCAGATAAGCAAAAGCTGTTGTTCCGCAAAGCGCTTTTTTGCGAAAAGACGTACCGCAATTTG
>CAYXFD010000009.1:0-36501 GCA_964464175.1 uncultured Candidatus Cloacimonadota bacterium | reverse complement strand
AACAAGTTACCAACTTGTTGTACGTAAAAGATGAACAAACTGCCTGATTTTACAAACATATACCCTCTTTCAGATAGGTGAATTTCCATTCATCCCATCTCTTGACTAATTTCGCTTTAACGGGATTCTCCAGAATATAGCAAAGCTGATAGTAAAAATCCTCTTCATCCCGTACTGCATGATCATAGCTTTCATGATGCCAGAACCGACCACCTTGCTGTAAAACCTGATTGCATTTTCTCGCTGTATATCTTTTGATGGTATGAAGGATGTCAGAAAGAGTGTAGAAACTATTATCTTCTCTTTTTAGTGGACTGATCATTATATGAACATGGTTGGGCATGATACAATAAGCAAGCAGGTCATATCTTTTAGTGTTCCAGTGGTTTATTGTCTCGGCAACGATATTCGCTGCCTGTTCGTTCATTAACCATTTCTCCGAATGATTGTAAGTACCAATAAATGTATCAAAATCGTCGAAACACCTTTTATGCATTTCCTTACGATAGTTAACAAGTTCTGTTCCATGAAGAGTGCCGGCGATACGTTCATAATCATTTTTCGCTGCTTTTATATCAGAAATAACTCTCTGAGGTAAAGAAAAAGCTAAGTTGAAAGCTACGGCAATTATTGCCTCTCCCAGTTGGAAGTGGGGCAGGTTTCTGCGGTAATAGAGTTTGTATGTCAGATTGCTCATGATGCCCTTCTATATATGTACCGTAAATTGGTAATTTGCGGAAAAGACGTACCGCAATTTGTTAAATTGCGGCAACAAGTTAACAACTTGTTGTACGGGTACACTCTTTCTCTCTCTTCTCATATATCTTACCATAGTTTTACTATCTAATTATCCCAGACTCCTAAAAAAAATCTCGACGGGGCTTCGCCCCGATAAAAATCTCTCTTTTCATAGTTCTTCTTTTCTCATAACGTTATCTCCCTTCGTACCGTTTGCAAAAGGTAAAAAGGTAAAAAATTTACCCCGTGAAATTGCAAAGCACTATTTCACTGGGGCAAAAACTAAGGGGAAACCCTACAGACGCGGAATCCGAGGTAGCCGTACGTGCTCGTCGGGTTGCTGAGGTTCCGATCCGAAACTGTGCAGTCGATGGCGTAGCTGTACCAGCTGCCGCCTCGTGCCACCCGGTAGGAACCGCTTACAGGACCTGTAGGATCGGTAAAAAAACCACTGGGATAAGATGAACTCCATATATCCCATCCCCAGTTCCATACATTACCGCTCATATCATAAAGACCTAATTCATTAGGTAATTTAGTACCAACTGGATGAGTACCATAATCAGGATGTGAACTGCCACCAGGTAAATCCCATCCCGCATTAGCTCTATACCATGCATAATCGCCTAATTGCCCTGGACCAGTACCATCAACATTAGTTCCGGCATAAGTATTATTAAATGTCCCCGCATTCTGAGCCGGTACACCACCTCGCGCTGCAAACTCCCTCTCCATCTCGGTAGGTAAACGATATCCGTTAGCTGACCAGTTACAAGAAACATTGGTGTGATTAGCATTGCTTGTATTCCAGCCGGGGGGCCAATTATCAGGATTAGTTCCATTAGTGCTGTAGCTGTATGTAGGAGTCAACCCTTCCATCATGCTGAGCCGGTTACAATACTCTATGGCATTGAACCAGGAAACATTGTTGATCGGATGATCAAGAGGGTCTCCAATCGAGGAATTGCTTCCACCCGGATTTACCCCCATCACTGCTAAATACTTTGCCTGAGTAACCGCAAATCTGCTGATATAGAATGATGATAGAGATACATTATATGAACCTCCAGGGGTGAAATAACCATATCCCCCGGGGCTGAAAGTAACCCCTGCTGTACCCTGGACAAAGACCATTTCAATATTGGATGCAGTTTCAATAGTATATACTTCCGCAGCTACTCCGCTATGATTCCAGCCCTCTTTATAGGCTCTGGCTTTGAGAGTGGTGGTAACCGAGATAGTTATCGGTTCTTCGTAGAGGAATGAAGCTTCGGTGGGTTCTGACTCGTCTGTAGTATAGTAGATCAATGCCCCGTTTGTAGCGGAAATGATGGTAACAGTCTGAGGTTGTTCGTACAAACCACCGGGTGGAGTAAATGTCGGAGCAGCGACTGTTTCTATAGGGACATTCCTGCTGACGCGAAAGCCGCCGGCGCTGAGCGTGTACGTCGGGCTGCCGGTGTTCCGATACGAAACTGCACAGTGGCTGGCGCCGTTGAGCCAGTCGCCGCCTCGCCTCATCCGGCCATAACCGCTAACAGGACCTGTAGGATCGGTAAAAGAAACACTGGGATAGGAACCATAAATATCCCATACCCAATTCCAAACATTACCGCTCATATCATAAAGACCCAACTCATTGGGCAGTTTAGTACCAACAGGTTTAGTGCCCCAAGGAGAATTGTTCTCCCAATACCAGGCATAATCTCCTAATTGGCCGGGACCAGTACCTTCAATATTAGTTCCGGCATATAAATCATTAAAGGTCGAAGGAATGGCTGTAGCAGCCGGTACACCGCCTCGAGCCGCATATTCACGCTCCATCTCAGTTGGTAAACGATAACCGTTCGCTGACCAATTGCAAGATACGTTAGTATGGTTGGCATTGCTTGTATTCCAACCCGCTGGCCAATTATCAGGATTAGTTCCATTAGTGCTGTAGCTGTATGCAGGAGTCAACCCTTCCATCATACTAAGACGATTGCAATACTCGATGGCATTGAACCAGGAAACATTGTTTATTGGATGATCAAGGGGATCACCTATCGAGGAATTGCTTCCGCCCGGAGTTACCCCCATAACTGCTAAATACTCTCCCTGTGTAACCTCATACTTGCCGATATAGAAATCAGATAATGAAACATTATAGGAGCCTCCGGGGGTGAAATATCCTTCTCCCCCGGGACTGAAGGTGACACCCTCTGTTCCCTGCACAAAGACCATTTCGGGTATAGGAACAAAACCGTCATCCGCTGTGATCTTAAAGCGGAAATTTTCACTGTATATACCGGGATGTTCTGTTCCGGCATCCCAGGCGATATGTTTGTTCTCTCCTGAGAAAACGCCCGGACCAATATTACTATCAGGCAGGATCATTTCACAGGAGACATTCCAGCTCTCTCCATCATCAGCGGAGACTTCCATTGTTATCGTCAGTTCGTCTCCATCCTCATCGTCAACATCGTAATAGATATCAAAGATCATTGAACCGTCGTCTCTTTGCAGGGCATGAACGTTGCTGACCACAGGGGGGGTATTAGCCGGAGGCATAGTAACAATAACCGTATTGGAGGGTTCTGATTCTCCTTCATCATAGAGGGCTGTTACATAGTATTCATAAGTCTCGCCATTGATAGCGGTATTATCTTCATATTCCGTGAAAATAACAAGGTCGGGATTGATCATCGAGCCGTTGCGATATATGTTGTAGCCTGACAATACTACACTGGATTGTTCAAAAATAGTGGGGTCTTTTCCCGGAAAGATATTGGCATTCCCATATCTTGTTTCAGGGGTATCCCATTCCAGCCAGACGCTGTTGTTTCCTGCTGTTGCAGACAGGTTCTGCGGAGGATTGAGAACAGGTGCAGCAGTTGTAAATGTCCAGACGGGGCAGTCTTCGGCTTCAATTTTGCTGTCTTCAGCGGTGAGGACATAGGGTATAACTTGCCAGACATATTGGGTATTATACTGAAGATTTTCCGGAACTTCGTATGTTACAGCTTCTTCGAGGTCAATAAGCATAATGTCAGCTTCATCATCATCAATCCAGTAACCGAAAAGATAACCGTCAGGAGCAGGTCCTGCCGGATTGGGAGACCATTGGAAAGTCAGATCGATTTCAACATTGAGAGCTTCGTCTGCGGGGTAAGGAGCAATAGCTGCCAGGGGAGGTAAAATCTCTGTAAAATGAGCGGTAACTGTCTTGTTTTCGTCCATCAGGATCTCAGTGTTCTGCTCGAAGATATCTGCCTCATTGATCACCCATTTCTGGAATGCCCAGCCTGGGGCAGGAATTGCAGAAAGGAAGACAGTTGTGCCGTCGTAATAGTAATAAGTAGAGGGATATTGTTCGACCTCTTCTTCATTCACAGAGATTGAACCAGTACCGGAAATATCTACAGAAAGAACAAATTCTGCCGGCAGGGTGGTGAAAGACCAGATTGGACAGTCTTCAGCATAGAGAGGAGACCCGATATCAGTCAGGATATAGGGAATAACCTCCCAAAAATATTGAGTATCGGGTTCGATAAACTCTGACCAAAAACTCGTAGTCAAACCGACATCTTCAGGACCAGGTTCTGTTTCTCCGGCTGCCCAAAATCTGAAAAGGTAACCTTCGGGTTCGGGACCAGCAGTTGCTGCTTCCCAGGAGAACTCGAAATCTACCGGTACTCCGGTTTCTTCATCGAGTGGATAGAGTGCTGCAGCCGGGAGAGGGGGCAGTTGACTGAAATGAACGGCAATATTTTTATTCTCGTCTAAGATAAGAGAAGTCTCTTCATCAAAGACATCTACCTCATTGATCACCCATTTCTGGAAATCCCAATGAAGGGAGGGGGAGGCTGCCAGTTCGATTATTGATTCCTGAGGATAATTCGAGGTAAAGGGGAAGGTAGTGATCTCTTCACCAGCAACAGTTACTGTTCCCTCTCCGGTTTTGTCAATTGTCAGAGTGAATTCGTCCGGTGGATCCTGCCACCAGAGGTAAGGATAGCCGAGACTCAAATCATAATATTCATCTTCTCCCCAGACATTTTCGAAATCCCATCCGACATAAGTATTTACGGCATAGGGATGGGTCATTTCGTCGGTTGTTCTTGATTCCGCATAAGATGTCCAATGCAGGTCAGTGGCATCAATGTCCCAATAACAGCCTGTAATGTCGGAATCCATACCAAATCCCAAAAAGCCGTTGACATATTCGCCCATATACGTGATATATCCGGCGGTGTAGCAATTAGTGATCTGGGAGGCAGAATTCTCTCCAATAAAGGTCCCGGCATAGTCCATAGCCTCAACTGCACCGTGGCTGTAGCAATTAGTTATGGGTGAACCGTTAGCATCATAATCGGAATTCGTTCCGATAAATCCGCCGGCATACCAATACCCATCAACATCAGCTGTGCTGAAGCTATTGCTGATCGGAGTTCCCTGATTGTAACCGACAAACCCGCCGATGTAACTATCAGGGTCATTTTGACTCGCTGATGAAAAGAGATAACCTGAAGTAAAGCAGTTATTAATCGTACTTAGGATATTCATACCGGCCAGACCGCCTACTCTTGAAAAGCCTGTAAATTGAAGATTCGTGACCCCTAAGTTCTCTATAAAGGCATTTTCTGTAAAGCCAAACATACCGATTCCGTTCTCATCAGGTCTATTTGTAAACAGTCCGTCAACTGTATGGAACTGCCCGTTATATGAACCGGTGAAAGGTGTATTTCCCGGATCAGTATCGGAAAACCATATCCCTATCGGCAGCCAGCCAGATTCCTCAAACCAGTTATATGTGTCATAGGCATCTATGTCTGCAGTCTGGATATAATGATATCCCCAGCGGCTGGAATCTTCGGCAATCCAAAAGAGATTTGCCAGGGAAGAGATCTGATAAGGTTCATCAGAACTTCCATTGCCTGCCTGAGGAGGAAGCGCTAAAGGGTTCGAACTTAGGTAATGAATAGTTATAGTCCAGGTATTATCATTAACATAACTGAACTCTGTGTTACTGCCCGAACCGCCCCAAGTCCTGAAGGCATGCAGCTCGAATTGTATTTCACCACCACCTGTAACATCGTTGGCAATATTCAGGTTGGTTCGGTTATATTGATACGTGCCCTCTGTACCTGAACCGGAAACAACTGCCGGCTCAGTAACACCGCCCGGGGAGATGCAGCGCAGAAAAGACCGCTGTTCGCTGATCCAGGCACCATTAAAAGATGTAAAATCATACTGAACGTCAACCCCGGTTATTTGAGCATCTGCCGGAATTATGACCGTCAATGACCCCGGATCGTCGGCATTGCTTGTTGTTTGCGGGCTCGTGTTATATGTAGTGGGGATCGCGCCTAAACTGTAGGTAGCCGAATTTGATTGGGCAAAAAGATTGTGCTGCAAAGCTATTGTTAGAATTGCGAGTAAAAAAACAAACTTCTTCATCATTACCTCTTTTCTATCTTAATATTCAAAATCATAGAATTCATTGGTATCTGTCCTTAGGGATTAACAGCGGTTACCTGGAAAAACAGCAAACGGACAGCAACTTCGATAGAGATGCCTGGTTCCAGAACTACTATTTCCTGAGCCTGTTCTTCAGCAAAAAGATGAGCCGGATCATCCCAGAGTAAAACTTTGTAGCTAATTCCCGAGAGCGGAAGATCATTTACATCTTCCGTTACCTCATCCCAGCTAAGGTGAAAAAATGATACGGTTCTGCCTGAATCTCTGCTTTCGTCTCTTTCCGGACTAGCAACCTCTTCGATAAAGGTTACAATGTTTTGCACCGCTTTTGGCTGTGAGGGGAGAACTTGAATTTCTATCCCGATCTCATTAGGTTCGTTGACATTGTCAGCGAGAATAAGGGTAACAACATCATTTCCCTTAAATGCCGGATCCGGTGTCAGGTGGATCAGATTGGCAAGGGAATCATATTCAGCCTGCACGTAGAGACCCGATTGGACATTAATGGTTACCGGATCGAGATCATCGTCATGAATGGTGTTGTTAAGATCAATGATAGAATCAAGATTCTGGGTCATTTCGACCATCACGTCTTCATTAATGTAATAAGGAAGAGAATTGGTATCATCACGGGTTATGGAAACGACCATAGAGTTGCTGCCGGAGTTTCCGTAAGCGTTTATTGTCACTTCGGTCGAGCCTGTCCAGCCGGGGACAGGATAGAACCGCCAGTAGGGGATATCTTCTTCTATCACGATCTCTTGTACGATATGCTGATTATCTAACAATGAGAAGGTCAGCGGACTGTTGAGAATGCCGAAATGCTCCAGCAGGTTGATTTCCTGTTCCAGATTGTTGGAGAAGAGGAGGGGAGCGATCTCACTAATAATATAGGGGATTTGATAGATTGGAATCGTTTTGATCTGCATGCTGGCAATACCGGAAGAAGTTGAGTAGGAGTAGCTGTTTTGATTTCTCATATTGATCGTCGTCGTTCCTCTGATCAAATGCAGGTTGTAATAAGGAGGAAATTCCTCCGGTATCTCCCAGTCAAGCCGGTAGTTGTTAGTATAGGGGTTTTGGCGTCTGATGCGGATATTCCAGATCTTTTGATCTATGTCGGTATGCCTGAAATCTCTGTGGTATTCTCCGTCATTGTCTCCCCAGGTAGTATGTAGTATATAGGAATGGATATAAGGAGCGGCATAGGGGGGAAGTTTGGGAATATCATAGAGATCATAACCGTTGCTGGCATTTATGTATTCACCGATAATAAAAGAATCTATCAGGTTCTGGCCCTGCTGATTAGAATTGAGGTTCAGGGCAGTAACGTCAATTGTCCATAACTCAGCATTCAAGGGGCTAATTAGCCTTATTGCAAAGATGAAGATAAAGATCATCAGGTAACATAACCTATAGTTCATAGTCAGTTCCTCTACATATTGATACAACTTTAACCGACTATGCTGTCTGTGGAAATATTGTCAAACCTTTTTTCTTGCCCTTTTCCTCCCTCCAAAGTGCCGAAACATAAATTTCTGATTGAACTTGCAGTTTAAAATATAAAATATTCCATGCTATCTTAAATCGGTTTTAATAATTTTACCGAGTAAGAAGGTTGCTTCTCCATTCATGAAATCAAACAGGACTCTGTCTTCACAGTACAAAACAGTGGAAAAAACCCTGAATATCTTACTATGATATTCTGAGGGTTATTCTGATACCGGAAACCGGGTCAAGGTTTAGCTACTTTTCTCTTTCGAAAAAGTGCTTTGTCGATAAATCCATCAATACGATCTTGAGACTATTTTTGTAGAAACTGCAATCCAGTATCAGAGGATAGACCTTAAACAATTTTGCCGGGAAAGAGCGAAGTTCTTGAGAGAATCCGGCAAGAGATCTTTTCACTTTTATTACTTGAATAACCATTAAGCAAAAAATGAGATGTAATTGAAATATGTTCCGGGATACATCGAACAATAATTTTATTCTTACATCTCCATATAGATGATTTGCTTCGGCTTCTGATAGCGAATAATGAAGAGTATTAAGCTAATGTTCTGCTCATATTTCAGATCAGAGGGCAGCTGTCCACCCTCCGTCAATTACCAGTTCATGACCATTAACATAGCTGGAAGCTTTGGAAGCAAGGTATATAACTGTTCCGACCAGTTCATCAGCTGTGGCATAACGACCCATTGGTACATTTTGTTTAAGATTCGCCATGAATTCTTCATCTTCAAGAAAATCATCGGTCATATCGGTGGCAAAGACACCGGG
Source organism: uncultured Candidatus Cloacimonadota bacterium (assembly GCA_964464175.1). Taxonomy (GTDB): domain Bacteria; phylum Cloacimonadota; class Cloacimonadia; order Cloacimonadales; family JAJBBL01; genus CAYXFD01. The sequence goes on along the minus strand of CAYXFD010000009.1, from coordinate 28,023 downwards.
ACATATAATATTGACCCGAAGTGTGTGACCCCATTCTGCAGCAAGTGTTTTGGTCATCATTACCAGACCGGCTTTAGCTGAACTGTAAACTACCGAGCCCTGGTAACCTGTTAAGCCTGCGATACTTCCTATGTTGATTATATTCCCTTTACCACGTTTAAGCATGTGTCTGGCTACTATCTGAGCAGAGAGGAATTGTCCGGTTAGATTGACCGCTAACACTTTATTCCAATCTTCCAGGCTTAGTTCCTCTGCTTTTCCCATTCTAAGAATGCCGGCATTATTAATCAAGATATCAATATGTCCAAACTCTTCGATGGTCTTGTTTACCATTTTTTCGACATCATCGGGTTGACTTACATCAACTTTTATATCAATTGCCTTGAAACCGGCATTTTGTATCTCTTTTACTGTTTCTGAACTATCTGAGATATCTGCTATTACAACATTGCATCCGGCTTCAGCCAGCCCGACAGCCATTGCTTTTCCTAAACCGCGGCTGCCACCTGTTACAATAGCAACATTTCCTTCGATATTGAACAGATCACTTGTCATTTTTACCTCCCTGTTTCTTTAACTTGTCCAAACTTTCTTTGATAAATGCTGGTAGATCAGCCGGGCTTCTACTGGAGACCAGATTACCATCGACAACTACCTCCTGATCTTTGTATTCTGCCCCGGCATTGATGATATCCTGTTTGATTGATTTCCAGCCGGTGATTATGCGTCCTTCCAATACCTGAGCGCTTATCAGAAGCTGGGGTCCGTGACAGATCATGAATACCGGTTTACCGCTGTTGACAAAATCCCTCACAAAATCTACCGGTTCCTCAAAAGCTCGCAGTTTATCCGGTGAAAAGCCTCCGGGAATTAAGAGAGCGTCAAAATCATTGACCTTAACATTGCTCACCTCCTCATCAAGGTGGATAGTTATCTTGTTTCGTTTACCCGAAATTTTTTTGTTTTGTTCCAAACCGACATGTATTATCTGATGGCCCTTCTCTTGAAAAGCAGAACTCGGTTCAGAATATTCCGAGTCTTCGAAAAAGTCAGCAATTATTACAGCAATTCTTGCCATTTCGAACTCCTTCTGTTCTTATTTGATTTACAAACCTCCGCTTAAAGCTTGGTCGGCTAAGCCAACTACTTCCTTTCTTATCTCCTCCGGTATCGTTAAAATATCTACATCAAGAAACCCGCGGATAATCAATGACTGAGCTTCCTCTTTGGGAATTCCACGAGCCATGAGATATTCTATCTCCTCTTTGCTGATTTTCCCGATAGCTGCTTCGTGTGACATATCAACGTCCCGGTAGTTTGTTCTGAGTTCGGGAATAGCATGAATAATCCCTGTTTCGGTGACGATCAATCCTTGACATTCAAGATGAGCTTTGATATCAAAAGAGTCTGAATATAAATCTCCTCTGGCGATAGCAGTTCCCCCGAAACTGACTGCCCGGGAAACAATCTCTGCCGATGAACCCGGTTGCTTAAAAATCACTCTTGAACCGATATCTACTAAGCAATTCTGGTGAGCAGTGATAAGAGAGGAAAAAGTTGCTGTACAGTTTTTGTAAAGAACAGCAGTGGGATACATTCTGATATTGCGTACCGGGTTGAGAGAGATGTAGTTGGATACTAATGAACCTCCATCTTTAACGATTGCCACGCTCATAGGTGCCACTTCGATATCTTTTTCCCAACGGTGGATCATGGTAAAATTCAGATAGGCATTTTTTTCGACAAAGAATTCTGAGATGCCCAGATGATATGCTTCTTCTGCCGCTTTTGAGGAGGCACAACCGGTTATCAAATGCACCCGGGAATCCTCTTCGGCAATAACGATATTATGGACGTTCTGGCGGAACTGTCTATTCTTAAGGAAAAGGCAAGACTGAATAGGAAACTTAGCAGTAATCCCTTTTTTAATTCTAATGAAATAACCACCTTTTGTATTCGGGGGGAAAGGTTTATCAATTGTTTTGAAGGCTTTCCCGTAATATTTTTCTTTCAGTTCCGGATATTTCTTCAAGGCAATGTCAATCGGTTCAATTTCAATACCTTCGAAGAGAGACTTGTTAAATAAGACGGAATCATCCTGCTGAATAAAAGTTGCGGATCGTGACTTCTCAGAAAAATCGAGACCAACTTTAGTCAGCTTATCCTGATCATCTTTTGAGAGATTCATAGCGTTTAACTTGTTCATAATATCGCACCTTTATCTGACTATCTTGTATCTTGGCAATCTCTGCAATTTTCGTAACCAAATTCCTTTATATCGGAAAATATCTGTTTTGGATTTCTTCTGCAGACAATCTTCCCATCGAGTAATACACAGCCTTCTTCTGCTTTCAGATAATCAAGGATATAACCGGTATGACTTATTATCAAAGCAGAAACTTTATGACGCTGCATATAATCGTTGATAGCATTACTCATTACAGCGACGTTTTCAATATCAACTCCTGATTCAGGTTCATCAAGCAGGAGAAGCTTGGGAGACTGCATAAGGATCTGAAATAGTTCGGAACGTTTTATCTCACCCCCGGAAAGATCAACATTTAGATCTCTGTCTAATAAATGTTCCAGTTTTAAAGTTTTGACCAATCTGTCTTTCTCTTCTGCACTTACTGAGTCATTCTGTAAGACTTCAGCGAACTGGTCGAGTTTTATACCACGTATTTTTGGGGGATGCTGAAACATCAGACCGAGTCCGCTTCTTGCACGCTCATCGGGTTTCAGCGGGAGAAGATCTATACCTTCAAGCTCAATGCTGCCGGAGATAACCTCGAAGTTATCAAAACCCATTACAGTACCCAACAAAGTTGATTTACCGGAGGCGTTGGGACCGAACAGGATGAGATTCTCATCTTTAGCGATATCCAGATCAAGCTCGTTCAAGATTGTCTTGTTGCCGATTTTGACAGTCAGGTTTCTGATCTTTAACAGAGTTTCCATGTTATCTCCGATTTTTTTAGGATTCTTTGCTGAAGATAGGGAAAGCCGGTTGCTTAATAACCGGTCCTTGTTATCGGATGAGCCTGTGCAGCAAGATTCAGCTTACTCCAGACAGTACGGCATGACCATCAGAAAGATTACAAGAACCGGCTTTAAGAATAGTAATCACATCTTCTCCTTGATCTTCGCAATAATAATCAGTTACTATTCAGCTGTGAGTTTTTTGGAACTTTGCCAGAGACCGTGTATGTTACAATAACTCGAGGCAATAATGGTACCGCCGATGTCTGTTTTAAAACTAAGGGAGACTCGATGGTGGGTATAGACCGAACTTGTGTCGGGTCCTTCCACAGATTCACCATGAGCGGTAAATTCAGCTTTACCGATTTGATACGGAAATTTAGCACCCTCAGGCAGAAAATAGACATCAATCCAGCGGATATGGTGTTTGGTTTCGTTAGGGTGCGAAATCTCTTTTCCGATGGAAACTTCAATACTGAAGAACTCACCTTTCTTAATGCTCTCAGGTGTTTCAATTACAGGAGAGTGTTTTTCCTGTTTCCAGTCTGCTGCTTGGAATAAATCATTCATTTCTTTCATTTTGACCTCCTTGAGTCTTATATTATGAGATTTTTTGCCGGGAGTTACTTGATCAACAATCTTAACAGATATTAGAGCTGTTTCATGTCATTTGCAGTCCTTCAGGCAAAATCCTCAAAAATAGTACTTATATCATAATTATTCTGATTATGAAAGGGGTTCTTGTCCGTTTGCCTTCTTTCTCTGTATGTTTTACCCTTATGACGATAGATAATACCCATCGGTATCCGCTCTCCCCATTCCAGCGCTTTCATAAAGGCAGCTTGCCTGTCTTCCGGATCGTAAGAATCGTCATCCTGCACATTGTAAAGTCTTTCCGAATACCAATCATAAGTATTGGTTTTGTTGAAAGAAACACAAGGCTGCATTACTTCCAGCAGTGAAAACCCTTTATGCTTAACAGCCTCAACAATGAGATCTGCCAGGTCCTCAGTCCGGCGGGAAAAACCACGGGCAACAAAACTGCAATTGTTGGCAATAGATACAGCCAGGGAATTAAACCTGTCAAGGATGACTCCCTGTCTTTGTATCTTTGTCGTAAATCCGGTTTCTGAGGTGGGAGAAGCCTGACCTTTGGTTAGACCGTAAATCTGATTGTTGTGAACGATTACGGTTATATCAATATTCCGTCTGATATTATGGATAAAATGATTCCCCCCTTCTCCGTAACAGTCACCGTCTCCTGTATTGACAATAACAGTCAGATCCGGATTGACCATCTTAGCTGCTACGGCAACAGGTAAAGCTCTTCCGTGTAAACCGTTAAAACAATTTGCCTTGATATAATGGGGTAATTTGGCTGCCTGACCGATACCGGAAACCAGGAGAGTCTCCTTAGGTGCTTTTTCTAATTTCAGTAAGGCTTGTTTAAGAGCAGTTAAAATACCGAAATTTCCACATCCCGGGCACCAGGCAATCGGGTCATGACTTTGATAATCTTTCAGTTCCATAAATCCTCATTTAGTGGTTATTGGTTAATAATAGCAGTTATTTTCCCGACCAAGTTATCCAAAGTGAAAGGTCGTCCGTCATATTGCAAAATTGAGTCATTTACTTTGATCCCTGTTTCGCGGCGAAGGAGCTTTGCCAGCTGTCCTTCGGCATTATTTTCAACCGTGTAAAAGGTCTTCGCTTTTTCTGACAATGCCAGTATTTTGTCCTGATCAAGCGGAAAGACCTGGGGAAAGTGGATCATAGCCAATCTCTTATTTTTAAGCTGTTTCAGGCTCTCCTGCAGAGGACCGAAAACAGAGCCGAAACAGAAGAATATCGTATCGGCTTCATCGAGGTTAAAGACATTCGGCTCAAGAGATTCTTTGCTCAAAGCCTCCATCTTCTTATGAAACCGCTTATTAACCATATCAGTTCTGATCTTTCCCTCTTCCGTAATATGTCCTTCTTCCGTATGTTCATCACTATCAATATAAATGGGATCGTCTATCAGAGAGAAAATCGCTCGCGGAGAGATGCCGGAAGAGGTTAAACGATAACGTTTATAGTCCCTTATTTTTTGAGATTTCCCGTTGCTTAGGTAATCTCTGGTCACCGGTTCTTTATCAAAATCGAACTTATCGACATTGCGGGAGGAATCTGCAAGAAATTGATCCGAGAGGATAATTACAGGGATTTGATGCTTTTCGGAAATATTGAATGCCCTTTTAGTAAGATAAAAAGACTCTTCGATAGTTCCCGGTGCATAGACAACTCTGGCAAATTCACCGTGTCCTGCACCCAGAACAAGATTAAGATCAGCCTGCTCGGTTCGGGTGGGAAAGCCTGTTGCCGGACCGGGTCTTTGCATGTTTCCAATTACCAGCGGAGTTTCGGTCATTCCGGCTAAGCTGATCCCTTCACCCATTAAGGCAAATCCGCCGCCTGATGTAGAAACCATGGAACGGACTCCACAGGCGGAAGCTCCGATAACCATATTTACTGCTGCAATCTCATCTTCAGCCTGTTCCACAATTATCCCATATTGTTCAGAGTATTGGGCAACAGTATTCATCACACCGGTAGAAGGACTCATCGGATATGCCGAATAAAACTTACAGCCTGCAGCTATAGCTCCCAATCCTATTGCTTGGTTACCATTAAGCAGATATCCGGGAACCTCTTCTGTTTCCGGCAGTTTAAATCTGTCAGAGGTGAATTTTTCCATAGTATTATTGAAACCGAGTTCGGCAGATTTTACATTATTGCTGACGATTTCATCACCCTTACCGGCAAAAATACGGGATATAACTTTCAGAACTGCTTCCAGCTTGATACCGGTCAGAGCAGCAAGAATACCTGTGCAAACTGAATTGACATAAATGTCGCTTCCTCCGGCTTCATTAGCTAACTGATAAAAGCTTATACAGAAAAAATCGCTGCAGTCTTCTATTTCGAACTTATCCCTGTCAACAACCACCATACCATTCTTATTAAGGTTATCTCTATGCAAATCCATGGCTTCGGCAGTGAGAGGAATGAGGATATCAACTTTCTCACGCGGACAATAAACAGGCTGCTTCGAAACCCTGATCTGATAAAAGTTGTTTCCCCCTCTAATTCTCGACATATAGTCGAGATGAGAAAAAATGTAATGACCGGTCTCTTTATAAAGCTTACTAATGACGGCACCGATAGTATTCATTCCCTGACCGGCTTCACCGGTGATCCGGATATTTAGTTCTTCCTGCATATTCCATCCCTTTAGACAATAAAATTAGTTATATAAATCACTGCTTATGCCAAAAACAAATCATAATCATTTGAAATCACATACTGGCAGAGCAACAAAATTCACGGTCTTTTACAGCCAGTGCTGTAATAAACAATACAAATATAATGTACTATCTGTTTTGAGTTATGCAAGTATTAGTTAAAAATATACTTTAGACTACCATAGACCAGGATTCAGATGTATTGTTGCTGTCTATTGCTTAACATTCAGAGAAGCAACACAGAGAGAAAAACTGAAATTCAGCATCAATCGGGAATAGCTCATTTAAAGGGAGACATAGTCAGAGTAGGGATCCACATCCTAAGAAAATTCCCGAGATAATCTACCTGGATTTAGTTGTCGGTCGCTATGTTAGTAAGAATACCGAAGGAATAGAGTGCGACAAAGGTTTTTCTCTCTGTATTGTAATCTCCCTTCCCATATACAGCAATATCCTGTTCGGTAGGAGATAGAGAAAGCATTATCCTCTTACCGTGTCAGATGGAAGATTGAGGAGGTTCATAGACAGATAAAACAGTATTATAAGTGGGAAAACATGAGGGTTATGAAACAGGAAAGGCTTAAGGCAGTTAACTCACTTTTACTGTTAGCTGTCAGCTTTATATATTCATTGAATCAAAACAAGCACCCGTAAGCTTTGCTCTCTTCACATCTTATGCTTGATAGACTCAATCATATAGGAAAACTCAAGGTATTTATCTACTATCGTCTTGCTAATGTAGCGGTCGAATTGTTTGAGTGTTTCAAGAGGTATTCTAAGAATCCATTCAAAGAATCAGCTAATCAGGAGGAGCAGTTGTCATGCTTCTGAAAAAAAACGGGTGGATGGCATATAGTGAAAGTTATTGACATCTTTTTTGTTTGAAATTCCTTGCTCAGATTATGAGGTCTATATGAAGGAATTTTGGATTGGTTTCAAAACCTTTTTACAAAACATTCATCCCATACGACTGGTAACTCTTGGATATTTATCATATATTGTAACCGGATGGATACTGCTAAGCTTGCCTTTTACTCATTCCGGTAAAGTAGTTATTAATAATCTTGATTCACTTTTTACCGTAACGTCAGCAATATCAACAACCGGTTTGGTTACTCTAAGCACGGGTAATGATTTTAACTTCTTAGGTCAGATAATCATATTAATTCTAATTCAAATCGGAGGGCTTGGTTATATGACATTTGGTTCTTTTGTGGTTCTTGCAAGGAGTAAAGTATTATCCAATAGACGAAAACTGATAAGCGAAACAGTTTTTACTCTACCACAAGGATTACAGATCGATAAGTTTATAAAGAGCATCTGTGTTTTTACTTTAGTGATTGAGGGAATCGGGATGATTTTCCTGCTAATAGCTTTTATAAGACTAGGGATACCGGATCCATTATGGTCAGCTATTTTTCATAGTGTTTCGGCTTTCTGTACAGCAGGATTTAGTCTCTACGATTCCAGTTTTATAGCTCTTCGAAGTGATTTTTGGGTTAATTTTATTCTCTCTTCGTTAAGCTATATGGGGGCTATAGGCTTTATCGTTGTTGTAGATATATGGAGGACAATTACTAATAAAACAGAGAGTATAACTTTAACAACCCGAGTAATTTTAACAACGACTGCATGGATAACAGGTATCGGTTTCTTCCTTATATTTATAGGAGAACCGAGTATCAGAATTTTACCGCTCTCAGAGAGAATTATCGTTTCATTTTTTCAGGTCATGACTTCAATTACGACTGTTGGATTTAATACAATTGAAACAGGTCTCTTATCAAAAGCATCGCTATTACTTATTATGATGCTAATGATTATCGGTGCATCACCATCCGGCACAGGAGGGGGCTTAAAAACGACTACTTTCAGCGTTATCTTCGGTGTGATTAAAAGCACTGTTAAAGGAAGAAATAATGTGAAGTTTTGGGGAAGTGTTATTCCTGAAGAAAGGATTTGGGTTGCTATGGCAAGTTTAGGATTCTATCTTGCAGTTTTGATTGTCGGCAGCTATTTACTATCTTTAACAGAATCACACAATTTTGAGCAAATTATTTTTGAGGCAGCATCTGCTTTAGGTACAGTCGGGCTTAGTACCGGGATCACATCTTCTTTGTCGAATATCGGAAAATTAATTGTAGTTTTTCTAATGTTTCTGGGAAGACTAGGTCCTCTTGCTTTTGGAATTTCTCTTTTCCTGCCATCCATGAAAACAGCAAGATCTGAACATGATGATATAGCTGTGTAACCTTGTGATCAGAATAGCATATTGTTCTTTATGCAATCCCTTCGCGTTTCTCTGGAGGATGAAAATCGTTGCCCTTTTCAGGAGATGTTTTCGATAGAGACTTGATCCAAGGTTCGTAACGCCCGGAATTAATAGCTCCCCTTAAGCAGATAAAAGTATATATCCCTTTAGCTTTACGACTGCTATTCTTCAAGCATAAAGCAGGCACCCGTCCGGAGAAAGACTACGAATTAAAAACTAACCCCTGAGGTTGAAATGCTCCTCCCTGACCGGCTAATCCCGCAATCTTGATTTTGAAGGCTGATAGTAAAAGAGATCAGAATTTTTCCGACAAATCCCTCAGAACCTGCTTATGTTTTTCTATTATTGTATTTACTGCTTCTATTCCCAAATCCTCGAGTTTCATTCTCCTGATAGCTGCTATGATCTTAAACAAGGAAGCAGTTTTCTCATCAAGCCTGATAGTTAATCTTGCAATTTTTCCGGGATCAGAATTCTTACCGGTCTTTTTTTTATCTGCACTTGGCATGTTTACCTCCCTTGAACAGGATAAAACAATAATATAAACCGCTTGTCAATTGTCAATCTTCTAAATCATCCATATCCTATTCCTGATTCTCCATATCTTCCGTTTTCTAACGAACCCAAAGTACCCCTTTTACCCCTATTCTCGGCAAGATAACGATACTGTTCAGGTCGAAATCAAGCTATAACTGATTTTAGTCACGTTGCATGGCAAAAAAAGTGGGCGGAAGGATCATAAAAAATCATTTTTCTGTAGAACAAGTTGCCAACTTGTTTCTTGCTTTGCTTCTTTGGTTTTCTTTTCAAGATGCCCAACCTCATGCTATCCTTCCGGATTGTCTGCATTCAGTGAAACTATCTTCACAGGTCCGATTCACGCCCAATTAAAAGATGTACTGCAATATATCAAGAACTTCGTTATCAAAGAAGAGATGAGAAAGCGAGAAGGCAAAGCGGAAGCTGATAGATTCTATAACTATCCCTATGAGGCAATTGAAGAGGCAATCGCTAATGCTGTCTATCATAAAAGCTACGAAAGAGAAAATCCCATCGAGATCAATATAAGACCTGACTATATCGAAATCCTCTCGTTTCCTGGTCCACTCCCACCGATAGATAATGAAATGTTGAAAAGGGACAGAATTGCTGCCCGTGATTACCGAAACAGTAATTTACCTCATAGGGGGGGTATAAACACAAGAAAGGATCCTGCGCGGCAGGCAGGTTTAGTAACCCTTCAGCAGAGTGTTTTGAGGGTTGCGTATTCGCAGAAATCAGAGAAGATGGAGTAAGTGTGCTGACCCTGAAGAGATGAGAAAAGCCTGAAGAGATTGCTGCTTGACAATGATATTAGATATTAGTAATAGATATCTTAGGAGATAAATCATGCTTAGAGAAAAATTGTCGTTAGCTGTTTGCCTGCTTTTGATCGTTATGGTCGGTAGTAGTTGCCGGGTAGAGTCCCAGTCCAATCCTGACGGTTCAGATTCCGACAGATTCTCCTCAGTGGTCTATTTCACAAGTGAGATCAGTTCGGAAGCAGTTCAGAGGATCTATGCCTTTATCGGTGATGAATTGGAGGGAAAGATCGGCATCAAGGTACATTTCGGTGAAGATGGTAACCCGAATTTCCTGCCGGCACATCTGATTAAGGATCTCTGCCTGGAGTTGGATGCCACCCTGGTAGAGACGAATGTCCTGTATGGCGGTCCGAGAAGCAGAACGGAGTCACATATTGATCTGGCAAGACGTCACGGGTTTGATTTTGCCCCGATAGATATTCTGGATACCGATGGAAACATCGCCTACGAGACAAGATCAAAGCACTTCAGCAGTGTCTATACGGGGAGTCGTTTCCCCGATTATGACGGCTATCTGATCTTTTCTCACTTTAAAGGGCACGGAAGTGCAGGTTTCGGGGGTGCGATCAAGAATGTCTCGATGGGTCTCGCTTCCAGAGAAGGTAAACGTTTCCTGCATCAAGGGAATTATCCGATTTACGACGGAACAAGGTGTATCGAGTGTGATATCTGTGTTTATGCCTGCCCCGAAAATGCCATTACCATCAGACCGGTCAATATCAATCATCTCGATTGCATTGCTTGCGGGATGTGCATTTCGGTATGTCCGGCAGGGGTGTTCTCCCAGCCTGAAAGCGAGAACAGGCAGGAAGCTTTTCTGGAACGGCTCGTTGAGTATGCTCAGGTCTTGGCAAATGAAAGGAAGATGGTCTATATCAACGTACTTGCTAATATCAGCCGGAGTTGTGACTGTGTACCGAATGCCCCGAAACCATTTATGGACGATATAGGGATACTCGCTTCGACCGATATTGTCGCCATCGAGGCTGCCAGTCACGACCTGATAGACAGAGAGCACGACTGTGAAGATACTTTCCTGCGGGTAAACTCTGTGAGCGGGAAACGGCAGATAAGTTATGCTCACGAACTGGGGCTCGGGAACAAGAACTATACCCTGATAGACATAGACAGAGAATAGGATCGGTTCTTTTAGAACGGCTTATATTGAGAAGCGGGATTCCCGGTTTTTGAGAAGTGCTGATTTTCTTATCTATTCATTGATCAGTGCCTTGCGGAATCAGAGTTTCTGCTACATTTCGGTTGTTTTTCCTTGTATAAATTAACCCAAGAAATATAGTTTGAGAAGAAAGCATGACCATCTTGGGACTATGTTGGGACCAAGCTGGGTCTAAGCTCCGAACAAGCCCAAATTCTTTATCATTGCGATAAAGTAAAAGGGATAATGGAACTGATGCAACTTGCCCAGAGACAAAATCGGACAAAATTCAGAGATAGAGTACTAAAACCGCTACTAAGAAAAGAATTTATTGAACTAACAATACCGGATAGGCCCAGGAGTCCGGAGCAGAGATACCGTCTCACTAATAAAGGAAGACAAGAGTTAGCAAGACTAAGAGATTAGAATAGAAGTAGTCTGTCCATAATGCTTTTTGCGGTTAGTATCAACTTACTGCCAGTACCTTGATATACAGATAAATGCCCTTACAGAATCAGGTTGCGACAAATTATACCAGGAAAAGGTTACCGGCATCCAAAGAGAACGGTCAGAACTGGATAAAATGTTGCATGGCATTTGAATAGGATATGTTGTTGTTATATGGAAGCTTGATCGCTTGGGCAGAAGCCTTTATTGAAGTCCAATAATCGCGTAAGTTGCTATAATTAAAAATGGTACACCCGTAGGGACTCGAACCCTAGACCCGCTGATTAAGAGTCAGTTTTAATACTGTTTCGCATGCAAGCGACTATAAGCTCATTATAGCGATAGATCCTTTCACAGTAATGGATTTAGAAAGGTATTGCCGTTGTATTATCTTTCATTTTGTTTGCTTATCTTCGATTTTTTATTGACAATTTTGTCCCCTATTTGTCCCCTGAGTTCGATTAGTGCATAAAAAGAATATGATAAATTACGGAAAGGTTGATCCGATATGAAAGATGTACCAAATGTCCTATTAAAACTAAATGAACTTAATAAGGGTAGAAAAGTAAAGCTAAGGGCCAAGCAATCCGGCAGTGATAAACCCTATCAATTGTACTTGGACTACTCGCACCCTGGTGGCAAGAGAGTTAAAAAATACCTGAAGTTAAGCATAATAGGCAGAAAAGATACTGCAATCACCGATAAGAATACAATGAAGATTGCTCTTTTAGCTAGAGATAAGGCAGATTTGGAAGCCCAGCAAAATATCACCGGAATTATGTCACCGAACAATAGCACAGATTTCTTGCATTTGTTTAGAGAATACAGCGAAAAGAAGAGTGATGATACCAATTACAGAATATCCTACGATCACTTCTCAAGATTCCTTGGGAAAAACAAGCTCGATATCAGAAATGTAGATATCAAACTATGCGAAGGGTACCGGGACTATCTCCTCTCTCTGGACATCATACCTTACACGGCACTACACTACTTCGTCACCTTTAAGGCTACGCTCAATCAAGCCGTAAAGCATGGACATCTCCTTACTAATCCAGCGAAAGGTATAAGCATAAAGTATGAGAAGAAGTCTATTAACCGTCTATCTGTCGAAGAGGTTAAAGTCTTAATGAATACAGACTGTGCTTACCCGGAACTCAAGAACGGGTTTCTCTTCGCTTGCTTCACCGGGCTCAGATTCTCCGATCTGACGAACCTCAAGTACTCAGACATCAAGAATAACCGGCTTAAGATCATCATGCTGAAGACCAGGAAAGAGATTGAAATGAAGTTACACCTTAACGCAGAGGCTATACTTAAAGAGCAGAAGAAGATCAGACACGATGGGAATGTGTTTAAAATTCCTACCGGTGGCAAAACCTCAAATCGGCTCAAGAAATGGTTCAAAGACGCAGGAATAGATAAAGACCTGACCTTCCACTGTTCCCGTCATACCTTCGGTTGTATGCTCATAGAAAGCGGAGTAGATGTATTCTCGGTGATGAAACTGATGGGACACAACGAAGTGAAGACGACACTGCAATACGTAGAAAAAGTTGGAGCTACGAAGGATAAGGCGATAGATAAGATGGCGGTTTTTGGGGATGATTAATAAGGAGTCATTAGTAAAATAACGACCCTCACCGTTTAGATGTGTCTGAGTATTCACAGGTATTCTTTTCTATCTTTTCGAGCGTCTTGTTTATCTTCTTGAGAACTTGCTTGATTGCTGATATCTCCAGTCCAATACCAATAAACCATATGAACAAGAAAATGCCTATTAACAATTCCATCAGATTCCTCCTTGTAATAAATACATCAATTCCCTGAATACAATTGGCCAATCTATAGCCTTACTAATAAAATAATCATAAAATTATGATGCTGTTCCATACACACTCTTTCCTTCTCCGTAGTAAGAATCGAAGATATGCTGAAAAATCATCTCTGCCTTCCCTCGAAATAACTCAGGTGTATATCTTTCAGGTAAACCTCTGTCAAGCAGCTTCTCTATTGTCACTCTAACGTCAGCACGTCTCTGTTGATCTTTACGCCAATCAAGCACCAGTTTTTCTCTCTTAAGTGAAGCCAATAATCTTTTTGCTGTCTTCTTTACTCTTTCTCGTTCGGTTTGACTTAGATTCATCTCCGGTTTGGTGAGCAAATCAAAGATAGCTAACTCCTCTTCGCTCAACTCTTCACTTAAGGCTCTTTTCTCCTCATCGTTAAGACATCTGGCGAAATCAACGAGTTTGCGGAAGAACTCTTCCGCCGTGAGTGTTCCGGCATTATAAGCGTCTATCATCTCCTGAAACTTCTCCAGGAAATTCATTCTTGTCCTGTTCATTTTCACCATTGAGAGCACTTTCTGGGCAACCGATCCTTTTAATCTCTCGTTTATTGTTCTCTTCCTGCCACTGTCAAATCTCTCTTTCAGTTTCTCGAAATCAATATTACTCAGGTTTATTATCTCAGAGTCCTCTTCTCTTATAAAACTGCCGGTAATGGAACTATCGAGCAACTCTTCAACCTGCTCCATAAGATCTGTGATATCGTTTTCTGGCGGCACTAAGTTTCTTATCTTCTCAGCAATAACCCTAATCAAGTTTACCTTTGCTGAAAAACTATGGGCTTGCGGATCGGGAAGTACTGATTTGTACAAGCGGCATACTTTGTTAGCGAAATCAAGATATTGTCTTTTCACAACTTCAGGAACTACCAGGGCTTCCACTGCCTCATCAAGCATACGAATACGATCAAATCCTTCGAATTCTGGTATTGCATCCAGATCTACCTTATGCTCAAGGCAGAGAACGCTAATTTCTCTTAGAGCCTCTTTCAGGGCTGCTAACAAGACGGTTTTACTCTCTACCGGACTTCCTCCCCCTATACCGGGACCTTTCGGCCCATAGATAGCCAATGCTTTCTCTAAATTACGGAATACTCCAACATAATCTACAATGAGTCCACTTACCTTCCCCGGATAAACTCTGTTCGCTCTCGCTATGGTTTGCATCAAAGTATGATTTTTCATCGGTTTATCGAGATAGAGAGTTGAACAGATCGGAACATCAAACCCGGTCATCCACATGGCACAGACAAAAACGAGACGGAAAGGATCCTCAGGGTCTTTAAACTTTGTCTCAAGGTCTTCATCCACCATACGTTTTCGATGAGGGCGAATATCGAGACCCTTTTTTCTCAGCTCATCTACTTCGTTTTGACTCTGAGATATAACTACCGCCATATCGGTCTTAAGCATCCGGTTCTTGACACTTTCTAGCCAATCACTACGTTCCGGATTTTCTATCAGTTCTTTCTGCAAGCTTTCGATCTTCATTGACCAGTATTTCTTGACCTTGTCATACATCCTTATAGCAGTTGCCTTATCAATGCAGATCATCATCGCTTTGCCCTGAAAACCTCTACCTGTGAAATGCTCGACCAGATCTCTGGCTATCTCTTCCAATCTATCTTCTCTTGTTATGAGATGATATTCACGGGCAAACTCTCTTTCCAGCTTTTTTTCCTGCTCCTCATTCAATTCCGCTTCTTCCAGCAGGCGTTCCATATCCTCATTAAGGTGTAGATTAACCAGTTGCAATTCCGGTATTCTATTCTCATAATAGAGGGGCACCGTTGATTTGTCTGCTACCGATTGCTGGAAATCATAAACACTTATATAATCACCGAATACCTGCCGGGTCTTCTCTTCGCCTACAATAAGAGGAGTACCGGTAAAGGCTATGAAGGCAGCGTTAGGCAGAGCAGTTCTCATATTTAGGGCTAAGGTATCATATTGAGTCCTATGAGCTTCATCAGTGATAACGATAATATCTTTCCTTTCGGAAAGAACAGGATGCACCTCACCTCTTTCAGTCCTGAATTTATGGATTAGAGTGAAGACATAGCGATGATCTTCTCTTAACAATTGACGTAGATGAAGACTGCTTTCAGCTTGAGCTCGTCTCTCTGTTATTATACCCGCTGAAACGAAGTTTTTATAGATCTGTCCGTCGAGTTCTTGCCGGTCTGTTACAACAACAAAGGTCCAGTTCCCCGGAATCTTGCGTAATACCTTCTGCGAAAAGAACATCATAGATATGCTCTTTCCGCTTCCCTGAGTGTGCCAGAATACTCCGAGCCTGCCCTCTCGTTCTCTGATGTTTTGTAACGCTATCATTGCATTATTCACCCCTAAATATTGATGATTCTTGGCTGTCAGCTTGATCGTTCCGCCTTTTACTTCCTGATAAACCGTGAAGTTCTCTACTATATCAAGCAGCCTATCGGAATTACATAAACCATGCAACATCGTTTCCAGAGATACTCTCCCTTCCTCCTCCTCATTCCCAATCTTTTTCCATTCACTGTAATGCTCCCATCCGGCTGTAACACTTCCGACCTTACTTTCACTCCCGTTAGAAAGAATGATGAAGGCATTATACCAGAATAACTGAGGAATAGTATCTTTATAATCTCGGATATTACCATTGAAGGCAGTTTCCAATCTTTTGTGGGTTGCCTTAAGCTCCATCAAAACCAGAGGAATGCCATTGACGAACCCTACCAGATCTGCACGTCTCGTATGCATTTCGCCTGTTACCCAAAACTGCGAACATAGCAGGTAATCATTATTTGCTGGTTTTAGCCAGTCGATAAGTTTGACTACCTCAACCTTTTCTCCATCTCCCTGATCATCAAGAACGTGAACCCGTACTCCATCTTTCAACAATTTATAGACTTCTCTATTGGCAGCAACCATACTCATTCGGGAGCGGTCTTTAGATATCTCTGCTATCGCCTCATGGATTGCTTCAGGTGGGACCTCCGGATTCAATTCTAACAACTTCTCACGTAGTTTCGTCTTGAGGACGACATCTCCTCTGGACTCTCTGCCCAGAGTACTCATACCGTGATCAAATTCACCGAAGGCGTTATAAGTCTCCCAGCCGAGATCATGCATTAAAGATATTGCCGGTTGTTCGACTAATAGATCTTCAGTGTATCCCTTGGGAGTCATACCTTAAACCTTTGTTTGATATATTCCTGCGTCTGGCTGGGGGTTAATTCTGAAGCTGCTGCTCCAGTTCTGATATAAAATCGTTCCATAATACCATCCTTAACAAAGACAGGTACCGGCGATTTTTTACACTTTACGACCATTACCCGATGATCATTTAAATCATCAAAGTGAATGTGCATGTATGTAATAGCTATGGCATTCATTCTCGACTTAACAATATTAACCAGATGTAGTCCCATCTTGTCTTCATTCTCGAAGTCATCCGATCGGATACCTACCGGATTACCATCGTCGGAAACCCCGATTATCAAAGTTCCTCCCTTTGTGTTCAGAAAAGCCGCTATTGTTTTCAAGGCAGCCAGTTCTATCCGGGGATCTTTCATTCCGGTATGCAGATTTTTACTCAGAGTGGATTTGAACTCTACCGCTTCTGACTCCCCGTAATCAATTATTTG
This sequence comes from uncultured Candidatus Cloacimonadota bacterium, assembly GCA_964464175.1. Lineage (GTDB taxonomy): Bacteria > Cloacimonadota > Cloacimonadia > Cloacimonadales > JAJBBL01 > CAYXFD01. The sequence goes on along the minus strand of CAYXFD010000009.1, from coordinate 11,040 downwards.
AACAAGGTCTAATTCCTGAGGCAGCAAATCTCTCTCCTGCTCTTCGGAAACAAGCGTAGAATAACCCAAAGAAATGACCTTTGCCATTAACTCTCTTCGTTTCTCCAGAAATCCCCAGTACTCCATCTGTTCCCAGTCTTCCGGCAAGGCATGCACCTTGTACAATTTTGCTAATTCCATATCACTGTCTTTGAAGCGATCCTTCATTTCAGGGAGATACTCTGCCGGCGCTTTATCAGATACCTTTCTGTTATCAAACCACTCCATAAAAGCATAATTTGCTATCTGGTTTGTATCTCTGGTAGATGTTATACCGAGATTTTTGAGATATTCCTTCGGGAAAAGATGATGTCGCTCAACTCCGGAACAAGTAGCGTTAATGGATGGATCGAGCAACTCGGCAACCCTGATCCTGGAAAAGAGTGCTTTGGCATCGAGTAAGACCAGTGCAGCATAGTATGCAAAAAGTGAGGGACTTCTCGGTGATGAAGTCGCCAGATGATTCTGCAGAGTTACGCCCCAGAAATCACTGGAGATACTCAAGTCACATACTCTGTTGAGATATTTTACAAATTCTTCTGATGTTTTCACTATTCGCAAACCCGCTAAATCGAACTCCATTGCAGATTCAGGAGAACCGGTAAAACGCCCCGTCACTGCCGACATGAAAAACCAGCGGGAAATGGCTCGTCGCAGATCAAGTTCGGGTACTTTATACTCTGTTCTACCGATAAGATAAAGTATATAGGAAAACAGCAAATTATTCTGGGAACTTATCATTTTATTGCCCAGAAAACCTGCCTGACGTATGCACTTCATGAAATCATGCCAATACTGTAGATTAAGAACCCTGTCCTGAGCATTTTTCAACACATCGAACTGTTGGATGCGGCGATCTTCACTGAATTCACCAGTCTCCAGATCCTTACCTCTCAGAATCGAATAGACATATTGCAGACGGGCTCGCTTAAAGGCAACACCAACACCTACCCTTAACAACTGGTCAGGAGACGGTTCGATAAAGTAGTTGAAGGGGGAAGGTCTTCCTTTGGATGGTTTACGCGAATCACAGCAGAACTGCTCTAAAGCTTTCCGCCCTTCATCCCAGAAAACTGACATCAGAGTCAATATGAAGTCAGACTGTTTAAGGGTAGTTCCTTTACTGTTGATGCGGACAAACACGTCAGAGACAGACTCCTCATCAATATCTGAGACAAGCTCGAGAGCTGTAAAAGGAAAGCTTAACAACCCATGTAACTTGCTGATAGATTTTTTTATCGATTTGACCTCATCGTCTGTTACTTCCCGGGTCGTCTTTAATCCCTGAAGATAATTATCAACTACCTCAAAAACATCAGTAGCTTCATCCCAGAGTATGGAAATATTCGGTATAAATTCTTTATCTCGCTTGATGGCTGCATCATATACTTCAAACTTCTCTTCCAACGGGTTGAAGGCTATCTGTATATATTCTCTCTCAAAATTTTTCCGTAAGACAGCAATCTTTTTTACTACGGCATAAAGGGAAGTAAGTCGCTGCTGTCCATCCACAATTACCAGTTTTGGCGGTTTCTGCTTGTTCACTTCTCCTATCGATCTTTTCGCTAACTCATTCTGCCAGAATAAAAGATAACCTACGGGATAACCTTTATACATGGAATCAAAAAGGTCACGAACTTTAACATTCGGCCAGACAAAAGGTCGCTGAATATCGGGCAGTCCTATTTCGCCCAATCCTATATACTTGATAAGAGTTCCCAAATCATAGTCAACCTTATTAAATACGGTTTCACTCATTATTGGCCTCCTCTTCAATTTTTATATCTAATGCCGATACATCAAGCTCACCGGAGATAAGTTTTGGAAGTAATAGGTCGCGGGTATTGCGAAGAGATGAGTTCTTTCTTATTATTAAATCTACAAACTCATACAATGGTGTAACAATAGAGCAAAAAGTTTTAACACAAAATTGCGCGGGAACAATCACTTTCACATAATTTAGATTCTCAATTGTAACTTGAGGTTGAGCTGATCCAGTTCTTGCGCCGTAGACATTCGAGTGTTTTAATACAAGAAAAGCGAAAGAATAGTCCCAATGATTAAGAAACCTTTTAGGGGTAATGATTAACGAATTATTTGTTATAAATGCTGGTTCTCTGGTTCTCCAAACCGTCCCGCTACCATTCCCTCTTGAAGTTACCAATACACATTTTTCTTTGTGTATCGCGTTATTGTAATAACCAATAACATCACCCGCCCCATATACTGGATATAGACCAGACTGTAATATTTTTTGTTTAGGTAAAGTCTTGCCATATTTTACATCAAGTACTTCTCTTAACTCTACCACTTCCCACCCTTCGGGTATCTTTCCCAGCGGAGAGTCAACAAAACGGACATTCTCATGCCCGGGGAAACGGAACTTCACAAACCACTCCCGATAAAGATTCTGTGCCATCTCCTCCAATATCTTTATCCGCTTCAGGTTGTTCTCTATCAGATCATCGTAGGCTGAGAGGATTGAGGCGATTTTGCGCTGGATAGTGAGGGGAGGTACAATTACATTTATGTTTTTTATAACACTTTGGGTTAGTAATGGCTGTGCTGCACCACCTGCCCATCTGTTTAGATTAGTATCTTTCAATAAATAATACAAAAATACAATATCCTGGTCTGCGCTTTTGGGGTAAGCAACTATCGTGTTGTCAGATGCCCAAAAATTTCTCTTACAGTGATATACAGACCCACAATATGCCCCCACTCGACCAATAATTAATGCATTTTGTTCCTGAAATTTATCATCAAAACCAATAACACCGTTAGATCCATATACGGGGTACCTTCCGACACCTCCAGGCTTAATTGACTTCCCATTATTAAAAGATAAAATATCAGCGAGAATTTTTGATTTTAATACAGTTTTGTCATACATGAATTTATTCCAGCAACTTCGCCACGTTCTCAGCTATTCTTTCTTCCAATTCACTTCTCTCAGACATTGTTATTTGTTGTCCGCTAAACATCGTTCAGTCTCATTTTTGTTCATACTTTTCACGGGCTATCGTTATAGCGCTGTGAAGTTTCTTTTGCAGGAGATTTTTTGAAGGCAATTCTATGAGATATTCTGCAACATGAATTCCGGCACTGCTCAGCTCTAAAAGTTCAATCTGCTCCTCTCTTTTCCCGCTACAAAGAATCAACCCTAAGGGAGATTCTTCGTGTTGTTGTCGTTCATATTTATCCAACCAACGCAGATAAAGCTCCATTTGTCCTTTATACTCAGGTCTGAAATGATCGAGTTTCAACTCGATAGCTACAAGCCTTCTAAGGCTTCTGTGGAAAAAGAGAAGATCAAGGTAAAAGTCTTCATCATCAATAGTCATCCTTTTTTGTCTTGCAACAAAAGTAAAGCCTACACCTATTTCTAATATGAACGTTTCGATTTCACGCAGGATAGCATCTTCCAAATCTTTCTCTAAGTATCTGTCTTTGAGCCCGAGGAAATCAAGAAAGTAGGGGTCTCGAAAAATTAAATCGGGAGTCAACTGGTCAGTTTTAGAGAGTTTTTCAATCTCCTGTTTGATCAATTTCTCCGGTTTTTTAGATAAAGCAGTCCGCTCATAAAGCATGGATGCAATCTTCTTTCTGAGGGTACGAACACTCCAATTCTCTATTCTGCACAGAGCAGCATAGAAATCTCTTTTCAATGGTTCATTTAGAGGGAGTAACTCGCGAAAGTGCGACCAGCTTAATTGTTGCGACAGTGTGGCAACAATCTTCTCATCCTGAAAATACTCGTAAAACTTGATCATTCTGCTTAATGCGGTATAACTGAATCCCTCACCAAATTCCGCTACTAATTGCTGCGACACTGTGGCAAGAATTCTTTTACCATAAACGGCTCTTTGTCCCTTCAATACCTCGCGATTGATTCGCTGCCCGATTTGCCAGTAGAGAAGTGTTATAGTTCTGTTGATTGTTACAGCGACACTATTCCGGCTCTCCTTGATCATTTGGCACAGATCATTCAGCAGAACAGAATCATTAGCGAATATTTCTGTTACTTCCCCTTTCATTCCATTCTCAGCCATATTCAACTCTCCAGCAACTTCGCCACATTCTCAGCTATTCTATCTTCTAATTCTCTCGCTTCAGTATTCAATACTTCCAGCTCCTCGTTCAGCTCTTCCAATCTCTCCTTGAAATCGAAGTCTTCCTCTTCTCTGGCAGCAACTCCGACATATCTGCCCGGATTGAGGCTCCAACCCTGCTGTTCTATCTCCTCTATGGTTGCTATCTTACAGAGACCGGCAACATCTTGATATTGTCCTTCAGGAAAATGCTCTTCCGTCATGGTTGAACTATCGTGCAGATCTTCCATTTCTTCAGCTCGATATAGTCTGACAATATTAGCCAGAAACTCTATCTGGGCAGGTGTCCATTCTCTGTGGGCTCGGTCTATCTGACGGTATAAATGCCGGGCATCGATGAAGAGTACCTTATCCCGTCTGTCATCATTACGCTTAGCCTTATCAAAAAACCAAAGAGTACAGGGTAGGGTTACTGTGTAGAAGAAATTGGAACTGACAGCAACCATTACATCTACAGCTCCATCTTCAATCATCTTTTTTCTTATTTCGAGTTCGGATCCTCTTGCATCGGCTGCAGAATTAGCCATAACGAATCCGGCTCTGCCCTTGTCGTTTAGGGTGCTGTAAAATATCTGTATCCAGAGATAATTGGCATTGTCTGCTCTGGGAAGTCCGAAAGGAAAACGTTTATCGTCTTTTAAGCGTTCTTTGTCAACTCTGTCAACGTTGAACGGTGGATTTGCCATCACAAAATCAAATTTACTGACAGAGCTATGCAAATCTTCATAATAGGCATTTCCCTGACGGATATCCCCTCCAAGACCATGTACGGCAAGGTTCATTTTGGCTAATCTAACCGTCTCTGAAACTCTCTCCTGGCCATATACACTCAGCACGCTGCCACCGTTATATTTTCGATGCTCCTCAACAAATCTGGCACTTTGAACAAACATACCCCCTGATCCACAGGCAGGATCGTATATTCTTCCTTTATAAGGTTCGATTATATTTACTATCAGCTTGACTATAGGTGTCGGAGTGAAGAATTCACCACCTTTCTGCCCTTCACTCATGGCAAAATGTCCGAGAAAGTATTCATAGATCTTGCCGAAGGCATCTCCCTCGATATCCATAGGAATGGAGTTCATTATCTTGAGCAGTTCCATCAGTAAGGTATTATCGAAGCGATTATAGGTTTTGGGCAGAATTTCTTTAAGAGCCGGATTGTCTTTCTCAACTGCCCGCATTGCCTCGTTGATAGCTCTACCCACATCATTACCTTCTGGGAGTTTGATTAATTCAGAGAACCTCGACTCCTCGGGAAGATAAAGAACACCTCTTGCCTGATAGTCTGCTGGGCTTATCTGTCTGCGACCGGTTTGTTCCCGGGTAACATCTTCAGAAGCTGCCTGGAACTTATAATCAGCAAACCGAAGAAAAATCAAACCCAATACAGGGACAGAATACTCGGAAGATTTCAGTTTAGAATTTGCTCGCAACTCATCTGCCGCAGCCCAAAGCCGTGCTTCGATATGATTACCGTTCTGGTTCATATCATCTCCTTCTATTTGCTTTCTCGCATTCTCTTCTGCGAATCAGATAGCCTTAACTTTCAAGTACAAATATCTAAAGACCTTCTAATGCACTCGTCCTCTATTTGTCAAGAAATGGTTGGCTAATTAGTCTTATTAAAAACTATAATATGCGATACAATGTTCCATTTGCTTGATAGATTACTACTACTTCAGCGGAATATGTTCCGGTAAGTTGTCAACGGCTTTCAACAGGAAGCCACCAAAACCGCCGTTTATTGAGAGATCAATGGCCAGGCTGGCAAATCCCGTCAGAAGGACGAGGCAGCTCAATAATCGCTCTCATATTGAGCCGGTCAAACGAACGATTAAGAGGCCTTCCGGTCAGAAGGGGTATTTTCTCAACCAAATCGAGGAGCCTCCCTATCTCATTTTTACCGGTACTGTGGTCCTTTTCTATCGGGACTGTTGGGCATATTCGCTAATTTTTACTGTATTTCGCGTCTCAGGCAACCCAGCCACCATGTTTCCTATCCTGTTTGTAGCAATTATTATCTTCCCCGCAATCTTCTATCTTATTGAATGCCAGACATATAAATAGCGGATGTCATTGGGGGTTACATCACTAATATTGCTGTGCTCCATTTGCACATGATATACACATTTACTACACGCTTTACGCGCAATCACTACACACCTACACCCACTTTTTGGCCTTTTTCGTGTAAAAAATGCTACACCGTATACACAAAACTGTGTACCAAATCCGGACAACCGTGCCAAACTGATCTATCTTGCCTCGCGTTATATAGCTATATATAGTAGAGAAAATCCGGATAGCGATGAGAGGTACCGAACCTTGGTTCGTAGCAAGGGATGTGGCGGAGATATTGGAATATGCCACAACCAACGCAATGACACGGAGGTTAGAATCAGAGGATAAACTACCTACCAAATCGGTAGGTGAATATTCCAAAGATGCCGGCAATGCAGTTATACTCAATAGTGAGGCAGTTTTTTACAGTGCGGCAATAGGCCTTTCTCCGACGCTATTAACTACCTCTTTGCCTGCTAATTGCCCACCATTCTCTTACCATCATAGCCTGATAAAAGGAGATGACTTATCAATCTTCTTTTTTATCTGCCTCAATACTCATGCCCTACCTTTACAGAATGGAAATTTAGAAAGGAGAATTATCATGGCGTCAGGATTGAAGATTTTTGTAATAAGTTTATGTCCTCTTCATTGATTACCCTGAAATTACTGTAATTACCCGGAAATCCGCTAACACTAACCCTAACTTCATATCTAGGCTCAAATGTGACCCCTTCTTGAGAAAGAGAAACTACTTCAATCACATATACTGGCTCAATCAATGTATCTGACTTTGAAGTGAAAATAGCATTAGTTAAAGCTAGCTGCTTAACAAGTTCAATGTCAGACTCTCTAGCCGTGCGACCTTTAAATTGCCTTGCGGCACTACCTGAAATTCTAGTCTCGATAACATCAAGGTCTACTATTATTGGCAGAAACATAACTTTTCCAGTTATATCTATTGTATTTGTAGTCCTTATTAATGGTCTTGAAGTTGCTGAACATGAAAATAGAGTTATGGAAGCTCCAATAGTTAAAACTGCGACTAATAATCTTTCTATTACGTTCTTCATATCAATCCTCCTTTATTTTTCTTATGCATTTATTAATTTTAGTGAGTGCTCTTTAATTCTCTTAGCCTCCCTTGATCTGAGTGCAACATTTGCCAATGATTATTAAGTAGTTAAAAATCTGGAACAACTAAAGTAAAGGCATTAGAATATGCAAGGTAAAAAACGACAGGTTTATTCTCCTGATTGATCATAATATGCCTGAGATTGCTACGGGTAGGGTTTATTATGATCTAAACCGCCACCAGAAGATAACTTTTCTTGACAGAATTGCATGAAATAGTTGGAATTAATACATAGACAATAAGATGGACTACAAATTTTAATTGTATTAAAAGGAGGCAAATATGATGCCAGACTTTCAGACTATAATGCTGCCTTTATTGAAAACCGTTTCTGATGGGAAACAGTACAAGAAAATGGAAATTATTGAAGAGTTGGCTAAATATTTTAATCTAAATGAAAGAGAAAGAAGCGAGATGTTACCCAGTGTACAAAGAACAGACTTATAAACAAACATCCTAACCAACTGATACCGCTCAATATCCTATAGCTTCATCTCTCGTTCGTCAAACATCAAAATGCATATTCTATGTCCGTGAACCAGCATGAAACTGATGGCAAATCTGGCACAAGTCTTGAAACAGCTATAATCTTATCATACTCAAATGAAATCGAGTTAGGCATTAAGTAATCCGTTTTGAGATTACGCTCCTTATAGGAATTAATAATGAAAGGGGTAAGCTCTTTTTCCCAATATTTACGAGCATCTTTCTTATCTTCTGGAGATGGGAAAAACAATTGAACACGAAGATTTACCAACTCATCATAATTAGTAAAGTAAGCTTCCACCTCAACAAAACGCTTTCCTTCTTCTTTAATAGAAAATAATTTAACAACGAAGGGTAAGTGATTTGTGAGAACTCTAATCTCTTCTAACTCGGCTGTATCTAGTAATACCTCTTCTGCTGAAAATGGTTTTAGTACTCTTATTAATTCTGTTGTACCTTTGATATCTCTAAACTGTTCTCCCAATATCCATACGATTTCAGCGTAAGAGAATGTCTTATAATCATCTTTCTTGAACCACTTTTTGGAGCAATGGGATTCTAGCATTAATACGATCATTGTCCTAATAATTAATGCTGGTAATAGATCTAATACACCTTCTAATCCCATTTGATAATATCCAAAAATAAAATCTATTGTTAGTAATAGTGGTGCTACTACAATATACAAAACCCTAGCCCAGTTTTTTCTTAATAGTAAAGCAACACCGATGATTATAAAAAATATGTAAATGGGATTTATGGCTTGAATAAGTGCATCAGTAAATGACATACTTAAACCAAAGTATGCTTGAGGGACGTATGATAGAGTGAGAAATGAGTTCCAAATAATTAAGAACCATCCGATTAATGTTATTCTCTTAGGTCTATACATGAAAAACACCACTAAGACAACGATATTCTATCATTACTGCCTCCAGCCTGGCGCAACGAGACGCTGTCTGTCGTTTCAATTTCTTTTATTTTCATCAGTATCTCCATTTTATATCGGATTACTTGGTAACTTTTCAGCCGAAGGAAACATTTTAGCAAGATATTTGATGTTAGATGCTTTTCTTCTGGAATGAGTTCTAAAATAGCTGATTCTTTTATATTTTCAAGCATTTTCAGACTATTTTTATTCAATATAGCATCTGTGGCTCCCTTTATAGTGTTAATACCTGCACCGATAAGCATAGGATCATACCTCTTTCAACATTTCACTATAAGGGCCAATAAGCAAAGCTACAGGTGCATCGGCTTCAAGTAATTTTGCTAAAGTCATTTTTGGTGCTGTTTTTCTAGTAAGAGTATTGATTTTATCAACACCTTTAGATTGAATTTCTTGAACGCATATCGCACCAATCTTGAAGCAGCAATACCTATACCTAATGTAGCGGCTCCTTCGACTAAATCTGTGCCGTCTGCCACAGCACCAGTTAAGTCACCAAGGATGCCTGTCAACGGCATTTTAATCTGCACCACTTTTGGCAGTTTAAAGTGCACCACTTTATTATTTCTTCAGCTCCCCACACTCTGCATAAAGCGATTCGTGCTATCGATCAACTAATACTGAATACTACGGTCAAATAGAGCCACTTGTACGGAGTTTTTGAGCCACCCTCACGCAAAAAGTGAGCCACCTCTTTCGCTAGACAGAGCCACCTTGCCATTTTGGGGTCATTTAAATCCATGGGTATATGCACCATTAAGGTGTAAATAAAACATGGAGGTCAATATAATGACCAACTATCGAGAAATTCTTCGATTAAACAGTTTGGGAGTGAGCAGAAGAGGCATAGCATCAAGTCTATCATGTTCCCGAAACACCGTATCGAAGGTCCTGCAAAGAGCAGTTGAAATGGAGATTGAGTGGCCATTGCCTGATAGTTTATCCAATCAGATGATAGAGGATAAGCTTTTTCCGGCAGACGACCAACTTAGGAAGCACCAGATGCCTGATTACGCACATGTACACAAAGAACTTGCTAAAAGCGGTGTGACATTGTCGTTATTATGGCATGAGTACTCTGAAAGCTGTAGAAATAGTGATCGCATTCCTTACAAGTACACTCAGTTTTGTAAGTATTATCATGATTATTCCTGTAAGACAAAGGCGACAATGCGTATTCAGCATAAACCGGCAGAAAAGCTTGAGGTTGACTGGGCCGGCCAAACCGCTGTGATCAAAAACAACATTACCGGAGAGCCTATAAAAGCCTATGTCTTTGTCGCAGCTCTCGCGTACAGTGGCTATTCTTATGTAGAAGCCTTTCTGTCCATGAAAATGGAAAGTTGGATACAGGCTCACATAAACTGTTTCAATTATTTTAAAGGAGTTGCCAAAATACTAATCCCTGATAATTTAAAGACTGGTGTTGATACCGTATCTTGGCGTGACACTACTGTTAACAGGATATATGCTGAGATGTCTTCATATTACGATACTGTTGTCCTTCCGGCTAGAGTAAGAAAGCCCAAAGACAAACCGAGTGCAGAAGCAACAGTTGGAGTTATATCTACATGGATTATTGCCGCAATGAGGAACTATACTTTTTTTTCTCTCCATGAGCTCAATACTGTAATAAAGGTTAAGCTGGAGGAGTTCAATACAAAACCGTTTCAAAAGAAGGAAGGGAGCAGAAAAAGTGTTTTTCTGAAAGAAGAGCAACACTTGCTCATTCCTTTACCGTTACAACCTTATGAACTGGCTACTTGGGCTCAAGCAACTGTTCAATTTAACTATCACATCAGCTTTGATAAAATGTATTATTCTGTTCCTTACGAATACATTAAACATCGAGTTGATATAAGGGCTACAAGTAAGGTAGTAGAGATTTTCTATAACTCTTGCAGAATAGCTTCTCATGTAAGAAGATTTGGATATCCTGGACAATATCAGACACTGCCTGAGCATATGCCCGAACAACATCAAAAATATCTGGAATGGGATGCTGATCGTTTTATCTCTTGGGCTAAGCAGGTAGGTGAAAGTACAACAGTTGTCATTAAGTCTATATTGACATCTTGTCGCGTTGAGCAACAAGGATACCGATCTTGCCTGGCACTCTTAAAATCGGCTGATCGATATTCTGTTCAAAGACTTGAAAGTGCGTGTCAAAGAGCATTGTCATATACTCCAAACCCTGGTGTCGGCGGAACTGAAAAGTGCACCATGTCGGAACTAAAAAGTGCTCCACTTTT
>CAYXFD010000008.1:0-104241 GCA_964464175.1 uncultured Candidatus Cloacimonadota bacterium | reverse complement strand
AACCGGACCCTGACTGGGCTTTCGTCAAGTGGGTTGTTAACGGTGTGGAGATCTTCGATGCCGAAACTGATGTTACCATGACAGAAAACGTAACAGCTACCCCCCATTTCATAGAACTCTTTACTCTTACGGTCAATGATCCGGTAGGAGAGGGTGCGGTTAAAGTCGATGGTATTGATATAGTAACACCTTATGTTGATATACTGGAAGACGGAACTGTCGTTACTCTCCTTGCTGAACCAGAACCCGATTGGGCTTTCGTTAAGTGGGTTGTTAACGGCGTGGAGATCTTTGATGCCGAAACCGATGTTACCATGACAGAAAACGTGACAGCCACTCCCCATTTCATAGAACTCTTTACTCTTACAGTCAACGACCCTGTCGGAGACGGTGCGGTTAAAGTCGATGACGTAGAGGTAGTTACTCCTTATGTCGATATACTGGAAGACGGAACTATCGTTACTCTCCTTGCCGAACCGGAACCTGACTGGGCTTTCGTCAAGTGGGTTGTTAACGGCGTGGAGATCTTTGATGCCGAAACAGATGTTACAATGACAGAAAACGTAACAGCTGCACCTCATTTTATTGAATTGTTTACTCTTACAGTCAATGAGCCGGTAGGAGAGGGTGCGGTTAAAGTTGATGGTGTAGAGGTAGTAACACCTTATGTCGATATACTGGAAGACGGAACGATTGTTACTCTCCTTGCTGAACCAGAACCCGATTGGGCTTTCGTTAAGTGGGTTGTTAACGGCGTGGATATCTTCGATGCTGAAATCGATGTTACCATGACAGAAAACGTAACAGCTACTCCCCATTTAATAGAACTCTTTACGCTAACGGTCAATGATCCGGTAGGAGACGGTGCGGTTAAAGTTGATGGTGTAGAGGTAGTAACACCTTATGTCGATATACTGGAAGACGGAACGATTGTTACTCTCCTTGCTGAACCGGAACCTGACTGGGCTTTCGTCAAGTGGGTTGTTAACGGTGTGGATATCTTCAATGCTGAAACAGATGTTACAATGACAGAAAACGTAACAGCTACTCCCCATTTCATAGAACTCTTTACTCTCACGGTCAATGAACCCGTAGGAAATGGTGCGGTAAAAGTTGATGGTATTGATATAGTAACACCTTATGTTGATATCCTGGAAGACGGAACTGTCGTTACTCTCCTTGCCGAACCCGATCCCGATTGGGCTTTCGTTAAGTGGGTTGTTAACGGCGTGGAGATCTTCGATGCTGAAACTGATGTTACCATGACTGAAAACGTGACTGCTGCCCCACACTTTATCCTTTTACCAAAGCCGGCAGCATTTATCTATCCGCCTGATAATGGTAGTGATATTCCAATAAATTTCACTTTTGAATGGGAACCGGTTACATCTGGCGCTAATCCCGACGGATATCTATTTAGTTATTGGCTTGCCGGAGAAGCACAACCCGAGATGAATGATTTAGGTAATAATACTGTCTTTGTCGTCGAAAATTTAGATTATGATACTGCTTATCATTGGCAGGTCATTCCTTATATACAGGGTGAAAATGGAGAAAGGAAATTATTGATGGAACCGGGAGTGAAGAATATTATCCGGGAAAGTGACTATTATTATCCTGAAGAAGATTGTCCGATCTGGTCTTTCACAACAATTGCTGAGTTCTCCTTAATAATTACTATCCAGGGAAGTGGTATTACATCTCCGGTAGAAGGTGAACATATCTACTTAGCCGGCACTTCTGTCAATATCGAGGCCTTCCCTTATCCGGGCTGGGAGTTTGAAAAATGGATAATTAATGATGCGCTGGAAATCTATGATATCAGTACCGATATCTTGATGGATGGCAATAAAGCAATAACTGCTCGCTTCCAACAAGACCCACCTGTAACTTCAGCTCCTGTTTGGGGTGATGGCTCTGAATTAGATCCTTATCACGTCGAAAACCTGAATCATCTTTATTGGATTGCTGAGGATTCTGATCGATGGCTCTATCACTATATACAAGTAGCTGATATAGACGCTTCCGCCACAAAACACTGGTTTGAGGGAGAGGGCTGGTTACCAATAGGTAATCCCGTCACTCCTTTCACCGGTACTTTTGATGGCCAGAATTACTCGATTGAATGGCTGGTTATCGATCGTCCTTCCTCTGATCACATTGGTCTGTTTGGATATGCTGATAACTCAACGATAACCAATGTCGGCTTATTCAATAGTGAAATTACCGGCAAGGATTATGTTGGAAGTTTAGTAGGTAGTTTAGTTAACGATTCTTCCGTCTCCAACTGCTTCAGTACCGGTATTGTAACCGGGAATGATTTTGTCGGCGGATTACTCGGAGAGAACAATCTTTCTGTGATTGATAATAGTTACAGCAGATGTGAAGTTACCGGCAACCAATATGTTGGTGGTTTAATCGGCAATAATCATCAAGGTTCCGTAATACATTGCTATTCTATAGGCTTTGTCCAGGGAATTGATCAAGCCGGTGGACTGGTTGGAGTTAAAACGATCGGTGGTTTATACACTGACACGAACAACTACTGGAATACCGAAACATCAGAAATAGATCTTAGCGCTATGGGAGAAGGACGAACTACCAATGAAATGACTCATCCTCACTCAGCTAATACTTATCTTGATTGGGATTTCGTTAATCTCTGGATAAGTGAAGCTGACGCAAATAACGGCTATCCCTATTTATTCTGGCAAGACATCGAAGGGACAGTTGTTCCGGGTGGTGACATTACCGAATTATACTGGACTCTTGACAATTCTCCTTACTACATCACTGAACAGATTATGGTCAATGCTGATGCTATTCTTTACATTGAAGAAGGAGTTGAGGTTGTTTTCTATCCCGGTACAAGTTTGACTGTCTGGGGTGGATTAGAAGCTCAGGGGGTATTATTCAACTCTGCCGGTACTCATGGTAGTTGGAATGGTTTACGGTTTACCGGTAACAGCTATGGTATCATGATTGATAACTGTACCATTATCAATGCTATACCGGCTATCGTCGCAGAAGATGCAGAAGGATTTGTAACGAATTCTCTCATCAGCAAGAATGAAAACGTTTTCTCAAATCAAGATATAGCAGTTCTGATCCATAACTACTGTGATATTGATTTTTCCGGTTTGCAAATCGAAAACTACCATGTCGGTATCAGATATCTTGTTGACGATGAAGAACCTTCCCGTTTGACAACTTCATTTTCGGAATTAGTCATAAAGAACAGAATAAGCCCCTTACACTCGGATGAGCCGGTCGGTATCCATTTGATCGAAGCCCCTGTAACCTTATTGGATAATATCATTATCTATATCATTGGTCATTTAAGCAGCAGGGTTTCCGGAAATGCCGTAGTCTTAAATGGGGTTGATGACCTCACGATCATAAACAATACCGTCTGGGGATATGAGACTGGTCTTTATGCAAGAAATTCTTCCGGTATAATGTATTCTAACAATATAATCTGGGTAGAAAACGGTGAAATTGATGGCTTGCTCAACCCTATAGATATCGATTTTGAAAACAATATCACCGTTTCTAACTGCCTTATCTCCTATTTTGCCGGTCGTCAGAATAATGATACCTACCCCGGTTCAAATAATCTTAATGTAGATCCGAAGTTTGTTGATCCCTGGAATGGTGATTTTCACCTGAGATATCGTAGTCCGATCAAGGGAATAAACATTGGTGCTTTAGGATTTGTATTCGAACATTTAGCAAACTCCTACCATTCTTTCCCTCTGAGAAACGGTTGGAATCTGATCGGCATACCGGCTTTGATCTACGGTGACAATACTCCGGCAACTCCACATGAGATTTTCTCAGATTATCTTGATCCCTTCTTTGTTCATCCTTACTATACCTCGATTGTCCAAATGAATCAGATACCGGATGCTACAATCAATGATCAAGGTAACTATGCCTTGAATTTTGACGGCGCTTATCATGCCCCCTCAAATATTTTCCCGATGATGGGTTATTGGGTAAGAAATTACGGTGATCCTACTACTGTCGAAGTTTATGGACTAATTGATACGGACGATTATCTGATCAGTTTGCCAGGTCAGGGTAACACAAGTAACGGATGGTATCTGTTAGCCAATCCTTATGACAAGCCTATCTCCTGGGGAAATGGTATTGACTGGGAAAATGATGGTGAAGCCTCTTTTGTCTATGTTCACCGTTACAATCCGGTTTATAATGGCTATCAATATCTACCGATAGAGGGAGATGCACAAATTGCTCCCTGGGAAGGATTTTTTGTCAAATCTAACCAGCCGGATAGTGAGATCAGATTTAGTTATCCTGATTCTTTCGATCGAGACAACTCTGCTATGATAAACAACTCTGTTACCAGAAACAGTATGAAGAGAAGAAGCCATGATAACTCGGATACTTCAGATAATAACACCGAATGGCTCATTACCTTAAGCGCTAATCATCAAAGCAACACAGATGTAACGGTCGTTAGTGCCAGGGCTAATGCCTCAGAAGACTTGGACGGATATGATGTACCCAAATTGCCCCGGGCTCCTTTCGTTATGACCAACAGTTTGATCTTCGGTATCGATAACCGGGATTGGAATGATGCTCCCGGCCTATATACAAGAGACACCAGATCTTTGGCTAATGATAACTGGAGTTGGGACATTCTGCTGGATGTTTCTGGATTAAAGCAGGGAGTTGAAATTGATGATTATCTTGTTACTATAGTTTTGGATGAGATGATCAATGTACCCGATGGTTATCAATTCTCCCTGACGAATCAGTTGACAGGAGAGATAGTCGATCCGACCAGAGATGAAATGATCATCGACCTGTATGAGCTTCTCGTACCCCAGCTTACTTCTTCTACAAGGGGCTCAGAAAGAAGCAGAGATAATCAGGATCTTCATATATATCTGCAGCTCAACATTAGTTCTACTAATCTCGAATCTGAGGAAAATTTGAGTACCCCGGTACCAGTTATCGCTTTAACTAATTATCCGAATCCGTTCAATCCGGAGACAAGAATCCGCTATTCAATTGGTAAAGATACATTTGTTAAAGTCGAAGTATTCAATATCAAAGGCCAGTTGGTGAAAACACTGGTAAATGAATTTACTGCTGCCGGTAACCATTCTGTTACTTGGAACGGAACTGATGATAACAATAATCGAACCTCTTCGGGAATTTATCTCTACAGAATGACTGCCGGTAAAGAGATGATAACCAGTAAGATGCTTATGATTAAATAGGTAATAGTCCAGAGACTACCGAATAATCAATAGTCTGTAATTTGATATCAAGAGATATCTAATCAAAGACGATCCATTAAGGCACGGTTCTAAAACCGTGCCTTTCTTGTGATTATAATCTCGACATGAGGTAAATTACTCACCGATAAAATCGGATAACCCGTTTTTTATATCCGCCGTTGCAAAAAACAGCGTTAATAAAACCGTACGAGAAGCTGCTTCGAAGACACTGTTTGGCTTCGCCGAGCTCGGTCGCAGCCACAAAGAAAAGAGCACCTCGGTTGACGAACGAAGTGAGGAGTTTGTCGAAAAAAGCAGCTACGAGAAGATTTTTAGCTGTTTTGTTGCGGCCGGAGAGCTTTTCTTTGATTCTTTCTTTTGGCAGTCCAAAAGAAAGAATGTAATGAATTATAATCATTCTCTTGTGTGTCAAAACCCTCTATCATGGGCGTTTCTTTTTACTATCTCACAGAGCTAAATTGACTACGAATAATGCTCTGAAATATACTACTTCTTTACTTTATGGTTGACGTAAGAATGACCTGTTAATTCTCTAACAGAGAAAATTGAAGGAACGGTTTATCATGAAAAATAATACCAGTAAAATAATGCTTATCCTTAACATCTCCATCTTCGTTCTCCTGCTTACGATCATCTTTTTGCAGACAGCCAAAATCAATGCTCTAACTGAACGATTGGAAGCCATTACCATTTTCGACTGGATAGAAGGGACTATTAGTTTAAAAAATGCCCTAAACCATAGCACTCCTTTAACCGCTGTAACTCCGGAGTTTATTGATCACTCTTTCCTCCATCACTCACCTTTTCTTGATGGTTATGACCTTAAGGAACTGAAGGAAAAATATCTCAAATACAGAAATACCGACCTTTACGGCAGCGGAAGAAGAACCGGTAATTTTAGACGTATCCATGAAGGAATAGATCTTTATGTACCTGAAGATACCCCCGTCTATCCTCTGTTCCCCATCGGTCTCGTTACCGCTGTCAGCCATGATCCTGATCATGTTATCTATACAACGGGATTAGTCGGTAACACAAGGGTTGATTCTGTTGCTGTCGAGTATGGAAAAATTGTCCGCATTCTCTATCCTGAAGGGATAGAAAGCCTTTATGCCCACCTTAATGAAGTTTATGTGGAAATCGGCGAACTGGTAACCGGGGATACGGTTGTCGGATTAACTGGCTATACCGGAAATATCAGAAATAGCGGTAAACCTTCACATCTGCATCTTGAATTGCATGATTGCAGCAGTGAGAGCTTTGATCCGGAGACAAGAATGCATTATCAATTTGCTTCTCTCCGTCACTTTATCGACAATTATCTCGACAATTACGAAACATCATCAGAATGAAAAGGTTTACCTCTATAAAGACGGAATAAAAATGAAAAGGGGAACAGATTGTCTCTGAGTTTATTATGAAGAAAATGTGTAGTCATTTAAAAATGTTATGTGCAGCCATTATCATGCTCTTTTTAGTCTCGTGCGGGACAAGAGAAACAGCTATATCTCCCGAAAAAGAAGAGAATCTCAGAAGAAAAGAACTCGGTATCAAGACTCAAACTAAGTGGCATGCTGATGTCATTAATCAAATTCAACACTACGACAAAGAGGGAAGACTGGTTGACGAACTTTGGCTGAATCCTAACGGAGTCGTTGTTAACCGGAGAGTTCTCGAATATGATGAGAAAACCGCTTCTCACACCGGAACTGTCTGGTATAAAGGAAGAGATATCTTAAAAAGCAGATACTATTATCACTATGATAACAGAGGAAACCTCTTTGAAGAAGAATGGAAGACACCGTTTGATGATATCATCTCCCGAGCAGAATACACGTATCAAGACAACAAAAAAATAAAGTCGGAAACCTACAACCGGTTTGATCAATTGCAAGGTACCAATATCTATACTTACGAAGATGATCTGCTAAAGGATTTGGTACAGAAAGACAGAAGAGACCGGGTAACAAACCGGCATCAGTATTATTATGATGAAGAAGGGAATCTGAAAAAAGAACAGAGATTTAATCTGCGCGATAACTCAACCACTACTAAACTTTATCGCTATGAAGATAATAAACTCATAGAAGAGACTGAATACCGGAATGATGAATTTGTCCATACTCTTAGTTATGAGTATGATTCAACAGATATGATCCTGCGGGAAACATGGGAGAATGAAGAGGGTAATACCCTCCTGGAAAACCGTTATACTTATGATTTTTTTTAAAACCTGATCTTAACTCTTAACTCATCACCTGATAATCGTTCGGGAAGAAGATCAGACAAATCTGAATATCTCTTTAACCTTCCTCCTTGGAGGCAACATCATTGCCCTGGAAACCTGTCTCAATTCTTCTTCCGAACTGTCGAGAGAATCATAGGCAGGATAACCAAGCGGCGTAAGACAAGCTATATGATCTGCAACGGGTATCTCCAGTATTCTTTTTACTTCTTCTCTGTTCATATCGGTTATCCAGCAAGTTCCTAATCCGAATTGAGCAGCTGCTAATAGCAGATGGTAACCGGCAATACAGCAATCCTGTTCAGCTCTTTTCGTTTTCTGAGAATCTACGCAAACCGCTACAACATATGGTGCTGCAGCGAGTGGTTTACTTGCCTGCTGACGGATATCTGCTAATATTGCTTTCTTTTTTAGATCTTTGGTTACAACATAATAGTAGGATTGAGAATTCCTTGAAGTAGGAGCAAAACGACATACTTCAAATACTTTCAATAACAGTTCCTCGCTGATATCTTCAGCAACAAACTCTCTGATACTACGCCTGTAGAGAAGAAGCTGCTCTCCACTCCAGTATTCTTTCAGACGGTGGAGAAATGTTTGAAACTCAATCTTCCTCCCTTCCGGATCAAGCCCGAAAAAGTGATAAATATGAAATCGCTCATTCTTTCGGGGAGAATGTTCGGCATCTTTCTCTATCCTCCGATAGATGGCATCAACCTCAGTCGTTGTTCGATAGAAAAAGGTTAGAATACCATCGATATCCGCTTTTTCACCTTCACAGAAACCAAACAACATATTGCCGTGTTTCAATATCACACACTTTCCTTGATCAAGCCAAACCTCAGATCCGATTCTGTTTGTGTAAAAATGTACGATCTCCTGCAATTTCTCGGTTTTGTAAAAGACAATTCCTGACATGGCTTTCCTCCTTCTTATCAATAAGTATAAGGACATGACATATTCTTGCAATCCTCGTATAGCTGGTCATCAGAATGGATTTTCTCTCCGGCATAGATATCTACCCTTCTGTTACGGCAATAAACAAATTGATATGTTTTGTAGCCTCCCGAAAGGTTAAAAACCTTGGTGTAGCCTTTCTGCATAAGAATCCGGCAGGCAAGATAAGCCCTTAATCCTACCCGGCAAAAAAGAACAATGTTCCTGTCTCTCGGTAATTCTTCAATTCTCCTCCGCAGTTCGTCTAAAGGAATATTGATACTGTTGGGTATTGTGCAACATTGATATTCCTCCTCTGTCCGCACATCAACTAACAGGACATCTCTATACTTTTCCGACTTCAAATCTTCCCAGCTGATGATATTGAACCTCTTGTTCAACACATTCTCCGCAACTTGACCGGCAAGAGTTAAAGGATCTCTGGCAGATGAAAAAGGCGGGGCATAAGAGTGCTCAAAAAAAATCAAATCCTGAATAGTGCCCCCTTTTTGCATAAAGGCAGATACAATATCTATCCTTTTATCCACTCCCTGGTATCCAATTATCTGTGCTCCCAGAATACTCCCTTTTTCAGGAGTAAAAAGAAGTTTGAGGGATATTGGTAAGGCATTGGGATAATATCCTGCATGATCGGCACTATGGATCATCACCGATAAAACAGTCCGGTCAATATTTCTCAATTGCTGCTCCGATACTCCGGTAAAACCCGCTGTTAAATCAAAAACTTTCAGTATTGAAGTGCCGAATAATGCCTGGCACTTCTTTTTATTACCATAACTGATGTTATCTGCTGCTATCCGGCCCTGTTTGCTTGCCGGACCTGCTAAATAGGCGTTGAATTTCTGCTGTAATATCCCGTGAGTAGCCTGAATAGCATCTCCGACGGCATAGATAGCTTCATCATTGGTCTGAAGAAACTCATTAACTAATATGCTTCCATTGCTGCTCAACTCTAACCCGCTCTCTTGCAGCCATTCAGTATCAGGCTTAACACCGGCAGCACAAATTACTATATCTCCTTCTAACACCCTGCCGCTCGCTAAAACCACCCTGATTCCCTCAGAGTTTTTTTCCAGAGCAATAACCTTTTCCCTGAGGTAAATATTTACTCCTTTTGCTTTTATATGTCTGCTTAAAGCTGAAGAGATTTCAAAATCAAAGAAGGGGAGTATCCGGTCACTCATTTCAATAAGAGAAACTACCCTGCAAATCCCCTGCAAATTCTCGGTCATCTCAACACCAATATAACCTGCTCCGATAACTATTCCTCTTTGAGGACGCTCTTTCTCAATGAATTTTTTTATTATATCGGTATCTTCAACCGTGCGGAGGCTGAAAACACCGGATTGATCACTCCCCTGGATTGAGAGTGGAACAGGTTTAGCTCCGGGAGAAAGAATGAGTTTGTCGTAAGTTTCATCATAAACCTCTCCCTTCTCTTTGTCTGAAATTGTGATCTTTTTATTCTTCTTATCTAACTCCAGAACTTCACTCCGGATTCTGACCTCTATCCTGAAACGCTTGGCAAAAAACTCGGCCGAAGAAACAAACAGTTTATCCCGCTCTTCAATAACACCACCTATATAATAGGGTAATCCGCAATTTGCATAGGAAATGTACTCCCCGCGTTCAAAGATGATGATTTGTGCTTCCTCATCATTTCGCCGTAATCTGGCAGCAGTAGAAGCTCCTCCTGCGACTCCACCAACAATCAAATATCTCTTCATAATTTATACCTCTGGAGTTAGAATTTTGTAATCTCAATGACTGCCGTCGAAAATATCAATTATCTTCTCAACTCGCTTTTTACGCGTAAGTTAAAAAGAAATCAAGAATACTCTGCTTTAGATAGTGTGATGAAGTTAAAAAACCCGATTAACGCTGTAAAAGGCTATTTACAGATCCCTCTCTCTGAGTTCCTGACAAATTCCAGAAAATACTCCTGCTCGGGGGTTAAGTCTTTCAATTTATCGGCAACTTCCAGTGCTTGAGAAACATTATATTTCGTATGATAGATAATCTTATAAATCTGTTTGATGGAGTCAATAGCTTCTAAACTGAATCCTCTTCGTTGTAAACCTACTGT
This sequence comes from uncultured Candidatus Cloacimonadota bacterium, assembly GCA_964464175.1. Taxonomy (GTDB): domain Bacteria; phylum Cloacimonadota; class Cloacimonadia; order Cloacimonadales; family JAJBBL01; genus CAYXFD01. Next base: position 93,680 of record CAYXFD010000008.1, on the reverse strand, counting down.
ATTGAGACCTATCGGTCGAAAAGGCATCCCTTGTCCCCGCGTGTAGGGAGGTACATCCTTCTTGACTCCGGACAGACCTCCGATAAAAGCAAATTTACCTATCCTGACAAATTGATGTACTGCCACCAAACCACCGATAGTAACACTATCTTCTATCGTTATGTGTCCAGCTAAAGTTGAAACGTTAGCCATGATGATGTTATCCCCAAGATGACAATTATGGGCTATATGGCAATAAGCCATAAGAAAACAATTGTTACCGATAGTTGTGTCCTCTTCAAGGTTTGCTGAGCAATTTACTGTGACAAATTCCCTGAACCTGTTGTTGTTTCCAATTACCAGTCTTGTCGGTTCTCCTTTGTATTTAAGATCCTGACAAACAGAGCCGATAACCGAAGAATGATAAAAGTGATTGTTCTCCCCAATGGTTGTGCAACCCTCAATTTTTACATTTGACTCAATAACGCAATGGTCACCTATCTCTACATTTGCACCGATAATCGAAAAAGGTCCAATTTTTACATTCTCTCCGATCTTTGCTCTGTTATCTACAATTGCTGATGGATGAATTTCAGTCATCAAATCCTCATTTTCTCACAATTTTTGCTAAAAAATCACCTTCACATACTTTTGTCTCTCCGACGTAGGCATCTCCATGCATCTTTGTCAAAGATTTCTTTAGATTTATTACTGTTAAGACAAACCTTAGGGTATCTCCAGGCACAACCGGCTTGCGAAATTTAACATTATCAATCGCTGCAAAGTAAGCGACATAGTCGTCAGGATTATCACAGGTATTAAGCAGCATTATCCCGCCGGTTTGGGCCATTGCTTCGATAATCAATACTCCCGGCATAATTGGATGACCGGGAAAATGACCCTGGAAAAAGGGCTCATTTATTGTGACATTCTTGATACCCACTATCTTCTCATTGCTGACAAATTCAGTAATTCTATCGACGAGCAGGAAAGGATAGCGGTGTGGTAATATCTTTTGTATTGCTGTGATATCAAAGACTAACTCACTAACTCGCTTCTCCTGGTAAATTTTCTGCAGTTTCTGTTTTTTATAGATCTGTCGTAATTTCTTAACCAACTCGACATTTGTCTTATGTCCTGATCTGGCTGCCAGAATATGCCCCTTAATCGGAACCCCCAACAAGGCAATATCTCCTAAAAGATCTACGACTTTATGGCGAACAAATTCATTGTAGAAACGAAGAGGTGTGTTGTTGACGATCCCATTATCACCTATAGGTATGCTCTCCTTATAACCAAAAAGTTCTTGCAATTCCTTCATCGTTTCATCGGTAATATCAGGATCAGCAATAACCAAGGCATTGTTGAGCGACCCGCCTTTTATCAGCCCCGCATCCTTTAAAGCCAGGATCTCACTGATAAAACAAAATGTTCGGGCAGGGGCAAAATCTTTCTCGAAATACTCAATTGATGGGAACCAGGTATATTGTGTACCGAGATATTTATGTTTGTAATCAACCATAAAAGTGATCTTCAATTCGTTGGAAGGGACTATAACAACATCAACATTCTCTTGGGGGGCAGAAAATGAAATAGGACCGTCAAACTCAAGATATTCTCTTTCTACTTCTTGTTTAACCGTACCTACTCTCTTCAGCAAATTATAGAATACAAGCGAGCTGCCATCTGCAACAGGTACTTCCGGTCCGTTGATTTCAATTCTGATATTGTCAATATCTAAGCCCTTGATTGCTGCCAGAAGATGTTCCGTCGTCGATACTGAAGCATTATCAACCCCGATGGTCGTTCCTCTTGACATATCGATTACATGATCAATATCAGCCGGTATTATGGGCAGACCTTCAACATCGGTCCGAATAAAAACAATACCTTCATTTTCATCTGCAGGCTTGAATACTACTGTAGATATTTCTCCGGTATGTAGGCCAATCCCGGTATAACTGATAGATCCCTTGATTGTTTTTTTCATCTCTTTTTCATTCATGCTTTATCCTGTTTCAATTTATCTTTAGATATTTATACTTCCACTTCTGTCTCTTGAAAGCAGAGAAAAAAATCTACTCCTCTCCTGCTTGCTTATCTTTCTTGGCTTTATTAAAAAAAGTCAGGATCTCGGGTAACCTCTTGAGAGCAACTATGATCCGCTTCTGTAATGAAGCATTGATTGCCGGAGTTCCTAAAAATCTCGCCCCGGGAGGAACATCGCCTCTCACCCCTGATTGAGCACCTATCATTGCCCCATCATTGATCTTCAAATGCCCGGCAGAACCTACCTGTCCCCCTAAGTAAACATTGTCTCCAATTACTGTATTCCCGGCCAAACCTACCTGAGAACAAAGAATCACATTCTTCCCTAATCTGCAATTATGACCGATCTGAACTAAATTGTCAATTTTGGAACCTTTTCCTATCAATGATGTACCAAAGGTAGCTCTATCGATGCAGGTATTAGCTCCTATTTCAACATCATCTTCTATGATCAGTTTTCCGATGTGATGAACCTTTTCATGCCTCCCTTCATTCTGCAAATAACCGAACCCATCCATACCGACCACACAGCCGGCATGCAAGATAACCCTGTCTCTCAACTCCGTTCGGTCATAAATAGTAACATTAGGATAGATATGACAATCCTGACCGATCATCACATCCTCACCAATTACGGTATTAGCCAGGATTATTGATCTGTTCTCAATTTGAGTTCCCTTACCGATAACTACATATTCACCTATTACAACTCCGGAACCTAACTTAACACTGTCGGCTATGATTGCTGTTGGGTGAACAGAAGATTCCTTCACTTCTTTTTCGTGTTCTAACCATTTGGCTACGATAAGATTCAAGGTTAAATAGGGTTTTTTGCAGAAGAATAGATTGGTTTCCGGGAGAAGATTAATATCGAAATCTAACGGAACAACAACCAAACCTGCGTTGAGAATTGCTAATTCTTGAAGAAACTTAGTGTTTTCATAAAAGCAGACCGAAGTACTGATAGCCTCCTTCAACTCGGCTACATTATCTAACAATATCTCATTTTGGATAATCAGTTTGCCGTCTAAACCACTCGTTAAATCATCAGGCTTGTACCGATGAAGAAATCTTCTCATAGCCTTTAACTAATCTCCCTCTTCTGTAAGGTCATCCAAATCTTGCAGAACTAAATCCGTTACATCAAGATTTGGTTTTGCATAAAGGATCCCTCCCCCTTCAGCATCAAATATAATTGAATAATTGTACTCTATCGCCACTTTTTCAATAGCATCTCTCAATTTATCCATAATTGGCTCTAACAACTCAGCGTTACGCTGCATTGCTAATCCCCCCTCACCGAATATACTATCAACATACTGCCGACGCTCGCTAATTTTGTCTTGAATGCGCTCTTCGGCTTGTACCCTTCCCGATTCGGTCAAAGTAAGCTTCCTCGCCTCATATTCTGACTGTAATCTCTGGATCTCTTCTTCCATGCGAGACAGTTCACGCTCCCAACTCTCATATTCCTGCATAAAAACTGATTGAGCTTCTTGTGTATCACGGCTTCTCATCATTATTCTCTCTAAGTCAATATATCCTATATTGATTGTTTGGCCATACATCAAAGTACCCGCCAGTATCATGCTTAAAGCGCTTAGTATCATCCTTTTCATCAAATCCTCCATTTGTGACAAATTTCCTGTATAAACGTTAAAGTAATGTAACTATATCATAAGCTGTTCCGGAATTAATGTCCAGTCCTTTCTTATCCATCCAATATTTTAGCGTTCTTTAATAAGTCAATGAAAAACGATCAAGAAAAAAACGCTATTTCAACTGTTTAATTCAGTTGCTCGCCGAGTTGATATCTTGGTTAAACAAGAAGTATCGTTGTTCTCCGTCAGCCCTTAAGCCTCCTTTCATTCTTTTATCTTGACAGCGTAACCTTACTATCAGATTTTGTCATACTAAAGAAAAAAATTCAGGAGGTAAATTTAGTGCCGATAGTTTACAGTCGCGACGGAGAGCCTTTCGAGATAACCTTGAAAAGGTTCAAAAAGAAATGTGAAAAGGCAGCTATTCTCTCTGATATCAAGAAACATCAAGCTTATGAGAAACCGAGCGAAGAGAGAAAAAGAAAACGTAATGTAGCCAAAAGAAAAGCCATGAAGATTGCCCGCAAAATGCGGCGTTATTCATGATTTGATATAAAGTCGAGCCTACACAATACTTAATCAGAATCATTAATGTAATTAAGAGAACTAATCATCGGTTGGTTTTCTCAAGAGTCTTAGCAGTAAGCAAAATAAAGGGAGTTGACTCCCTTTTTTTGCACCGGATAATCACTATAGCTTATTAGATAACTGGTTTTTTTAGTTTACATTCTTAGTTCGCTTTATCTAGTCGATGAGTTATCCTGAGAAATAAGAGCAGAGTACCGGGAGGTCATAATGAACTATTTAGACATTATTTTACTCTTAGTTATCTTTCTGTTTTTTTATTTAGGGGTCAAGAGAGGCTTCTTGCTCTCCTTCCTTCAGTTATTAGGAATGGTATTGGTAATTATTCTGGTCAGACAATTCGGAGTATTGATAAGAGACGGTATTCACCTAAAACTCGGTATCTCAGCCAATTGGGCTCTATTATTAGGTTACGTTGTAATTTTTTTCGTAATAATGCTTTTAGCAAAAGGAATATCTACTCTGCTGCAAAATCTGATGACCGTTATCCGGATGAAATGGCTTGACCGCCTTCTGGGGGGAGTTTTTAATATTCTATTCGGATCCGCTATTGTTATTATCATTGTTATGATTCTGGAGGTTTCTACAGTTGCTTCATTACTGGGAGAATCAAGAAACAGATCAACACTCTATACTTCAGCAAAAATAATAGCTGAAGATATTATCAGTAAATATCGAGAGGGGGTTCCGGGAAGCAAACCGACAAAACAACGCTACGAAAGAGCCCGTGGCACTCGTCCCGTTTAGTCATAATATTTGGTAACAATTAAGTAAAAGATAGTTAGATCAATATCCTGATGGATTCTCATAAACAACTCGAATTTGATAAACTTAAAAAAATTCTGGCTAATCTCTGCCATACCGTTTCAGGAAAACGTTTTGCCCAGTCTTTAACCCCCTTGAAAGAGCCAGCTCAGATCCGTTACAGACATCAGGTGGTTGCTGAGATCCAGGGTGTGATCTTATGCTGCTGTGACTACGAATTTCATGATGTTACGGACATTAAACCTCTCTTTTTCAATTATCAACACCTTACTTACTCATATCCGGAGTTCAAGAAAATCTATAAGATTATACAGAAAGCGGGTGAGCTCAGCAACGATCTTAACAATGATGAGGTTAGTTTTACTAACTATCCCGAGTATACGAAAATAGTTAAAAAATTAGCCTTCTTCCCTCTCTTGGCAAAACGATACGAATCGATATTCTCAGACGAGGGTGAAGTACTTGATACAGCTTCACCGGAATTAAAAGAGATAAGAAAACGGCAATTCCGTGTCCGGCAGAATGTTTTAAATCTCTTGACCAAAAGAATTCAGGATAAGACCTTAGAGAAAGCTATTCAAGACAAGATCATTACGCAACGTGATGATCGTTATGTTATCCCTATAAAGGAAGGGGCTATCGGAACAGTACCGGGGATTATCCACGGTTATTCCGGAAGCAGATCTACTATTTTTGTGGAACCGAACGAAGCAGTGGGAATGAATAATGAAATTCATCAACTCCGCCAGGAAGAAAAAGAGGAAATCTACAGGATCTTTAGAGATTTTACGACCCTCATTCAAAGCAACCGAAATGAAATTCTGGAAGACTATTCGATACTTTGTGAATTGGATTATTACTTCGCGGCAGCCCGCTTAGGTAATCTTATTGAAGGCACAATACCTTTAATTGCCTCAAATACTGTCATAAAACTGAAAGAAGCCCGGCATCCGTTATTACTCCATGCCATGCAAGACCGGCAAAAGGTGATTCCTTTCGACCTATCCTTAGGAGAAGAATATGATATTCTTATTCTTTCCGGTCCCAACACCGGCGGTAAAACTGTCACCCTGAAAGCAATAGGTTTGTTGACTCTAATGGCTTTGAGCGGGCTTACCATTCCTGCTGCCTCCGGGTCCGAGATCGGACTTTTTCATGATATTCTTGCCGATATTGGGGATCAGCAATCATTAGAGGATTCACTCAGTACATTTTCAGCTCATCTGCAACATATCAAACAAATGCTCGAAACAGGTAATGATAAAACTCTTATTCTTATCGATGAGATAGGTTCTGCTACCGATCCCGAACAGGGAGCTGCTCTTGCCCAGGCAATAACAGAAACTCTGGTAGATAAGAAAGTAACCGGAGTGATTACCACCCATTTTACCCCGTTAAAGCTGTTCGCCCTGAAATCTGAGAGGTGTAAGAATGCAGCAATGCAATTTGATCCGGAACAGCATCTTCCCACTTATCGTTTTCGACCAGGACTTCCGGGGAACAGCTTTGCCCTGGAGATTGCTGAAGGTTTGGGCTTACAAGAAACTGTCCTGCAACGGGCAAAAGAGTTAACCGGTAAAACTAATGTAGAGCTAACCGATTTACTCGCCAGGATTTCATCCGAGAAGAATGAACTTGCTCAAACAAAATTTCATTATGAGCTGAAACTAAACCTTCTCAATCAGAAGATCAACGAATATGATAAAAAGCTCTCTTTAATGGAGCAGGAAAAAAAGAATACCAGACAGGAGTTGTTAAAAGATTCCCGTGAATTCCTTGTTAATATCCAGAGAGAGTTCGGTAATGAATTAGCAAAGCTGAAAGAATTGGAAAGAGACGAAAGAAAGAAAGCTGCAAAGCAGGTCCTAAAAAAAGTTTCAACCCTTAACTCTCAGCTGGGTCAGGAAGAAATGGATCTCCGTGTTAAAGATCTAATCCCTGTTACAGAACCAAAAATTGGAGAGATTGTCTGGATAAGAGACTTAGATGGAATCGGAGAAATTTCGGCAGTCGAAAAAAATTCTGTTAAAGTTGATTTCAATGGTATATTGTTTGTAACGAATATTGATAATCTCTATTATCAGAAATCTGTTAAGAGAGATTATATAACCAGAGACAGAAAGGAAGTTCTCTCTTCAAATCAGGCTAAAACGGAAATTAAAGTAATCGGTATGACTTTCGAGGATGCCCTGCCTCTGGTAGAAACATTTCTGGATGAAGGTTACCTGGCAGGTCTTAATAAACTCCGCATTGTTCACGGAAAAGGTACGGGTGCCTTAAGAAATAAGATACGAAAATATCTGAAAGGTGTGGAAAAGGTCAAAGAATTCTATTCTCCGGCTCCGGAAGCCGGAGGGGACGGAGTTACTGTTGTTGTTATCAGATAAACGAGGAATATTATATGCTTGATCAGCGCCTTATAGATCAGATCATCGAAAGCAATGACATTGTGAATATTGTCGAACAATATCTTCCGTTGAAAAAAGCGGGAACAAACTTCAAAGCCTGCTGCCCTTTCCATGACGAGAAAACCCCTTCTTTTGTGGTAAGTGATAAAAAACAAATCTTCAAATGCTTCGGCTGTGGTAAAGGTGGGAATGTAATCCATTTCGTTAAAGAAATCGAGAATATTACCTTTTTCGAAGCATTGGAAAAATTAGCAGCCAGGGGCGGCATACAGCTAAAATCAAAGGATAAGACACAAAAGAAAAAAGAATCACGCCAAAATCTTCTCCTCAAGGTATATGAATTAGCTAAAGATCACTATAAAGAGAATCTCAACCGCTTTGGTGAACATGTCTTAAGATATCTTGAAAGCAGAGGTATCTCTGCTGCTACCTGCCGGAAATTCGAACTCGGTTATGCCCTGAATAGCTCTGCTGCTCTTCACAACTATCTCTTGAAATGTGAAATTAATAAAAACCTGCTTGAAAACTCTGGTCTCTTTACTCATACTCTGAGAGGAAATCTTGATCTTTTCCGTGATAGACTCATTTTCCCTATTCATTCAGCAAACGGTAATGTAGTAGCTTTCGGGGCAAGACTGCTCTCTGATTCTTCTAAGATTGCCAAGTATGTTAATTCCCCGACTACCGACCTCTATACAAAAGGAAAAGAACTATACGGCTTTTATCTGACAAAAAACGAGATCAGAAAACTAGATTATGCCCTGGTAACTGAAGGCTATACTGATTTTCTCCGGCTATTTGAAGAGGGATTTGGCAACTCTGTCGCCACACTGGGAACTGCCTTTACCGACGATCAGATAAAATTATTGAATCGCTATTCGTCAAACATCTACCTTCTTTTTGATGCTGATACTGCCGGACGTAAAGCTGCTGTTAAAGCTGCCGGTAATATCATCATTTCCGGAGCAAATCCCAGGATCATTTCACTTCCTGAGGGTGAAGATGCAGACAATTTCTTTAAAAATCACAGTAAAGAGGAGTTTAGGGAACTGATCGCTAAAGCCAGAACTTTAACTGAATATCTCTATCACAGTTCTAATCTGGCACTTAATCAAAAAGGAAAACTGGAAACGATACTGGAAATTGCCAATGATATTACCGATGAACTCAACAGAGAACTACTTTTGAAGGAAACCGCCAATATCTTTAGTGTCTCCGTCTCAGCCTTGAGCAAGAGAATTAGAACAAGAAGAACAAGCAGAAAAGAAACTCAAGTTTATAAAACTGTATCCAATCCATCGTTAAAGCATAATGAAGAAAAAACATTTCTAATCTATCTGATTAATGGTTTGATTGAAGATCCCAAGGAACTGCAGGATATCGATTCCGGCTATTTTTTTCAGGAAACCTATAAAAAAGTTTTTGAATCATTGACCTCCTTAGGTTATATTATCGATAATGATAGAATTGCATCTCTTTTAGCAGAATTAGAGGAAAATGATTCCATGCAAGTGAAGATAATAAGTGAATTATCATTAGCAGACATACCGCCTGTCTCTTACCAGGAGATTATCTGTGATCTCAAAATACGAAAATTCAAGAATGAGTTAAGAAATCTGGACAGATATCTCTCGGAAGAAGAAAATCAATCGACAATAATTAGCCGAAAAAAGGAACTGCTGGAAAAGATACGGAACTTATCGCACAAGGTTATACCATAAAAAGACCATAAAGGAGCATTCATGTTAAGTTATAAGGAATGTTTGGAAAAACTACTTGCTGTAGCCCATGAGAGCAAGACATTGACTTATAAACAGATCAATGACATTATACCACTCAGTGCTTTATTCCTGGAGCGTATCGATGATCTGATTACCGATATAAACGATCAGGGCATCGAGATCGTCGATGAAACCCAAAAAAGGTTCGCCAGGGGTGGAGGAGCGAAGAAAGAGGTAGAAGTCAAAAAATTCAAGAATAAGAGATACTACGACGACCCGGTCAGAATGTATCTGCGAGAAATGGGCAGAGTCCCCCTCTTGGACAGAGAGGGAGAAGTTCGTCTGGCGAAGAAGATCGAAAGCGCTCAAAGGATGATCAATCAGAATATATTTATCTCCGGCAGCACTCTCAGGGAATTACACAATTTCCATCATCGTTACCATGAGAAAAGAGTCCGCATCGATCAGATATTTAAGATAGAGTATGGCACCTGTCTGGAAAAAGCTCAGGAAGAAAAGTTAGTAGAAGAATTTGATAAATTATTGGCTTCTATTGACCATCTTTTTGACCAGATCGGTGAAATTATCGATAATATTGACACTGAATTAGATATCCCTCCCGACATTCAGCTGCAGCTCGATGGCTACCGGGAAAAGTTGCGTGAGATCCTCTTCAGCTACTCTTTTAATGATAAACTGATCAAGAGAATGGTTTATCGAATGCGAAGTCTGGTCGGAAGAATAAAAGAGAGCATGAAAGCAATCAACAATCTTTCACGCATCAGGAAATTCTCTATAGATGAAATATGTACTTATGGACGAAGAGCAAAGAAATCTGAAGAAGACATGGAGGAGGTAAAGAAAGAAACAGGGGTCGATCCTAACCTCTTTATCGAAACCCTTAGAAAAATCAAGAATGCCAAAAGAAAAATCCGCCGTGTCGAATTGGAAACAAGACTTACAGCTAATGAGATGATTTTTATCCTTGATGAGATCGAAAGAGGTTCCAGGATGAAAGAACGTGCTCAAAATGATCTTATCGAAGCAAATGTCCGGCTTGTTGTCAGTATCGCAAAAAGATATAACAATCGAGGTTTGGATTTCCTCGATCTCATTCAGGAAGGGAATACCGGATTGATGAAAGCTGTTGATAAGTACGACTACCGGAAAGGCTACAAATTCAGTACTTACGCTACTTGGTGGATAAGACAAGCTATCACCAGAGCAATCGCCGATCAGGCCAGAACAATCAGAATCCCTGTTCATATGATCGAGTCTATTAATAAGCTGAACCGTACCAGTAGAAGGCTAATGCAAAAACTCGGTAGAGAGCCTTATCCGGAAGAGTTAGCTGAAGTTCTCGATATGCCTATTGAAAAGATCAAGAGCATAATGGCTATCTCTAAAGAACCGGTCTCCCTTGATAAACCTATCGGTAGTGACAGTGAAGATAGTATCCTGGGAGATTTTATCGAAGACAAGAGTACGATTTCTCCCGAAAGAATGGCAGAACGCTCTATCTTAAGTAAAGTCGTTGATGAGGTCCTCAGAACCTTAACCCCCCGGGAAGAGAGAGTTATTAGACTTCGTTTCGGTATTGATGACGGTTATCACCGCACCCTGGAAGAAGTAGGAAACATTTTTAATGTTACCCGGGAACGTATCAGACAGATAGAAGACAAAGCTCTAAGGAAGCTGAAACATCCTACCCGCAGCGAAGGCTTTATGAAGATCATAAATAATTACAACATCAAATAGCATCTTTATATCCCTGACTTATAAGATTGTTTAGTCCCTTGGCTGCGTCCTTTTTTTCTGTATAAACTGAAAAATTGTATTGTCATTCCGCACGACAGATAACAACGCAGTCTCTCCTGTTAGTAGTTACGGCGATCAGTGCTGTTGTTTGCTGTGACTTGAGCCGTTTATCCTTGACAAAAATAGCGAGAGTTCCGTTTTCGTTCTTGTTATTAACTCTTGGGGCCTATAGCTCAGTTGGTAGAGCTCCCGGCTCATAACCGGGCGGTCAGAGGTTCGACTCCTCTTGGGCCCACCATTTTCCCTGTTTAATACTGGTAATCACTCTGCATATTGGTAATGTAGTACAGATCTCCCAGAACTTATAATCAAAAGTCACTCTGAATAATAGCTTGACATTCTATTCTCATAACTTCATTAAAAAAAGCAGTTGAGCAATTAAGCTATGAGGCTGCTGTATCAATGAGAGTTAATAATGATAACACTATTAGGAGGTTATGGAAGATTATGCCGATGACAAAGATCCAATCATCAGCGAAAAATCACTATCCCTCTGCCTTCAATGGTTTTTTTCTGCTAATGGTTACCCTTTTCTTACTGACATCTACACCCCTAAAGGGAGAACTCTGGCAGACCTATACAACAGCTGATTCAGACTTACCCTCAAACAGTGTTCTCTCTTTAGCAATTGCTGACAATGGCATTAAATGGATAGGTACTTCCGGGGGATTAGCTCGTTTTGACGAAACGGACTGGACTATTTACACAACAATGAATTCGGAGTTGCCGAATAATACTATCCGTTGTTTGGCGATAGACGACATGGGTAGTATCTGGATTGGAACCAACAGCGGTTTGGCGGTTTATGACGGAATAAGTAACGGACAGAATTCCACCGGATCGTGGCGGGGATGGACAGTTTACGATATGAATAATTCCCCTCTACCCCGCAATGTTGTATCAGCCATTGCAATAGATGAGAATAATACCGTTTGGATCGGAACCCTGGGTGGAGGTGGTTTAGCAAGTTTTAACGGAACTGATTGGCAGGTTTATACTTCAGGTAATTCTGAGCTGCCCAATAATTTCATCTACACCCTCCATATTGACAGCAATGATTTACTTTGGATTGGAACTAATTTCGGTGCAGCCAGCTTCAATGGTACTGACTGGACAGTTTTCAATACCGGAAATTCCCCGCTCCCCGACAATAATACCCGTTCGCTGGCAAGTGATCTTTTGAACCGTATCTATATCGGCACAAACAACGGAGGACTTGCTCAGTTAGACGGTTCGCTTTGGACAATCTATCATCAAAACAACTCTCTCCTTCCGGAGAACCACATTAAAGCAGTAGCTTCCAAAGAAAATGGTATTGTCTGGTTTGGTACAGCAAACAGCGGTTTATTGAGAAGAAACAATACTGTCATATCATTGTATGATCAGGCAAATTCAGGATTATCGAACAACAGCATCAATGCAGTTACCATAGAGGGTGGGCAAAGGAAGTGGATCGGCACAGAAGGAGGGTTAGTCTCTTTTGATCTTGTTTCGGTTAATGGTATAGAAGTCGAGCCTGATTCACTCCTTCTACAGACAGGTACAACATATCAGTTATCAGCCAGTGTTACTCCGGAAGAAGCTGACAATGAAGACTATTATTGGTATTCCGGAAATGAAAGCCTGGCTTTTGTAGATGAAACAGGATTTGTTACAGCCCTTGATACCGGTTTGGTTACTATCTTTGCAGTCTCGAATGATGGCGGTTATGCTTCCGGTTGCCTGCTCAATATTACCGGTACGGTAACTACCCCGATTTTTTCACCGCCAGCCGGTGCTTATGAAGGTTCTGTTTTAGTCTCGATCCTTGTAGAAACCGAAGATGCTATAATTAAATATACCCTTGATGGCAGTGATCCTGATGAAAACTCTCCAGTCTATAGTCAGCCCATTTTTATCGAAACAACGACTGTTATTTCTGCAAGGGGTTACAAGGAACACTGGACACCGAGCCCGGTAGCTGTAGCAGAATATGAAATCTATACTGCAACCGGAGAGCAGACAGATATTGTTCAGGATGAACTCTCCTGCCGGGTCTTCCCTAATCCCATATTCCTGACAGATAAACAACGCCATTCCGGGATAATCTCCTTTGCAGTATTTCATCCGGTAAAGACCAATAGCAGGCTTCAGATATATGATATCAGAGGAAGAAAAATAAAGGAAGAGAAGCGAAAAGAAGAGGTGGCTGGCTTTCTTGTCAGAGATATCATTCTTCAGGGGTATCAAGAAAGTAAATTAGCATCGGGGATCTATTTCTATCGTTACCAAACGGATGAGACGTCGGTCAGCGGAAAATTTACGGTAATCAGATAATTTCTAATAAAGGAGAAAGGCTGCCGGGTCATTAACCAATATCTATTAGCAAAGGCACAAGATAAGCCTGAATGAGATATGTCAGAGAAGAAAAAGTTTGAAGATTCCATCGAGGGTATTCTCGAACACTTTGTTTTCCGGAACGAAGAAAACGGTTATTCCATTATCAGGATCAAACCTTTTGATAGTATCCGTGAAATTGTTGCTACCGGAATCCTCATCGGAGTTGATATCGGAGAAAAGCTTATCCTTAGGGGCGACTGGATATTTCATCCGGAATACGGACAACAGTTTCGCCTGAAATCTTATCAGGTAGAACAGCCGGTTACCAAAGACGGGATATGTAAATTTTTAAGCAGCAGTTTGATTAAAGGTATAGGACCCAAAACAGCTGGGAAGATCGTTGAAACGTTTGGGGATAGATCTTTGGATATTATCGAAAACGAGCCGGAAAAACTTGAAACGGTCGAAGGTATCGGCAAAACAAAGAGAAAGATCATCGAGGACGGCTGGGCTGAGAAGAAGGGTATCAAGAATATCATGCTCTTCCTCCAAAAGTATAACTTAAAAACAGCTCTGGCTTTAAAAATCTATAAAACATACGGAGACGAAGCTTTTCAGGTTCTGCGGACTAATCCCTACCGCTTAACGGAAGATATCTACGGTATCGGATTCAAAACTGCCGATAGCATTGCAGCCAGTTTAGGTATTGAAAGAACCTCACTTCCCCGGATTGAATCTGCCCTGCACTATCTGCTCAGACAATTTGCCGATGAAGGACATTGTTATGCCCCTGAAAAAGATATCTTGTCTGATTGTGCCGAATTGCTTGGGGTGGATCACATACTGATAGAAAATGTGCTCCGGCAAATGCTCGCCAGAAAAGCCCTCCTTTCCCGCAAAGATGCTGTTTATCATCCCTTGTATTACTATGCGGAAATCCAGGCAGCAGAAAAACTGCTCAGGATATTAAGAAGCAAAGAGGCCGGACTTTCCTATTTTCGCAATGTTGACTGGAAGGTAGTGTTCTCCTGGCTTTTTGAAAAACACAATATTCAATACTCGCCAAAGCAAATGCAGGGTGTAACTGCCTGTTTAGCCAACAAAGTAACTATTCTGACCGGTGGTCCCGGTACGGGAAAAAGCACTATTACCAAAGCTTTGACCACCATCCTGGAAGCTAAAAAGTATAAATTTCTCCTCACCGCTCCCACCGGTAGAGCCGCCAAAAGACTAAGTGAAGTAACCGGTCAACCGGCTCAGACGATCCACCGCTTATTGGAGTTTTCCTGGCAAAATGAACTCCGTTTCAGGAGAAATGAAGACAATCCCTTAGATGCTTCCTTGATCATCATGGATGAAGCCTCTATGCTTGATCTTCTAATTTTCAACCATTTCTTGAAAGCAGTCAGACATGATACTCATCTCATTCTGATCGGAGATATTGATCAGCTTCCGAGTGTCGGTGCCGGTTATGTACTGAACGATCTGATAGCAAGCAACCAAATCCCGACAGTAAGATTAAACGAAATCTTTCGCCAAAAAAATGATAGCTCTATCATTACTAATACTCACCGGATACGAGAGGGCATAATACCTCTGTTTTCCAAAAACCGGGGAGATTTTTTCTTTTTTAATGCTGAAACTCCTGCCAAAGCAACCGCTCTTATCGTGGAGCTGGTAAAAGAGAGGATACCCCGCACTTTCGGACATGATAAAGCAGGAAAAATTCAGGTTTTAGCTCCTCTTCACAAAGGAGAAGCGGGGATATCAGCATTAAACCGGCAGTTACAAAATGTTCTGAATCCTCATTCTGCCCGCAAAACAGAGATAACAACCGGTGAGAAGATATATCGTGAAGCCGACCGAATCATCCAGCTCAAGAATAACTATGAGAAGGAAGTGTTTAATGGCGACCTGGGATCAATAGAGGAAATAGACAGAGAAAACCAGATTATCAAGATTCTTTATGATAACCGGATTGTTGAGTATGAGTTTTATGAAATTGATCAGATAACTCATTCTTACGCTATTAGTATTCATAAGTCGCAAGGTTCGGAATTTCCTGTAGTTGTTATTCCGATACTGATGCAGCATTATATAATGTTACAGAGAAATCTCTTATATACCGGGGTAAGCCGTGCCAAAGAAATTGTCGTCTTAGTTGGGAATCTGCAAGCAGTTGAAACAGCTCTGCGGAACAATAGGATTACCAGAAGAAATACGATGCTGACAGAAATTTTGAGGGGAGAAAATGTATCTTAAAAGCTGTAAAGCAGGTACTCTCTTAAACCCATGATGATTAACAGGTTTACAGACCTTTGCCTCCTCTTATCTCTACTCAGATTTGGCTTTACAGAGAATAGAAAAGAGATCGTTTGACTTCTCCTTAATCTAATTTGAGGGAAAAACTTACATTCCGGATGCTAATAATCTGGGTAGCAGGAAAGCGCTGAAAATGACTCTTATCTAAAATGTTCTTCAATTACCTGGTAGAGTTTCGTTTCGCTGGGATCGGTGAGGATAATATCGGCACATTCTTCGTAAAAAGAGAGTCTCCTTTTCCAAAGTGAGAAAAGATCCTCTCTGCTGAGTTTTCTCACTATGGGACGTTCAGTCTTTTCGATTCTTTTAAGCAAACACTCCCATGAAGGATGCAGCCAGATTACCAGATTTTCCGGTCTCTGTAAAAAGAAACGGTTTCTCCTATCCTCAATTATTCCACCTCCGGTAGCTACAATCACCTGATCCGGCAGTGATAAGAGAATTCCCCGTTCGATACTGCGGAAATGAGACTCTCCATATCGTAAAAAGATATCGGTAAGTGAAGACTTTTCCTGCTGCTCAATGACTGAGTCGGTATCGTAAACAGGGAGTTGAAACCTAAGGGCGAGCCTTTCGCCCCAGAGAGTCTTACCGCTTCCCATAAAACCAATCAGGATTATTCTCATCCACCACCACTAAAAGCCACTAACTAAAAAGGGACAGACAAAAGGATGTCTGCCCCTGATTCAATATGATCTATGTTTGCCGGTAATATCAATTATTCAGGATTAACCGGTTCTTTCTTCTCTTCTTCAGGTTCAGTATCCGGTTCTTCTGTTTCCGGCTGCTCCTGCTTTTCGCTGGTATCTTCTTCTCTGGTTGCAGAGGATTCCTTTTCCGTTTCCTCAACAACCTCTGCTGTCTCTTCTTCCTCAACTGTTTCCGGTTCCGGTTGTTCCTGCTCCTTGGTTGTCTCTTCTTCTGTGGCTGTAGAGGATTCCTTTTCCGTTTCCTCAACAACCTCTGCTGTCTGCTCTTCCTCTGCAGCTTCCGGTTTTTCTTCTGCTGCCGGCAAAGGCTCTTCTTCTTTCATTTCAGTAACAGGTGTATCTTCAGCTTCTGCTGAACCGCTTTCTTCAGAACTCTCACCTTCCGGTTTCTCTTCTGCTTCATCCTTTTCAACCTCGGGTTTATCCTGTTCCTGCTGTTCGGTCTCAGCCTGCTTTTCCTGCATTTCCTTTTCTGCTTGCTCTGCTTTTTTCTGCTTCTCAGCCCTTTTGGCTTGCTGACGCATTTCAGGTTCGTGCTTCTTCAAAAACTCCTGTAAAGCTTCCCGCTCTTTAGAAAAGAAAAATGCTTTGATGCTTAGTATTAACCGTCGATTCTCCATATCCAGTTCAATGACCTTCATCGGGATTTCATCTCCAGTGTTAAATGCCATGTCAGGCTTATCGAGCCGGGGAATCGCTAAGTGGGAAATCGGAACGAAACCTTCAATCGGTGTGCCATCTACATCTATTTCGACAAGAACACCCTTAGGTATTATTTTCGTAATTATACCAGTAACTTCCGTATTTATCGGCAGCTTATGATCCAACTCTTCCCAGGGATCGGGCAACAACTGTTTCATCCCTAAGGATATTCTGTGCAGATGTTTATCTACTGAGAGAACAACCGTCTCTACTTCCTGTCCCTTTTTCAGAACCTCTTTTGGATGATAAATTCTCTTCGTCCAGGATATGTCCGAGATATGGATCAACCCGTCAATATCCTCTTCAATCTCAACAAAAGCACCGAAGGATGTCAAACCTTTAACCTTCCCTTTGATTATTGTACCGATTGGATATCTCTCATCAATAACTAACCAGGGATTTGCCTCCATCTGTTTGATACCGAGAGATATCTTCTGTTCTTCTTTAGAGACTGACAATACTATCGCATTAACGGTATCACCTATTTTGAGCACATGCCGGGGATTAGTTATCTTCTTTGTCCAGGACATCTCCGAAACATGTACCAGACCCTCGACTCCCGGTTCCAGTTCGACAAAAGCTCCGTAAGGGGTAATATTGACCACTTTTCCGGTTATCTTCGAACCTTCATCATACTTTAATTCTACATTTTCCCAGGGATGAGGCACTAACTGTTTTAAGCCGAGTGAGACCCTCATATCTTTTTCTTCATAACCGATAACCTTTACTTTAACTTTGTCACCTATATTGAGCATCTCAGACGGATGATTGATATGACCCCAGGACATGTCGGTTATGTGCAGAAGTCCATCAATTCCGCCAAGATCGATAAAGGCACCGTAATCGGTAATGTTCTTTACTTCACCGTCAAGCTCAGCTCCAACCTCTATCTTTTCTCGTAATTTACCGACTTTTTCAGCCTTTTCTTCTTCCAGGACTCTTTTGCGTGAGACAATAATGTTCTTTTTCTGTTCGTCAATATTGATTATCCTGAATCTGACCTCTTTCCCAATAAACTGGTCCAGATTAGGTATCGGTTTAATCGATATCTGTGAACCGGGTAAAAAGGCATTTAATCCTCTGATTTCGGCTATCATACCACCTTTGACTCTTTGGCGGATGATGCCCGAAACCGACTGGCTAGTTCTATATATCTCTTTTAAATCATCAAGAGCTAATTGAAAATCTGCTATCTTTTTCGATAGTGAAACCTTACCTTCACTGTTTTCGACCTTATTAATATAAACCTTGATCTTGGAATCAAGCTTGATCTCTTCAGTATTGGTAAAATCTGTGATGGGAATGGAACCTTCCGATTTGTAACCTATATCAACCAAAACCTCTTTATCATTCACATCAACTATAGTTCCTTCGATTATCTCACCCGATTTATAGTTGCGGAAAGTCTCTTCATATTGAGCCAACTCTTCTTCAAGAGCAACTTCTTCCTCAGTCTTGGGTATCTCTTCCTTTTCCGGCTGCTTCTCCTGCTCTTCAGGAGTTTCAGTATCCTCTCCCTTAGAGGGCTCTTCGCTCTTTTCCGGGAGAAGCTGTTCCTCATTTTCTGCAGCTGCAGTTTCGGTCGCTTCCTTCTTCTCTTCTTCTTTAACATCTTCTTCAGAGATTCTGACTTCCCCGCTCATTTCTTCATTTTCATCACAGACAGGTATTCCACTCTCCGGTTTTTCTTCCGAAGGCTCTACTGTTTCTTCTTGTTTCTCTTCTGCTGCTTCCGGTGTATCTTCTGATTTATGTTCAATCTCTTCTTCTGCATCTTTTTTCTGATCGTTACTCTCTGATTCAGCACTCTTCTCTTCTGTCAAATCAGCATCAGTTTCTCTCTCTTCCTTCTTAACATCCTGAGACTCTGTAACTTGTTCCTCAGGCTCTTTAGCATCATTCTTGTTTTGATCGTTCATATCTTCAGTTTCTTTTTCGATCTTTTCGACAACCATGTCTTCTGACTCTAATTCATGATTATCTTTCTTTTCTTCGGTTTGATTATTGAAATGCATTTATTCCTCCTTAAACCCGGGAATCTCTTTAACACTGCTAATAGAGTGCTTCTTATTCCCGAGACATTTCAAAATTTTATTATATACTTCGACGATTATCCAATCTGGTGTAGACGCTCCAGCTGTCAAGCCTATGTTTGATTTTTTTTCTAACCAGTTGCAAATGAACTCCTCAGAAGTCTCTATTAAATAGGTTTCAACAATATTTTGACAAATTTTATACAACATCCTGGTATTGGAACTATTTTTTCCTCCGATAATAATCATCAGATCACTTTCCTGGGCCAGAAGAAATGTCGAGTCCTGACGGACTGTGGTAGCAGTACAGATAGTATTAATAAGCCTCAGCTCCTTTGTCAGGGGTATTAAAGCAACAACTATACTCTGTAGTTTCTCGATGCTTTGGGTTGTTTGGCTGATTACGGCTACCTTGGAAAATCGTTTACCGGGTAACTCCCGGGGTGAAGAAATTATATACGCCTCCCCCTCAGCATAAGATTTCAAGGCTATTACTTCAGGATGGTCTTTGTCTCCGACAATTACTATAGGAAAACCTTCCCTGCTCAATTGGGTTACATATTGCTGGCTGCTGGCAACATAAGGACAGGTAGCATCAATGATCGGAAGTCCCAGGTCTTCCAAAGCTTTCTTTGCATCCTTTGTTATACCGTGAGAACGGATTATCACCGGTTTATTCTCAATACTCTCGATGTCTTCTACCGCTATAATCCCCTTTTCTTTCAGCCTTTTGACCATCTGAGGGTTATGAATGATCGGACCCAGAGTCACGATTTCCGAATATTGAGCTGAAGCCTCCTCAGCCATATTAATAGCCCTCTTGACACCAAAACAGAAACCGGAATTTCTTGCTATTCTAATTCTCATGGGGTAAACTCTTAATTCTTGCTAATACCTGTTCAGCGATATGGCGATAAGACGCTTTTTCTGCCGGTAATCCGGCAAATTCATCCGGTTCTATCCATTCACCGATATAGATATTAACCCTTTTTTTTCTTAAAAATGAACTCAGAAGGTGATTAGAATTTTCGATATATACAGGGAGAATGGGGACCTTCATCTCATAGACCAGAATTCCGATACCCGGTTTAGCAGTATATGACTTTCTGCTCCCTTCTGGAAAAATCAGTATTGATTTCTCTTCACCTAACAACTCCTTTATCCTGTCAAGGGTAGTCCGGTCAACGACACCCCGCTTAACCGGGATCGAGTTCAATACTCTGAGAAACGCCCCGAACAAGCGGTTTCTGAATAACTCGGACTTTGCCAGATAGTAAATCTCCCGGGGTAATATTGCTCCAATAAAGGGAGGATCAAAATAGGAAATATGATTAGAGGTAATGATACATCTCCGCCAGTTCTTCAACCTCTCCTTGTGAATAATCCGGTAATTCCCGGCAACAATCAAGATTATCCGGGTAACAACAACACATGTTCTGTAGATAACATTCATTGCCGACTCTTGATATAATTCAGGATATAATTGACCTGTTCCTCGATCGTCAGATCGGTCGTGTCCACTATTATCGCATCTTCTGCTTTCCGTAGAGGTGAATGAGCCCGGTTACTGTCATTATGATCACGCCAGAGAAGATCTTTTTCGATCTCTTCCGGGTTTGTTTTCGGATCAGCTAACTCCTTCCAGCGCCTGAAAGCACGGGTTTTGACTGAGGCGGTCAGGTAGAACTTAAAATCTGCATCGGGAAAAACTACTGTTCCGATATCACGTCCATCCATGATCACTCCTCCCGCGTTACCCATTTCTCGCTGCATATCTACCAGTCTTTCCCTGACTCTTCCGATCACGGCGATCTCCGAAGATAGTTTGGTAACATTCTGTTCCCTTATGCGGCAGGAAACATCTTTCCCGTCCAGAAAGATCCGCTGCAGATAAGTTTCATCTGGAGCTTCTGTTGTTTCAAAACTGATCTTGATCTTAGAAAGCATCTCCTCCAGTCTCTGCCGGTCATTATGATCAATGTTCTCATCAATGATCTTGAGAGCAACTGCTCTGTACATAGCACCGGAATCAATGTAAGTATAACCGAACCATCTTGCTAATTCTTTGGCTGTTGTGCTCTTCCCTGAAGCCGCAGGACCATCAATAGCAATAATGTAATCTCTTTTCATAGTTACCATCTGTATCTGATATTGTTTGTTACGATCTCAATGAGTTGAAAACCGTCAACTCATTTTTATCTTAGCCTTCTCTGAAGCTACAGCAGATTATTTCTTACCCAATTTCTACCTCAAAATTGATGAAATAATGTTTGATTTCTTCCCGGTTTATCTCTTACCACTTCCTGTTTCAACAAATTCATTGACAAAAAAACATGGTAAACAATTTGTCTCCTTAAAATTATATCCTTGGAGGAACAATGCCGAACACCAAACAATGTGAGAAAAGATTACGTCAGGACAAAGAGAGACAGGCTCGAAATAATTATGTCAGAAAGACCATTAGAACTTTAGACAAGAAGATGAAAAGTAATATCTCGGTTGAAGAAAAGGACAAACTGATCAATACCATATTCTCTCAGCTCGATAAAGCTGCCAAAAAAGGGGTTATTCACAAAAGGACCGCTTCCCGCCGTAAATCCCGCATATCCAGTTATCTCAACAAGATCAAACCAGAAGCGACAACAGAAAGTTAAATTCAGAGACCAGATAGCTTCAGTTCATCAGTAAACTATAGCGGGGAAAAAGATAAAGAGACCCCTTTTTTATCCCGAAGCGGCATTACTGTGATGTTGTTTTTTTCTGATCATAGGCAGCTTTGGAGATATGGAGTTTTCTCTATTTCAGTTAAGTAATCACTGGTTTGTTTTACCGCAGCTTACTCAGAACATCAAAGGAAGCAATGTTGCGGGATAATCGTTCCACTTCTGCTCTTAATTCTACAAGCTTAATAACGAAAGAGATATGATGAATGTTATAGAAAAACTACGGCTGAAATTAGCCAAAACGAGAAACGGTTTTGTCGCAAAAATTGCCGAAGCGGTAAACATCCGCACCAAGGTTGACGAAGAGCTTATGGAGGAACTGGAAGAGATCCTTATTCAAGCTGATATCGGACTACCCGTTGCTATTGACATCATTGATGCTCTGCGGGAGAAAATCAGAATCGAGAGGATTACGGAATCTTCGCTGGTTCTCTCTTCTCTGAAAACGATTATCATTGAGATGCTTCATAAAGACTATTCCAAGGAAGATATTCATCTCCAGCCTCCGGATAAACCACCCTATGTTCTGCTCTTTGTCGGTGTCAACGGGGTAGGAAAAACCACAACAATTGGTAAACTTGCCAAACGTTTCCGTGATCAGGGGAAAAGCGTTATGCTCATCGCCGGGGACACCTTCCGGGCTGCTGCCATAGAGCAGTTAGCCGTCTGGGCAGAACGAGCCGATGCTATTCTGCAAAAACAGCAGAGCGGTTCAGACCCCTCTGCCGTAATTTTCGACGGTTTGACTTCAGCCCTGAACAAGAGAATCGATATTGTTCTGATCGACACTGCCGGGCGTCTGCATAACAAAGTTAATCTGATGAAGGAATTAGAAAAGATAAACCGCACGATCAAAAAGATCATTCCCGAAGCTCCTCACGAAACCCTGTTGGTCGTTGATGCCTCGACCGGCCAAAATGCCATTAATCAGACCAGGCTCTTTAACGAGGTTACCGATCTGAGCGGTTTGGTTCTGACCAAATTGGACGGCACAGCCAAAGGGGGTATCGTAATTGGGATCAAACACCAGTTTGCTATCCCCGTGAAACTCATTGGTATCGGTGAAAAGATAGATGAATTGAGAGATTTTGAGAGTGATGAATTCGTGGAAGCACTCTTCAGTTAACCGGTTGAGGTTCATTATCGCAGACTGCCAAATCAACAAAAGGAAAAGTAATGAGATATTTTGAGACACATTGTCACCTGGATTTTGCTAATTACAAAAAAGACCGTGATGCCGTGATAAAAAGATGTCTAAAAGAAGGGGTGGAACATTTTATCAACGTCGGGATCGATGAAAAGACATCAGCTGCGAGTGTTGAACTGGCTGAGAAGTATCCTCAATTCTATGCTGCTGCCGGATATCATCCCCACGAAGCCGCTAAATTCGACGAACAGAAACTGCTCCGGTTTCTGACTCATCCCCGCATTGTAGCCTTAGGGGAAATAGGTCTTGATTATTACCGGAACCTTTGTCCGAAAAACACTCAGCTTGAGGTTTTCGAAACTCAGATAGTCATCGCTATGGAGAGGCAGCTCCCTCTGATCATTCATAACCGGGAGGCAGATGAAGACTGTCTGAAGCTCCTGGAAAAGCATTCCCCGGAGAAGGTAGTGTTTCATTGTTATTCAGGTGACTTGAGTATGGCCGAACGGATCTGGGAAAAGGGATGGAACACCTCTTTTACCGGAGCGGTAACCTATCCTAACAACCGGATGACTGATATCATCCGCTTAGCTCCTCCCGACAGGATAATGATTGAAACCGATTCTCCCTTCTTAGCGCCTCAGGCAATCCGGGGGAAGAGGAATGACCCGGCAATGCTTCGTTATGTTTTGGAGAAGATTTCAGAAATACGGAGAGAAGCACCTAAGCAGATCGGAGAAGCAATTTTCAATAACTCCTGTGACTTCTTCATAAAAAAAGCTTGAACTAAAATAGGTCTTTAGTTTTATGGTATTATATTCGCTTAAGGAGGCGTGTTATGGCAGTAACTATTAACGCAGAAACCTGTATCGGTTGTGGTGCTTGTATTGATACTTGCCCGGTAAATGCTCTGAGTATGGAAAACGACAAAGCTGTTGTTGATCCTGATACCTGCATTGACTGTGGCAACTGTATTCCTTCTTGCCCCGTAGAAGCTATCAAAGAGTAATACTTCTTTTTACTTTAACTTTACTCAAGAAGAGGTATTTATACTAACCTACATGTTATGGCCGGTGCTGAGTCAGTACCGGTCATTTTTTTATGTTTTATCCTGGGAGAAGATATCTTTCGCAATTTGCAGAATCTCCCTGTTATGAGTTCCCTGCCAGTATATCTTGCCGCACTTACGGCAGATATTGAACCGCTGTTGGTTTTGATAGACATATTCCGGAACTAAGCCGGTTACTCTCTCTTTTTCGATATCCACTAATTTGTTATTACAGAGGCTGCAGCGGGTAAACATCTTTTCAGGGGAAAACACGAGCAGCGGAGAGAGCTCTCTCAACTGCTCAAATATTCCGGAAGATTTGATCAGAAGACTTTTATCAAAAATCTTCAAGCCGGCATTTTTCTTGCTTCTGGTTAGAAAGATCCGCCCCTCTTTATTGGCTAATCTGCTCAGTACAGGGAGTGATACCGCTGCGTAAAAACCGGTATCAAAACCGAGAAGTCTCAGCCATTTTGCCAGTCTTCCCAGGTTATCATCAACAAGGAACTTGTTTCTGGGAAAGATATCAGAGTCTGCCATGTCTATTATTACTCATGCTAACTTCTTGAGCCGCGGAGAAGAACAAGCCTTATCAGGTTAACAAGAGCCATCAGAGTAGCTGCAATATACGTCAGGGCAGCAGCTTTGAGAACTTCATTGACACCAGTTATCTCCTGCTGGTTCTGAATAATCCCTTTTTTCAATTCCACCAATGCCCGTTGGGAAGCATTGATCTCAACCGGCAGTGTTACAACGTGAAACAGGAGAGCTGCGGCAAAAAAGATAATTCCAATATCCATCAGAGGGGGCATACTGAAAATCAGTCCGATGAAAAAGAGAGGAAAAGCAGCAGTAGTACCTAATCGGGCAGCGGGCAGAATACTCGCTCTAACCGTAATTGGAAGATACTTTTGGGCATGCTGAAGAGCATGACCCACTTCGTGAGCCGCAATACCGGCAGCAGCGATCGAAGCTCCGGAATAGACATCTTCTGATAAAGAAACTATCCTCTTTCGGGGATCATAATGGTCGGTCAAAACCCCTTTTACCACCCTTACTTCGACATCAGACAAACCCTGATTATCGAGTATCCTGCGGGCAACCTGAGCTCCGGTAATGTTAGCAGAGTTACGAAATTGGCTATATTTACGGTAATTACCCTTAACCTTATTTTGAGCGTACAGAGCCAGAATAATTACCGGTATTAACAGTACTATTGTCGAATCGAAAAAGAACATAGCAGCTCCTTCATTTTTTGATAACAACGCTTAACAATAGATAATTATTTCAGTAATCACTGCCTACAGGAGCAAAAAAGAAAAAGAACAACTCCCTCTGATGTTACCGGTTGTAAAAGCTTAATGTCTCCTGCTCAGAAAGTACCAACCCGGAAGAACTCCGTAACCGCTTCGATCCCGGAGCTTTTCGCCTCTGTTACTGTTCCGTTAAAGAGCATCTTGCCATCATCAAGGAATACTATCTTATCTGCTATCCGGTGGATACTTGCCAATTCATGGGTAACGATGACAACCGTCATCTTCAATTGGTTTTTCAGATCGAGGATCAGTTCGTCCAGAGAAGCACTGGTGAGAGGATCAAGCCCGGCAGACGGTTCATCACAAAAGAGTATCTCCGGATCAAGAGCAATAGCCCGGGCTAAGGCAGCCCGTTTCCTCATCCCGCCGGAAAGCTCTGAAGGCTTCAAATTAACAGCATGACCAAGATGAACCAGCGCCAATTTCACCCTGATGATCTTATCTGCAATCTCTTTAGGAAGACTTGTATGCTGTTCCAATGGTATGGAAATATTTTCGTAGATATCGATCGAATTCAACAAAGCCCCTGTCTGGAACAAAACCCCGACCCTTTTGAGGATTGTTTCGTAATCATCCTCATTCATCCCGGTGATATTTTCCCCAAATATCTCTACCGAACCCTCAGCCGGCTGCTTTAACCGGAGAATGTTCTTTAACAGTGTCGTTTTCCCGCAGCCGCTGCCACCCAGAATAACGGTAACTTCCCGGGGAAAGATATCTACCGAAATATCTTCCAGAATTGTATTTTCACCGTATTTCGCGGTCAGATTCTTTACTCTTATTATAGGTTCTTTCATTTCGTTTTCTTATTTAGGAAGATAGAGAAGACTGAAGATCACATCGATAAAGATCACAGCAAAAATTGAGGCGACCACCGAGAGTGTCGTTGCTTTTCCGACCCCTTCTGCTCCACCTTCGACCCGTAATCCGTAAAAACTGCCGATTATCACAATTGCCCAGGCAAAAAAGGTGCTCTTGAGCAGGCTGACTAACACGTCTTTAAGGGCTAAGGCATTTATCATCTGTCCATAAAAAGCGGAAACGCTCAGATTTAGATAGGTCACTGCTACTAAGATACCACCCAGAATACCGACAAGCATGGAGATGACCACCAGAAGAGGCATACAGATAGAAATCGCGTAGAATTTCGGGACAATGACATATCTGATCGGATTGATCGCCAGCATCTTCAAGGCATCAAGCTCTTCGGTAACTTTCATGGTCGCTATCTCCGAAGCTATCGAAGAACCGCTGCGACCGGCAATAATAATGGCCGTCATCATCGGACCCATTTCCCGCACCATGGAGATGGATATTAGATCGGCAATAAAGATATTTGCCCCGAACATCCGCAATTGAGCGGCGGATTGCAGGGCGATAATCAATCCGATAATAAAAGAGAGGGTAAAGATTATCGGTAAAGAATCGACTCCGATCAGTACCGCTTGCTGGATCAAGGATCCTTTTCTCGCTCCCTTTTTCTTCCATAACCCGGCTAATGACCAGTAAAAAATATCTGCCGAGAGGATGAGAAATTCATAGATTGCGTCTTTGATAAAAAAGTAGGATTCTCCTATCTTCTCAAAGAAACCGGCTTTAATTAATTGGTCTGCTTCTACTAAAGATGCTTGACTAAAAATCTTCAGAGAAGTACCAATCTCCTCCGAATAGTTCTTTATCAGCTCCTCATTTCCTTTTCCGGCGGCAGCTCTGTTCGAATCCTTGATTGTTGAGGCTATTTGTTCAACAAAGATAACTCCGGCACTGTCGATCGAATTCAAACGGGAAAGATCTACCCCCTGCAGATCATTAAAGTCTCTCCGAGCTTTTAATTGTAACCAGATCTCGGGAATAGTCTCTTTGGAGAGTATCCCCTCAATGAACAGAATATCTCCTTCTGTTTTAATAACTGCTCTGTCCGGCTTCTCTCTCTTCATCTCAATAAAGGAAATAGGTTAGTCTCAGGAAAACATTATGCACGATCTCTGTATAATCTCTCCTGTCTTTGTCATACAGTAAATTGATCTTATAATCGAGGGCAAGTTGCCTGATCAAGCGGATAGTGAAAGTGTTCTCCCATTTATAGGTTTCCGAAACATCCTTCCCGAAAGGAATGAGCACGTCCAGTGTCGTGTTATAGGAGATATTATAAGGAGCATGGATATTCGCCAAGATCGAGACTTCTATCCCCTCTTTGTATGTAGATTTGATTTCTCTATAGATCCTGTAGTACTCTGTCCCTACTGAGTCTTCTTCTACGAAGCGGTAAACATCATTGCTCAAGTCCTGCTGCATTCCAAAACCAAATCTCAGATTGAGTGTAGATCTGGGTTTGTTCAATGGTCGTAGATTGAAACCTACACCCTCCCTGAATACCAGAGGGAAAAATGAAGGTGTAGTTTTGAACTTGTCGATCTCCATTATCTCTTTAATAAACCCGTCATTGCTGTCCGTAAGTCTGATATTTGTCGGATCATCAAAATAATCATATTCCCTGAAAAAATGGGTCTCCATATCAAATCTGCCGTAAAGACCGATTACCTGGGTCAGATAATAAACGAAGGTATTACGCAGCTTGAAACTGTCCGAAGAAACCCGGAGAGCAGAATCTCTGTCCTTACTGATCCCAAAATCGGTCAGATTATGCATACTGTAAAAATAGGGAAAGAGGTCGTAGATCAAACGGTTATCGAGTTGTGTCGTTATGATTAGATCAAGAGCATTCCTGTTCCTGTCGGAAGTATTGTCTGCCCGAAGGTTAAAATTACCATGAATTGCACTCGTAAAACGCAAATTCTTTCTTTCCACCCCGTACTCAGCAAGCTCCAGTACCCCTGCTCCGATCAGAGAATTAGTTTCCGAATTAATCACGACGGTAAGTACCCTCAGCTCACCCTCAGCCAGATCTACTGTCGTGAAATCATCTAATGTATTGAACGGTTTGCTGTTCAGAACCACCTTATAGCGTCCCGGTTTTAGTAACCAGGTTTGTACCTGCTCACCAAACTCCTCCAGAGCACCCAAACCGAATCCGTAACTTTCAGCATCAATCATGGCAAACAGCTCGTATTGGTTATCAACCGAATTTCTGCTCTCATCGATCAATCTTACCCTCAATCCTGCCCAATCGGGATCTATAACATGAGTATGCTCTCTGACGACCGCGACATCCTTACTCATCCTCTGACCTTCGGTTCCTGAGCCGTAATAGACCCTGTATTCTCCCGGTCTCAGGTAGGTACTCTCCCCCATTTTAGAAAAATGAGGATCACCACATTCTAAACATTCTATCTCATAAAACGGTTCATAATCGGGATGAGTCATCGCCGGCAGGAATATCCTCCCCAAGCCAACCAGATCACGTTTCGCCTCTCTATCCAATTGCTCTCTGGGAGAGGGCATAAGCCAGGTGTTAAGCTGCTCTTCTGTCAGAGCAGTAAGATAATTAAGGCTCAGGAGCAGCATGGTCAATAACAAAAGTGATCTTAAAACTGTGAAATTCTTTGTATGCCCTCGCTGTTGTTTCGAATAGCAGTTCTTAACGCTACCCTCATTGACAGTCTTTTTTCTTCTCGAATCATATAATTTCATTGGTTGTTCCTTGCCTTACGGCAGGTTAAAACTCCTGTTTGGGCCCTAATTACTTCTACTCTTCCTCTTCATCCTGTAGTACTTCAAAGTGATAGAGTACTTTTTCGATGAAAATATCGACTTCTTCTTTGATTATCCGGCTCAGATTCTGGACAAACATCTCCAGATCATCGGTAAAAACTTCATATTCACGGTCAAAAGAATGCCGCACAAGATAAGTCAAATCATCACCCCGGCGGAGAAAAATGTCCATATTGACACTGACTGCCCTGTAATATTCACTTTTCAATAATTCTATCCGGTTAACATGAGAAACTAACTCATAATCGGGACGTTCGACTAAAAAATCTCGCTGGGTGAGGGCGAAAGTATTATATCTGGCGAAATGCTTGGTTAAAACATCAGGAATAGCACTTGACAGCCGGACTGCCCAAAGGTCATTAGCCGAATACTCGAGCTTGTGAGCCGAATAACGATATACGATCTGTGAGCGGTCATAAACCCTCGATACTCTGGTATCGGAAATCTCTACGCTATATGGGAGAGGTGTATCGAGCAGCAGCCTCTGATCGGTCGGAACAGGATTATAATCAATGACAAAATAGTTCCGTTCCACCGGACGTGAACTGCAGTTTACCAGAAATAGTACCGGCAGTATGAAATAAAAAATCCTATATTTCAACTTCATCTATCCATCTCTCCTTTTTTATTGCCTTCTCGTACGGAGCATCAGTGAGGGCTCTTCACTCAAAAGCCGGGTAAATTCCTCGAAATTGTCCGCTGCCTCTTTCATCGTCTCAAAGGTTCTTAGAATATCTCTGCGGCTTCTGATAACCATCAGATCAACGTGCATAAATGTCTGATTTACCTGAGCAATCGTTTCGTGAAGCTCTTTCATGGTTGCCGGGATGTCAGTCTCTGCCAGATCATCGGAAAATTTTGCTACATTGACCAGGATCTTCTCCACCTCAGGTGAATTAATAGTTTTGTCCAGTTTATCAACAGCCTGCAGAGTTGTTTGGGAAATCAATTCCAGATTAGTCAGCATATTGGAAAACTTGGTCTGATTATCATAACCGGTCAACGAATCGATATTCCCCAATACTCTGTCCAGTTTGGTTGTTATCTCTTCCACACTGAGCGATATATCGTCAAAGAATGTGGTTCCCGAACGAATGAATTCTCCCGGTTCTAACAGAGCAGCCTCTCGCGTTCCGCCAAACAGCTCAACCTGTTTCAGCCCGGTGATTCCAACCAGAATGAGCGACGCTTCCGTATCTTCTTTGATTGGTGTCCCTCTCTCTACTTTGATCTCAACAATAACCCGGTTAACATCTTCAGGATCTATCCGGATCGTCTCGACCCTTCCTACCCGAATGCCGTGATATTTGACCTGAGCACCTATCTGTAAACCGCTGACCGAAACATCTTCGTAGGCAATAAAATACGTGTCCAGCCTCTCCATAAGTCTCGAACCGGCTATTATGATCAAGAAAACAAGCAATAACCCTATTCCGAAGAAGAGAAAAACACCCAATCTGACTTTTTGCACCTTAGTTACCATATTTTTTCCTCTTTACTAAAGATAACTGAGAGAAGAAGACTGTCAATTTCTTTTTGTTTTTCTGTAGAACACTATTTCCTTGCTGTCGGAATCCCTGTTACTCTTTGCTATAAACTACCCGGCAGATCAGAACTCTTTCCCCCCGGTTATCCCCTCTGAAATAATGATAATTCCTTCAGTTACCAAGACTACCTTAAGAGCGCTTCTCTCTTATCATTCCTTGTCAGAAACCGTAGCTCCTCTCTTCATCGATTTTTTGACCTTCCTGATAATCTCCTCATCGACACCCAGGACTTCGGCGATCATCAGGGCTGTTCTCGGAGGAATGTTCGAGCTTTCTACCGATTCTATCTGATAATTCATGTATTTATGCAATTCCTGTAAACGTTTCTTTAAGTCCTCCCGGTCAGCTGTTTCATCCTGAGTCTTCTCCGGAGCAAAAGGTTTAAATGTCTCCTGTAGCTTGGCGTAGTCATTTTTTGTCAGCCCGGTAACCCTATAATGACCTGCCTGAGCAATTTGAGACGGTGACGAAAAATGAGTAGCGGAAACGACAAGCGAATTGCGGTCGATGAACACCTCTAAAACTGCCCTGGCAAATGCTTCTCCCTCCTGAGGATTAGTACCCCGGGCAAATTCGTCGATCAGAAACAGTCCTTTACCCGGTTTTTTCAGGGCATTCTTCAAGCCGATAAGTTCCGAAGCAAAACTGCTCAGGTCGGTGCGGTTACTCGTTTCATTATCGCTGCTGTAAAAGATAAAATCTACCAGAGGGAGTTTTCCCTCTTTACAGGGTAGCGGAATAGCATAAGCTGCCAGCAGGAAGAGCTGCCCGGCAGTTTTCAGGATCGTTGATTTGCCCGCCATATTGGCACCGGTAATAATGTTGAGCTTATTCCGGAAATCAATATCTACAGGCTGATAATCTATCTTGCAAAGGCTTAACTGTTCTTTAATAAACAGATTAACCGAGCGGAGAAACTTGATTTCACTTTCGGGAAGACCATCCTGCAACTCTTTCGCCTCCCTAATCTCCGGGATTATTCCCCCTATCCGGCAGCCAAAATCAGCTCTGGCGACAAGATAATCGAGTTTGGCAATTTCGTTCAAACCGGTGATCAGATCATGTCCCCTCCTGGCGATCTTTGCCGTGATCTCTCTCCTGACCACGAGTTCTGCTTCTTCGATCTTCTGCTTCAAAACACTTAACTCTCCCTCCAGCCTGATGATCTCTTCCGGCTGCCGGAAGCTAAAGGTTATATTGGCAAAATTTTCTTCGGATAAGGTAAACCATTCCGAAAAATCAAGCTTTTGCCTCATTTTCTTATCCAGCCTTGAGACAACAACCTGCTTTTCGATCGAGTTAAGCTCTAAATCTTTCTTTGCCAGTTCCAGGCAATCGTTTTCCAGGAGTCTGATCCTGTTTCTCAGCTCTGAGAATTTGATTCTGAGAGATCCCAGCCGGGGAGAATATTTACTGCTGATCTGAAAAGTAGGAACATTCTGGTTTTCAGGATCGAGATAGTTATAGAGTTCGGAAAAGGAGTCAAGTTTCACCAGCTGCCGGAGCTGATACTTTTCCAGCTGACCCCTGATCCTTTCATAATAATAGAGAAAGCTTTTTATCTCGAATATATCGGTCGGTTCTAATATCTCTGTTTCAACTGCTTTTTTAAAGGTCTGCCTGATATTCTCTATCTTGGCTAAGGATGCCGACAGGGCCGGATAAAAACTCCTCTGCTCCGTGATCTTTTCCATTAATGTTCTGATCCTGGCATACTCCTCCCGGAGTTCTTCCTCTTTCCCCGTAAGAAAAGGTTTTGCTGCTCCCTTCAATCTTTTGCCGACCTCGGAACAGGGTCTGATCTTTTCCGTTATTTCTGGGATATTCAGTGATTTTAGACTTTCACGGTTGATAAACTCCATTGCACCATCCTCTTCTCGCTCATAGCTTTAATATGTTTCCATCTGCTCTACCGGCTTTCGTTCGTCTCTCCGGATGCTTCCACCCTGTCAGGGGATAACCGCCTCCGGTCACTGCATTTCCCTGATATCGACCACCGGCAGGGGAAAATCTTTCCGGATCGCTCTTCTCAGTTCCCGGCAATCAAGATGATTTCCCTGCACCGCATAACTGTTGATTACAAACCCGGCAATCTCAAGCCCCCTGATAGTCAACAGCAGACTTCTCTCCTGCAGCCAGTTGCGGGAAGATTCGTCCAGGTGAAGCTGAAAGGGATGTTTGATAATAATCCTGAAACCGGGTCTCTCCCTGAAAATATCCTTCAGTAAAAGAAACGATCGCTCAGTCAGACTTGTCGGTATGTAGAGAAAGATTCGCTCTTCCTCCCTGTTTTTATCCTCTTTTCTTGTCCCGGTTTGAGAATCAATGCTACCAATAATCTCTTTCTCATGCCCTAAGAGGGTTTTGTAGGAAAGAGGGATGATCTCCGGGGTAAAGCCTTTCTCCTCTTTCAGGTAAATAAGTTTTAGCAGTTCATCATCCAGCAGCTGCTGTTCGATGTTAACTTTTACCGCATCCGTCAGCTTTTCGATCCTTGTCAGCTCATAGAGCCCGGCAAATCCCTTCCTCAGATTCGATATAGATCCGTAAGCAGGACTCCCGGCTACGATCAGAGTATCAACCTCCGCTGCCGAACCTATCGCTTTCCGGTCTAAAGAACCATCGATAAAGACATGATCGGCACCATGCTCCAGAATTCGGCGGGCTGTATCTATCTGTTCCTTGATCGTAGGTGGTCCCGTAATCTCTCCAGCCAACCCTGTCTCTGCCCGGACAAGCCAGATATTCTTTCCCCCTGCCCTATAGGGCAGTTTTTCCAACAGATGCAAATAAGCAGCTTTTCTGCTGATCTCCGATATTCCGGCACTGAAAATTGCTGCCTCAGGAATAGAGACTTTCGGCTTTTTTATCCTTTCCAGAACATCAATATCTTCGCCATCCCTGCCGGTAGTGATAATACCCTTGCGGGAGAATGGTGTCCGCTCTAACAGCCAATTCAGGAAAGTTGTCTTACCGGCATTTTTCGAGAGTCCGGTAATGACGGTGATCCGCTTACCCTCCCGGCATACTGCCTGCAGTAATCTCTCTTTATCGCTTTCTCTTGGCTCGGTTAGATTCGTTGGGATCAATAGACACCTTCTCACCCTGGAACAGTGATGCTATCCCTTCGGTGGATTTCCTGTTTTCCGGACATTTCCCGGTATATTTTTCTTCTTCCTGGGGAGTATATTCCGGCTCGGTATAGACCGAAATATAACCCTCGAAATTTCTCAGCACAACCCTTCCCGGAGCTTGAGAAACTATATAGTTCGGACTAATCGGGATCTTTCCTCCTCCACCCGGAGCATCAACCACATAAGTCGGAATACAGAGTCCGGAAGTATGCCCCCTTAAAGCCTCCATTATCTCGATCCCCCTGCTTATCGGAGTGCGGAAATGAGCAATCCCCAGAGAGAGATCACACTGGTAGATATAATAAGGTCTGATCCTGTTCTTAACCATCTGCTGCACCAGATTCTTCATTACGTCAACATTATCGTTTATCCCCTTCAGCAAAACCGATTGATTGCTGACCGGGAATCCGTTGTCAACGAGCCTGGCAACCGCTCCGATAGCTTCCGGAGTCAATTCCCGGCTATGGTTGAAATGCGTATTGATCCAAACCGGCTGGTATTGCCTGAGTACCCTGATCAGCGAATCAGTTATTCTCTGTGGAAGTACAACCGGTATTCTGCTCCCGATACGGATAACATCCACATGTTCAATCCGGTAGATCTTCTCCAGGATCTCATCCAGCCTCTCATCGGACAAGGTGAAGGGATCACCCCCGCTCAGGATCACATCCCTGATCTCAGGATGGGCAGTTATGTACTCAATAGCCGCATCAATATTCTCTCTCGGCATTGGGGCATCAGTTTCTCCCGCCTTCCGCCTTCTTGTGCAATGACGGCAGTACATGGAACACTGGTCGGTGATCAATAATAAGACACGGTCGGGATAACGGTGTGTCAATCCCGGTACCGGAGAGTCAATATCCTCGTGCAAAGGATCCTGCAGATCAGAAGCAGTTATCAAGGCTTCATTTATTCTCGGTATCGCTTGCAGTCTGACCGGATCATACGGATTGTTATGATCTATCAGAGAGAGATAATAGGGTGTAATTGCCATTCTGAATGATACGGATTTACTCTGATCAATGGCATCTTCTTCCGGCAGCAGATCGATATACTTTCGTAGCTCTGCAAAAGATGTTATCCTGTTTTCTAACTGCCAGTGCCAGTTATTCCAGTCTGCGGGAGAAACACCATCCTTAATGTTCCTCTCTTTTGTTTTATTTATCTCAACTTTGAATTCCGATTCATTTATCTTACTTAACATCTCTTCTACCCCTTTCTTCTCTTTAAAATTACTAAACTTCTCTGCAGTGATCTTCTCTGTCACCGCTTCTCTTCCTGATCTTTTCGCTCTTAATCTCTTCTCTTCCCTGTTTCCCTGAAAAGCAGAGTCTCCCCTGCTTTAATGCTCATCCCCCGTAACGCTCCTCGAAGATTCGCATCAGAACAGGATGACGCTGCAAGAGATCAAGTGATATCTGAGCATGATGGTGGGTATAACCGTTACCAAGTATCATGTCGATATCCGCCCCGATACCCTCTGCTCCCAGAGCTGCCTTCGTAAATGATGTTGCCATTGAGAAGAAATAGACTATTCCCCGGTCTTTACAGGCTAAAATCGTACTCATCTCCGTGTCCTCTATATTGACACAATTGATCACTACATCTGCCATCTTCCCGCCGGTAAGTTCGGAAACCCCCTTATGGATACCCAGAGCATCTGTCGCATCCGCTAATACTACGTCGTCACAACCGGTCTCTTTACAGATTGGAATATAAGAATCCTTTCTCACTACTCCAATTACCCTGCCCGCATCACCGCATCTCTCCTTGGCAACGGCATTACATAAAACCCCTGATTTTCCGTGAGCTCCGATGACCACTACCGTATCTCCCGGCTTGACCAGCCGTTCTGCCTGAGCCGGGGCACCGGCAACATCGAGAATTGAAAGGGCAAGGTTCTCATCCATATCGTCCGGTAACTTGGCATAAACCCCGGAACTGAAAAGAATCGCCTCTCCTTCTATATCTACCTGATCCTTGCTAAAATGCACCTTTGTTACCCTCTTCACCTTAAGCGGAGTCAGAGACAAAGAAACCAGGGTGGCTATCTTATCCCCTACCTTTACCTCTTCTTTCATCTCGAAATCAGGTCCGATCTCGGCTACCTTCCCTATGAGCATCCCGCCTGAACCGGTATCCTCGTTCTTGTGTTTACCGGTACGCTCTGTCAGATCTATGACATGCTCGGCAAAGGCTTTCTCTAAATCAGTGTGACCATGTTTCTCCAGTTTCGTCTTTATCTGAAAAAATGATGCCGAATCAACGTTTAATCTGATCACCTCGATCTTCATCTCATTATCCCATATCTCCGACATATCATTGTCCAAAACCCGTGCCGGCTGAGGTAAAACCCCCTTCGGCTCAATTACTCTGTGTGTTCCGTATCGGTTACCGCCTGATTTCATAAATCCTCCACCTCTGTTAATTTTTTTTCAAGCTAAATTTTTTCCAATCCCCTACTATGTCAACCTTAATCCTTGCTGAATAAAGAATAAGACCCTTCCCTCTTCTGATTTCCCCGGCTATCTCCCTTCTCCATACGGGATACATTGGGAATACATACGGGAGATGTACGGGAGAGACCGTAGTCAGCCCGGGCTGACTACGGTCTCTCCCGTACATCTCCCGTACCTCTCCCCTTTCTCCACCGTATGGAGCCTAATGGTGAGAGATAAGATTACCGATATTATCTATTACCGGAATAATGTAATGAATTCGAAGTTTCCATGAAAGGCAAAAGATCAAACAAGTGACAACAAACACTTCTATGGTTTGTGCTTAATGTCTTCGGATGCATAAGAGAGGCTTCAATATAATCAATTACATCCTGCATTCCCGATGTTATTGTAACGAGGTTGGTGGGTCGATATCCAACGCTTGATATATTTCAATTTGCTTTTTGGTCATTTCCCCTACACGAAGTCTACGGCTTTTCTGTTCAAAGCATTCGATAACATCAAGCTCATCAAGTAGTTGTTGCATCGTGTATTTTTTAAAAAGGTCTTTGTCTTGCATTTGCTTTTTGATGTAAGAAAGGTATATCAGTGCCAAAAACTCAACGAACAGTTTTCCATCAAGGTTGCGGTCAGAGGAAACACCGGGACGATTAAAGTTAAGACGATCTTTCAAGTTACCGAAAGCTTTTTCAACAAGGTCTTTATTTCTATAAATCTCTAAAGCTTCAATTGGATCTTTCACTTCGTTACTAAACAGAACGAAATACCCATAATTCTTTTTCGCTTCATCAATAACATCTTGCTTGGCAGTAAAGTTAGTTCCTCTCACCGGAGTATTCTTAACATCAAAATATTTGTCATATTGTTTTTCATGATCGGGATTCAGTTTCCAACTTTCCAATTCTTCTTGTAGGGAGCAAAGTAGTTTAGCAAGACTCTTTTCATCCTCAACAGCCCTATCTGAGTTTAAGTAAATATGGAGATACATACGTCGTTCCCCCTTCATAATATCACCCTTGTGGGGGCGGTATTGCTTGTAGTTCCAAGATATGGTTGTAGAACGGACATATAGATCATGTTTTTGGTTATAGTTTGTCCAATCGCGGATGGAATGACAGAGCTTTTCCAACTCTGCTTTTACAAAATTCAAAGACAGCTTTGTAGATATCAAAAACTTCAAATGGTTTTTATACAGTTGATTAATGTTATCTTCACTATAAAAACCTCTATCCATTACCAACTTGACTTTACTGTACCCAAGGAAAGCAATGTCGTCAAGAAGATTCTTTACCGTCTTGACATCGACAATGTTCCCAGCCAACTTGCGGTAATAAAACGGAGTATTTGATTGTTCACCAAAGAGTAATGCAAGATTTATTTGCGGCAGCGGCTCCTGCCCCTTATTTAGGCCGTATTTCACCTGTTTTAAGCATTTAGAATAACTGGATATTGAGGTGATGTCGTATGCCCAGTACTCTTTTTCTATTCTGCGTTTGCCCTGCAAGGATAAAAAATGCTCTTTGGATCTTTCATCAATTGAGTCAAACAACTCACTGCTCCTCTGAGAAGGAATATCTGTGCCGTGAGGATGTTTATGTGTAGCTGACCATTTTGGAAAACGACTCAATGGATTTCTGTCCTCAAGTATAAGATAATAAGCAACCGATAATAACTGCTTGTATATGTCCGGAAAACAACGCTTGAGATCATTAATTATACCGAGCTTTTCTCCTATGGCATCGAATAGATATGTCGCACCAAAAAAACTGCGGCTCGTTGATGAAACGGCGGCATTACCAGTTGTCTTTTCTCTTTTTCGGGTTGGAATAATTTGATTTGTTTTTGGATCAACCTTACCAATACATTTACGCTTCGCACGGGATTGCTGCTTATCTTTATCCCAATAGGATATGGATTCATAAGCGTAAGTTAAACCTGTCTTCTTGTTAGTCTGATATACGATACATGGCATATTATTTACCTCCTATAACCTCGTTACATACAAGATAAGATATAACGAGGGTTTTGGCAAATAAAAAAGCTTATATGCTGGAATATAGGTGGATTAAAACTGTTCCATCGTTATACATAGTCGGGAATGCAGGGTATAAAGTCTGTTTTTAATTAGCAGAATTTGGAAAAGTATTTGATTTCCCGCATTGAAAGGCTCTCCTTCCAAATCTTGTAATACTCTCGAAAAACTTCGCAAACGATCAGGATTTCTAACTGTAGTAGATATCGACCATGGTTTTCTCATTCGTTACCTCATTACCTGGCAATAAAACACTCTTTCCGTATTTCCGTCTCCATTGCTCTTTCCGGTAGTAAATGCTTTATAGTCTCTTTCAAAGACTTCAACTTTACCTCTGCTTTGAAGTATCTCTATGATCTGAAAATCACTAATCTTTGCATTTGATCTGCCATCTTTGGTTTCTCCGGTATTGTTATAAGACAGAAGTATATGCTTACACTTAGCTTTCATAATCAAATCTCTAAAAGCTTCACAGGCAGTTTGTAAGCAATAGGCACTTTTAATGTGAGTACGATTCATTTTCTTAGCTTTTCCATAAACTTGAGGCTTTTCCCAGCACACTAAGTTTTCCAACAGATGATAAGCATCTGAATACTGCCTTGAATTATAGGGAGGGTCAATATATAGAACATCACAATCAATTCTCCCGATCAACTGATTGGCATCCTCGTTATATACTTCGTTAACAATATTATTTGCTGGTTTAAGATCGGGATACAGGAGTTGAAGAGACTGCTGTGAATCCATCTTCTTTCTGAAGGCATCATAGTGCCCGACGGTATTAGCAACTTTATCTGTCGCAAAGATCAATGTAGTTAACAATATTACTCTTTCTTCTTCATTCTCAGCAATCTGATCTATCATCTCTCTGATATAACCAATCTTGCGAGCATTCTCAAGAGTGAAATACGTGTTCCCAAAATTCTTGGAGAAATAATTCTCTTCTCTTGCTTCCAAGTTATTAAGAAAATCGATTTTCTTCTGAATCTGAGAATAGTTGATTTGCGAAATACCCAAAAAAGCCTTTACCGCCGTATAATTACTCTTCAGGAAATCATTAACGATTAGTTTGATGTCTTTATTATTAAATCTCTCAGCTACGACTCCTGTCCCAGCAAATATGTCACAAAACACCTGATAATCGTTACATTTTTCATTAACTATGTCCTCAATAAATGCGAGTAATTTAAATTTGTTGCCTAAAAATCTTCGATTATGTAAACCAAAGTATCCTTGCCTCAACTTTTTTTCTCGCGATTTTTGAAGCTCTGGAATCTCATTGAGAAAAACTTCACTTATAGGATTTCTTAGTCCCAAAAGCTCAAAAACAGTAGTTTGGGAATCTTCGGTTACGTAGTCTCTTTCAATCCTTCCATTGTAACATGTTTCTTGCAGCAATTCAAGTATGACTTCAGGGGATTGGTTCTCTTTACAAAGCTTCTTTACTAACACTAACGCTGAAAAAATTCGTAATGCTTTGTCTCTTCCTATACTAGGAAAAACCTGTAAATCATCTATCGTAAGATCTAACAACTTATCTCCGTAAACCTTGATAATATTGTCTGCAAGCTGCTTAGCATCCCCTCTTTTCATCCCCTGACCTATTAAAATTGCCAAAAGTTCACCCTTAGACATGTTCTCAAAATCATTGCTATCGTGCTTTTTGCTCATTTCTTTGGTATTCGGAATGTTGTTCAGATCGTTTGACATTACAAAAACGCCTTCTCCTTTTTGATAATTATTCTGAGAGTAAGGAATTATTGTCAACCGTTTTCTCCAGCTGCTATACGGTCATTGCAGACAGAAGTAATTCAAACTAATATCCATCAGAAACTAACCCCTTGAATAAATAGTTAGTAACCTCAGATGAGTAAAGCATCCTGTAACTGTGGTCAGCTTTGATGGAAATTGAACGATTTATCCATATCCATTAAATCACATAACTAATGTAAGAAAATTGATCGGGTAGTTCACGCAGTCAGCAATTGCTTTTCTCCTGTCATGTATAAATGGTATAAGCCGCAATCAACGCGGAAAAAGCAGTATCTTAGTCTTTCAAGATTAAAAAAGTGCAGATTAACTGCCGTTGACAACTCTGGCAGATGTCCGCCAATTTCTGTAGAATCTAAAGAGGGGGAGGGTAATCGTATCTTGTTTCTGCTTGACATAGAAACGGTTAACTAATTTGTTGTAATTCATTGAAAAAACAGAGGTACAGAATAGTACAAAGACTTGATATGAATGATTTTGAAGGAGATTAGCAATGAAGAGAACATATCAGCCTCATAATAGAAAGCGAAGAAACAAGCACGGTTTCCGCAGCAGGATGTCAAGCCGTGGTGGTCGTTTAGTATTAAAAAGGCGTAGAGCCAGAGGGCGAAAAAACCTGACCGTATGAGCTAATGCGGTTCATTAAGAAGACTTCCGAGTACCGGGAGACCTATCAAAGCCACCGTAAGGTCACGGGGAGTTTTTTTACGGTGCTCTACAGGTTCAGATCCGGGGAAGAGGAAGCGGCAATTGGAATTGTAATCAGAGCTAAAGTAGGAAAAGCAGTTATCCGTAACAAACTAAAACGTAGAATCAGGGCATATCTTCAGCAGAGAAGCGAACATTTTGACCGCAGCATGTCGGCAATAATTATCGCCAGGGACAATGCTGCAGAAGCAGGCTGGGCAGAAATAACCCGTGATCTGGACAGAAGTTTTGCCTCAATCGAAACCCGCTCCGGTGCAGAAGGGTAGAGAGAGAGAAATGAGCTGCCTGAGCCGAGTGGGCATCTTTAAAAGTATTGAGACAACTCATGTTGAATAAAGTCATAATATTTCTGATAACTATTTACCAGAGGATTATCTCGGCTGTAATCCCCCCCTGCTGCCGGTTCCGGCCAAGCTGTAGTGAGTATTCACGACAGGCATTTGAAAAATACAGTTTCATAACTGCTTTGTTTCTGAGTGTTAAACGAATTGTTAAATGTCATCCCTATCATCCCGGCGGCTATGACCCGTTGCCTTGATGAAGGAGGAATAATTTGGAAAAACGAACTTTAATCGCCCTGGTATTGATCTTTGCCATTTTTTGGTTAAGCAACGAATTGATCTGGAAAAGAAAAGCACCCGTAGAAGCTGAAACAACGGTAAGCGAAACAGTCGAACGGGATGATGCTTACGAAGAGTTACGCAGGGATGTGATTGACAGGGATACTCCCCACACAGATATAGTTGATCTGACTTCTCCCGGTCAGGAGCTTTTCGAGAGTGATGATATTCCGGTAGTTGATAATCTCAGGCTGGAAAACGAACTGATGACCCTGGTATTTTCTAACCGGGGCGGAGTTCTGAAGAGTGTTTTGCTCCACAACTTTTACCATTACGACAAGGTAAATCCGGTCAATCTCATACCGGCAGGGGAATCATTAGCAGGGCTGGAAATAGAGACATCAGAAACCTTCGTTTCCCTGGACGGGATCGTATTCAACTGGGAAAGATCCGACCATTATGATGGTCAGGCCCTTACCTTCTATTTGGAGAATGAAAACCAGAGACTGATCGAAAAGAGATTCCGGATAAATGATGATTATTCTCTACATCAGGATATTTTGATCTCAGGGATCGGAGAGATAAGATCTTACCAGCTCAGTTTCGGGAGCGGAATCAGTGATACGGAAGAAACTATCCGCCAAAAAGATACCGATTACCGATTTATCGGTCAGATCCAGAATACCCGAACTAATATCCAGCTCCGCAAGCTGAAGGAAGCCGAGATAATCAGAGGTAATGCCGATTGGGCGGCTATCCGTTCCAAGTATTTCATCATGGCTGTTCTCCCGGAACAAAGATTGTTGACCGACAACGTAAAAGTTTTTGAGAACAACGAGAGTCCTGCTTTCGAACTGACAGTAGTTCCTTCCCGGGTTGCCGGAGAACTGCTTGACAGCTATGAATTGTATTTAGGTCCGCTTGATTATGTACACTTGCAGCGTTATGGTGTCGGACTGGAAGAAACGATAGAGATGGGCTGGAAGTTCATCAGACCGCTGGGACGTTTCTTTCTCTGGCTGCTGACCAACCTGAACAAGGTATTCGGCAATTACGGGATTACCATCATATTTTTTGCTCTAATCCTGAAGATCGTCCTCTATCCTCTGACTCACAAGAGTTTCTCTTCGACCCATAAGATGCAGAAAGTTCAGCCATATATGCAGGAGATACAGAGAAAGTATAAGTCCGACCCTAAACAGATGCAGACAGAGTTACAAAAGTTGTATAAAGAACACGGGGTAAATCCTCTTGGCGGCTGTTTCCCGCTGCTTCTGCAAATGCCGATCTTTTTTGCCTTGTATCCTGTTCTCAGATATTCGGTGGAATTGAGGCAGGCATCCTTTATGCTCTGGCTGACCGATCTCTTGGAACCTGATCCCTACCTGATACTCCCTATTTTGATGGGTATCTTTATGTTTGTCCAGCAGAAGATGATGGCTCCCAAGCAGCCTGCTGATAAAGAGAAAATGGACGAGAAACAGCTTGCCCAGATGCAGAGTCAGAAGATGATGATGTACATTATGCCGGTCTTTATGGTGTTCATTTTCAGAACACTCCCTTCGGGATTAGTACTCTACTGGACGGTATTCAATGTCTTCTCCATCATTCAACAATACTATATAGTAAAGAAATTTAACCGCTAAGAATAAATAAGGATTTTTACATGAAAGAGATTCAACGAGAAGGAAGAACCCTGGAAAAAACGATTGACGAGTTCCTGAAAGAGTACAATTTGCAGAAGGAAGATGTTAGTTTCACTATTATTGAAAAAGGTTCGAGAGGATTGCTCAATCTTCTCGGCAAAAAACCTGCGGTAGTCAAATTTATGGTACCTGAAGAAGAAGATGTTTTAAAGAGCTTTTTAGAGGGATTGCTCAAACGAATGGATATCTCTTGCAAAGAGATGGATATCTCCTATAAAGATAATTACTATTATATCCATGTTAAAGGTGTAGATAAGCCCGGTTTCCTTATCGGTAAAGAGGGAAGAATGCTTAACAGTATTCAGCACCTGATGAACAGGGTGCTGGAAAACGGGAATGACGAAAGAAGCCGGGTAATCCTCAATATCGACAACTATCGTGATCTCCATGAGGAGAACCTGCTGAAAAAACTCTCTCTGATCGTCAAAAAGGTCAAAAAGAGAAATAAAAGCATTACCCTGGAAGCAATGAACGCCTCTGACAGAAGGATCATCTACAATCAACTGGAAAAAGATGCTCAGGTCAGAACGATGAGTATCGGCAAAGGGGAAATGAAACGAATTGTTGTCTATCCCTCAGAAAGCGAGATTCCGGCTAAACCGGCTGCTAAAAAAAGACCCGGCAAATAATATCCCCGAATATCTCTGTTTTTGACCTGACGTTAAAAAGAGTGGTAGATTCAGAGCCTGGATCAGGAT
This sequence comes from uncultured Candidatus Cloacimonadota bacterium, assembly GCA_964464175.1. GTDB lineage: Bacteria > Cloacimonadota > Cloacimonadia > Cloacimonadales > JAJBBL01 > CAYXFD01. The sequence goes on along the minus strand of CAYXFD010000008.1, from coordinate 50,148 downwards.
GAGGAAAGATCGTTATGCATGTGGAAGAATCAGATATTGTTCAATTCCGGGTCGGTAAGATCGAGTGTTTTGTTTTCAATGCCGGCAGCTTCCGTAGTGACGGTGGTGCTTCCTTTGGTGTTTACCCCAGATCTCTCTGGGAAAAAAAGGTAACTCCGGACAAAAAGCACCGGATCGAGCTGGCTGCCAACCTGATGCTGCTCAAGACGCCCCGGTTCAATCTGCTTATTGATAGTGGCCTCGGTTATCATCATGACCCTCAGACAGAAAAGATCTACTCTCCTGAGCCGTGTCAACTGCTGGAAAAACTCTCGGATTGCGGCTGCTCCCCTGATGAACTCGATTTTCTTGTCCTGACCCATCTGCATCATGATCATATCGGGGGCATCTGGCGTCTGGAGAACGGGCAGGAAGAACTGATGTTTCCCCAAGCTATCCATATCATCCAAAAGGAGGAGTGGCAAACTGCCCATTCTCCGGATAAACTAAATGAAGCAGCATACCGTTTTAACAAGCCCCTGCAATTACTCGCCCGGAGTCACTCTCTTAAGCTGATCGAAGGGAACTTTGAACTTAGTCCAGAAATATCATTGCTGCTCACCTCAGGTCACACCAATGCAACTCAAGTCGTCAGGATAGAGAGTGAAGGTGAACTCTGTTATTATCCCGGAGATCTGATACCGCACGACTTACATCTTCATCTACCGGTAACCTCAGCTTATGATGTTTCCCGTAACAAGACTTTTTTTTACAAAGAGAGAATTCTCGCTGATTTAAAAGAGAAGCAGGGATATCTGGTTTTTAATCATCAACCAGACAAAAAACTGCTGAAATTCCCGCTTACTTGATGATGAATGAAAAACAGCCACCTCGAGCAGCAACTAACTTTTTAGAAATTTTTTTCCCTCTTTTTATCAAGCCCTGTATTTGTTTTTTTAACCATTATCAAACAATCTAATTACTTCCTCTACTACAACTTAATTACATATTCTGTCCTCTGCTGTTCACCGCTGTTTTTAGGTCAGAAACTCCTGGCAGGTTCTTTAAAACCTTGCTAACTATAGATTTATATTGACAGATATCTCAGTGTGTTTAGCTTTCGTGCATCCTAAATAATGGAGGTGGAAATATGAAAAGAGATGAATTGATCGCAAAGATCGCTTCCGACGCAGAAATTACTAAAAAACAGGCTGGAATAGCTTTAACTTCTCTGTTAAATGGTGTTTCAGGAGCCTTAAAGAAAGGCGACAAGGTCACATTTGTGGGATTTGGTACTTTTTCTGTTTCTAAAAGAAAGAAAAGAATGGGTGTCAATCCGCAAACCGGTGCCAAAATTACCATCGCAGCCAGAAAAGTTCCGGTTTTCAAAGCCGGCAGCAAGCTTAAACAGGCTGTTAAGTAATTTTTCGGATTTTGTGAAAGGCGGTTTACTATGTAATCCGCCTTTTTTTGTTTCTAATATCTTCATCTTGATCTTGACAACTAAACACAGGTAGAGCTGGCTATCAGGTCATGCAGGAAAATGTAAGAATTATTCATATCGACATGGATGCCTTTTTTGCCGCTGTTGAAATGCGGGATTTCCCGCAATACAGGGGAAAACCCCTTATCGTCGGCGGCCCTCCCAACAGCCGGGGTGTAGTTTCAACCTGCTCCTACGAGGCGAGAAGGTATGGGATACACTCGGCCATGCCGAGTTACCTGGCGTTTAAGCTCTGTCCGAAAGCAATCTTTGTTTCCGGTCGTTATGATATTTACAGCAAGATCGGGAGAGAATTGAAACAGATATTTCTGGAATTTACCCCGCTGGTGGAATCGGTCTCTATAGACGAAGCCTATCTTGATGTCAGCGAGCAAACCAGAGACATAGAAGCAGCAGCCAAACTTGCCGGGAAGATCAAGGAAAGAATAAAGCAATCCTTAAGATTAACTGCTTCGGCAGGGGTCTCCTTCAATAAATTTTTAGCAAAAATAGCTTCTGAAATGCATAAACCTGATGGATTAACGGTAATCTCTCCTGAAACAGCACTCACAATCCTGGAAGAACTGGATATCAGAAAATTTCACGGGATAGGTAAAGCAACAGCAGAGAGGATGCACAACCTGGGAATCAGGACGGGAAGAGATTTAAAGAAAGTGCCGCTGGCCGAACTGATAAAACATTTCGGCAAAGCCGGCAGTTATTATCACTCGATTGTCAGAGGAATAGACCGGAGAAAAGTAACTGTCAGCAGAACAAGAAGGTCATTAGGAAAAGAGAGGACATTTGCCAGGGATCTTTATAGTCTTACGGAAATGGAGGCTGTTTTGCGAAAGATAGCCCATGATGTATCGGCTATTCTGACAGAAAAAGGGATAAAAGGGAAAACGGTCACTCTTAAGTTAAAGTACAATGATTTCACTCTACAGACAAGATGCCTGAGCAAACCTTATTATTTTAATGATGAAAAGACACTCTTCCAAACTGCGACTGCACTCTTAGCCTGCAATTACCGGCACAACAGAGGAATCCGTCTTTTGGGTATCTCTCTGTCTAACCTTGATACAGAAGAGAAAGCAGAGAGAGAGGAGCAGCAGGAATTCGGTTTTTTCCGCGATTACGGCAACAAAGGATATTCAGACTAAGAGTTTACAGTCATTTCCCTACTCTGAACCTGACAGACTTAACCCTAAAAGATCTTTTCCGGAACAACTTTCATTGCCTCCTTTTTCAGGGACAGACAAGCAACAAGGGCTTCTGAACAGGAATTAGCTGACTGAACTCACCATTGAGCCGTCACCGACTCTTATCAGGTTCTTCAGTTCCAGATTCAGCAGAATGGCTGAAAGTTCTCCGACCGATAGTCCGGTCTTTAAAACGATATTATCATAACTAACAGCAGGTTTATTCTCCTGAATAACTGCGAGAACTTTTGCTTCACCCTTGGTCAGAACAGGTTTTGGCGCATCCTCTGATTTCAGGATCAGATCATATTCTTCGACAATATCTTCAAAAGAGGCAACGACTTTTGCTCCCAGTTTCAGGAGATAGTTCGGACCTTCGGATACTTTCCGGTTTATATCTCCCGGAAGGGCATAGAGGTCTCTATTCTGGTCGAGGGCAAATTTCGCAGTGAGAAGAGCACCGCTTGATCTCTCTCCCTGAACTACGAAAGTTCCGACACTCAACCCGCTGATTATTCTGTTTCTTAAGGGGAAATTCCATCTTTCAGGTCTGCTGCCAGGGAGAAATTCGGAGATCAATGCCCCCTGCTCCAGGATGCGTTCGGCAAGTTTAGCATTTCTCTGGGGGTAGATCTGCTCACAACCGGTACCCATGACGGCAATTGTTCTGCCGCCGTTCTCTACTGCGGTCAGATGGGCGCGGGTATCGATACCGTAAGCTAAGCCGCTGACAATCGTAAAACCGGAAGCTACCAGCCCTTCGGTGATCCTTTGGGTCATCATAATCCCGTAATTATCGGGCTTTCTGGTCCCAACTATCGCCAGACAACGTTCCTTCGGAGGGTGTTTATCTCTCTCACCGGTTTCAGATGGTACAAGTTTACCCCGGTAAAAGAGAAAAAGAGGAGGGTTGAAGATGTTTTTCAGCAGTTCGGGATAATCGGCATCCAGGATGGAGGTGAACTCTATTTTGTGCTGTTCCATCCACTTGCAGATACCGGACCAGTTTTCAGGATCGGTATCAGCGGTTAATTTGTTCTTTACTTCATCGCTCAGACCTGCTGCATCTTTAAGCTGTTCAAACCTCTTACCGACAAAATTTTCCGGCTCTCCGAATGTTTTCAGCAGCTGTCTGATCTTCAGTAAACCGATATCTCTGGTTTGACTTAATCTAATCCAGGCTTTTATTCTCTGAGTCACTTTTTCTCACCACCTGAAAAAGAGAAGCCTTTAATTCTTCAAGATTCTCTCCCGTGATTGCTGAGATCATGATGATCTGGTCAGGCTGATGAGCAGAGAACATCTCTTTTAACTCCTCAATTCTTTTTTCTCTTATCTCCGGCTTGATCGTGTCGATCTTGTTCAGAGCAATAAGGTGTGGTTTTCTGTCGAGATGTTTATCATGCTCTCTCAGCTCACTTCGCAGGATCTGATAATCCTTGGCAGGATTCCGTACATGGCAGTCGATCAGAAAGAGTAACACCCGTGTTCTTTCGATATGTCTTAAAAACTGTAATCCGAGACCCTTGCCTTCATGAGCACCTTCAATGATACCGGGGATATCGGCAATTACGAACGAACTATATTCCTGCACACTAACCACCCCTAAAGATGGTTCCAGAGTCGTGAACGGATAATTGGCGATCTTGGGCTGAGCAGCAGAGACCTTACTTAATAGAGTAGATTTTCCGGCATTGGGGAACCCGACAAGTCCTACATCAGCTATCAGCTTTAATTCAAGTTCCAGCTCCTTTTCTGCCCCCGGGATACCGTCTTCGGCAATCCTGGGAGCTTGATTGGTACTGGAACAAAAAGAGGAGTTACCTTTTCCCCCTCTCCCCCCTTTGGCGATAATCTCTCTTTGCTCATGATAATCAATTTCAGCAAGTATCTCTCTTTTACCATCATTAATTTCGTAGATGATAGTTCCCAAAGGAAACTGGAGGATCAAATCCTCTCCTGTTTTACCGGCTCTGTTGTTTCCTGATCCGTGCTGACCCTTTTTCGCTTTGAAGTGTTTAAGGTAACGGTAATCCAGCAGAGTATTGATATTTCCATTTCCGACAGCTATAACATCTCCCCCTTTGCCTCCGGGACCGCCGTCAGGTCCACCCTTGGGAACGTATTTTTCCCGTCTGAAACTAATACACCCTTTGCCACCGTTACCCGCTTGAATTTTTATCCTGGCATAGTCTATAAACATCTGCTTCCCTTTCCTGAACTTCCCTGAGATCTCACTATTTAACAATCAACACTTTTGAAGCTGCTTTTCTGTTCGCTGTCCTGTCCGTATAACGGATAAGATAGACACCGCTGCCAGCTTTGCTCCCCTGAATAGTTTGACCATCCCAGTAAACGTTAGCCTCTTCCTGTTGAGAAGTAACGGTAATAGTTCTATATACCAGTCTCCCTCTAATATCGAAGATCTCCAGCAGGCTTTCGTCATTTCCGCCTGGAGAATCTACCGAAATACTGAGCCGGTTATCCCCCTTTGCCGGATTAAAGGGATTGGGAAACAGAGTAATCACCGGTTCTGCTATGGCAGGTAACAATTCATCTTCTGCCGTTAAGACAATAGGATGAGTGACCATTTCATAAGCATTATCGCTAAATCTTATCTGCCCGGCAGTCCACTCGCCGGTAAAAGTAGCAATATAATTTACCGGCATGGTAAAATCAAGACTTTGGGGAAAGAATTGATATGTCTGAGTATCATCAATAATGACTTCTGAAACAAGCGGAAAATTCCCGTCAAGATCATAGTATGTCAAACTTATTGTTGTCAGATTTGTCAGAACATCGATCTCTACCTCAGATAACTCCGGTAAAGAATTAGTGAAAGGTTCTATTATATACTGTTCAAAGATCATTTGAGACAATTGACCGACATCTACCAAATCGACCTCCATCGCCAGTGTTATCCTCATGGTAATCGGAACAAAGCTCAGACTGTTGGACATATTAGGCCATTCTCCAAAATAGGGATCAGAAGTCAGCTCGTTTATCGAACAGGCCATAGTCAGATTATTACCGGAGATATGGTGCTCAATGTCACCAATCCTTTGAATCCCGTCGAAATCCAGTCCGGAAAACCTGTAAAGCCCCGGATTTAAAACTACAGGAATCTGGGCATAGATCAGGGCATATAGAACAGTATCAGTAACCGCAGTTTCCGGATTAATGATCAAAGAGGCGTAGATGTTGAACGGACCGGTTAAGGGTCCGGTAGGGAAACCGGTATCGTTATTAGATATCCCGGTATAAAACCTTGTTTCGGAATAAGAGAAATATTGGGCAGTAATATCAAGATATTCGGGCATATCTCCGGGAATTTCACCGACAGAATCGTCTCCAACATGAGCCATCTCAGAGGCAGGAGGAGGAAAATCATCAGCAGGCAGATAACCCGGCATCATAACGATCAAAGAATCGGGAAGATCTGGGAAGAGATCTTCCAGCCAGTCTAAATCTTCCTGGATTACGCTTCGATAACGACATATAATGGTTTCATCAGGATTTACCGGGACAACTGCCTCATAAGTTGTTCCTGTGATGTTTACCAAATTCTGATTCATCCAACCGGAGCCTTGTGAATAGAAAAACTCCGTATAAGAGTCGGGTAATGGAACTAACTCGCTTCGAATATGGAGATTGTTATCAATCGTATAAGAGCTGTGCCTGATGTTTGACCATGGGCTCATCTCTTGTGCTGGGAGATTGACCACAATGACAATAAAAATTAACAGGAATATCTTTCTCATCTCGCTCTCCTTGGTCTTTGCTAATAATAAAAATTACTTTCCGTCATTACCTGACAGAATCTTTTTCTTGCTATATCTTTTTCGGGAAAACCTTTGCCGTCAAGAAAAAAACCGTCTCACTGATATTTTATACAAGACAGATGTCTTCTCATTTCTCTGCCGGTATGGTAATCAACTCCGGCAAAAGAGGCCAGGTTCCTTTTCAGTTGAAATATTGGGGTTCTCTCAAGACAAAAGAGAGTTTGCTTTTCGCCTCACCTTTGGTCTGATAAAATCTTTGACAGAAACGAACATCACTGAGAGATTGTTTTGATAATTAAAAAGAGGAAAAACCATTCGCATGAATGCATCGATATATGAATATGCCCTGGCTTTAGGGTTGTCATTTCTTCTGGTATTTGGATTAACCCCCTTTATCAGAAAGTTGGCTTTGAAGACAAATTTTGTCGATAATCCTTCGCAGCGGAAGATACATGCCCATAGTATCCCCCTCTTAGGTGGTTTAGCAGTCTTCACCGGCTTCTTCATCATGGTAATCTACGATATCCTGATCGTTCCTCACAGACAATTTGATAGAGCTCTGACAGGGTATTTAGGAGGAGCCTTGCTGATAATGATCATCGGCTTACTCGATGACCGTTATTCATTAAGACCTGGTGTAAAATTCCTTGCTCAGATAATTGCTTCCCTGATCTTTCTGATCTCCAATGACCTAACAACCCTGTTCGGACCGGCTTTTATTACTCTTCCAATTTTGTTGTTCTGGATGGTAAGCCTGATAAATGCCTTCAATTTTCTCGACAATATGGACGGGATAAGCACGGGGGTTTCCGGTATCCTGGCTTTGGGTTTTTATAGTATTGCTTTCATGACCAAAACAACCTCTCTTGTCGCTCAGATGCATTATATTTCATTACTGTCACTCACTTTTGCCGGTGCAGTATTCGGATTTCTCCCCTATAATTTTAATCCGGCGAAGATGTTTCTTGGTGATGCCGGAAGTTTGTTTATCGGATATTTTCTTGCCTCGATGGGAATTTTGACCGGAAAGTTAGCGGTGATCAGAATGAATAACAACCTGTACTTTCTTTTACCGGTTTTATTGTTAAGCTTCCCGTTGTTTGATATCTGTCTGGTCAGTTACACCCGTAAACGGGACGGAAGAAGAGTGACTCAGGGAGGAAAGGATCACTCGACCCACCGGATCGTAAACGCCTTGAAATCTCCGAAGATAACCAGTTTGGTTGTCTATCTTATCAACATCATTATCGTCTTACTGACGATAATTATTCTGAGAACAAATTCCCATATCCTGCTTATCATCTCCGTTCTGTTTTTCGGGGTAGGATTCTATCTTTTTGGAGTGAAACTCGACTCTATCCCCATCGTTGTAACAAAGAATCAATTGAAGGCTAAATCAGAAGTGGAAGGAAAAACTAACAGAGACTTGGAGAAACCTGATAGATGAGCAAACAAATGGAAGATAAAAAAGAGATAATTGCCCGGGTGCTCGGGACAGCTTCCGGAATGCCGGCTATCGGCAGAGCTCATTCCGCCTTCTGGTGTAAGCTCGGTCAGCGCAATGTTCTGTTTGACTGCGGTGAAGGAACGGCAAAGAAACTCTTAGAATACGGTCTGGATAAAGATGCTGTGGACTTCATCATCATTAGTCATTTTCATCCTGATCATATCACAGGACTCTTTATGGTTATCCAGATGCTCTATCTGCAAGAGAGGAGCAAAACTCTGACGATCTATCTCCCTGAAAGAGGGGAGTCCTTCATAGAGATTATGAATATGTTTTACCTCTTTCCGGAAAGATTGAGTTATCAGATTGAGATCAAAGATGTTAACATCCTCTCCGTAGATCTGCCCGAGATAAAAGCGGTAATGAATGACCATCTTTCTAATTACCGGGAATTCATACAGGAAGAAAAGCTAACTAATTTGATGAACTCTTACTCTTTTTTTATCAGAACCGGCAGGAAAAATATCCTGTTAAGCTCAGACATCAAAACCACAGACTCTCTAAAGGACTACATCACCGCCAGCGATATACTAATCATTGATGCAATCCATCCGGAGAGTGAGGAGATTGTTAAACTGCTCAGGCAGAAAGATAAAAGGATTATTCTTGTTCATGGACTTTCTGCCGGATTACAAGAAGCCTTAAACCAAGATAACACCCTCAGGGCTGATATCGCAGATGACGGATACGAGATAAGTGTTTAGAAAACAAGAATACCTCTTAGCGTTGATAATAGCTTTGGCTATCCTGATTTTTTCCGGGTGCAGCTCAAATTACTATATTACTGCTTATAATCTGCAGCAGCGTGGTAACTACATCGGAGCCATTGAGAATTATGACGAATATATCGCCCGCAGCAAAGACGGGGCACTCTTAACCAGAGCTTTGAATAACCGTTCGGAATCATACTACCGGTTAGGAATGCAGGCAATGAACCGGGAAAATTACCGACTGGCAATCCGTTTCTTTTATCTGGCTAACAGTGATAAAGCCGATGAAAAAATGATAGATTGTTATCTGACTCTTGTCGGCAAAACTACCTCCCAGGCAGATGTGGAAGCAACGATTGGGTTGTACGATTTTATTATCGAGACCTTTGCCGATATCCCGGCATTAAACGAGGTAATCTATCGGCGGCTCGTTATGCTGCACCAATTCAATATGGAACCTCAGACAATATTTGATAATTATGTACTTCTGGTCGAGAGGGATAAAGAAGAAATTTTTACCGAAGATGCGAAGGAGATTATCGATGATTATCTGCCGGAATTCATTGAGGAAGCTAAATCCATTTCTGACGACAGAGAGGCAATTGAGAGATTAGAACAGCTTCTTAGCTACCCTCATTCTTATCAGGAAATTCTGAAACAGGAGATTGGGCTGAAGTATTTAAGACTTGCCGATCATTACCGTGATAAGCAACAGTATCAGGAAGCAGAAAAACTCTATTCTTTAGCAGAAAAGTACGACCCGGAACTGAAATCGGAGATATCCGAAAGACTTAACCGGACAATAACTGAAATGATCGAACAGGGGAATAACCTTTTAAGAGAAAGGAAGATCTCCGAAGCCATAGAAATATACCGTCAAACATTCTCCATAATACCGGATAACCCGGCGGCAGTTACTGCCATCACCAGGGCGGAAGAATTTAGAAATGATCTCCGGCAGGCTAAAGAGCTGTTTGATCAGGCATTGAGAGCTGAAAATGAAGGGAATTATCAGGAAGCACTAAGATTGTACAGGCAATCCTTTTCAAAAGACAGATCAGCGGAGACCTCCGAAAAAATTTCGTATGTAACCAATATGATCCAGTTAGATGAAAACCCGGAATTTTTTGCTGAAAAAATCATCACTGAATATAAAAACGGACTTATTGTTAAGAATCTGAATAAGATTGCCGATGATCTGCGGGAAAAGCATCAGGATGAGATCAATGTTTCCGGCTGGAGAATTATGCTTTCCACCGGTGAACATCGTTACGAAATCAGATATGATATTACTTCCCGGACTGAAAGCTATTACTATATCTGGCAGGTGAATCTGTTAACAAAGCAACTGACACCTCTGAATACTATTTCAACAAAAATAATGGAATGATCAAGCTCTCAATCTGGACGGAATCATGAAAGTAAAAATTTACACCTTAGTTTGCCTCTTAATGGTGAGCGGCTGTTCTCTTTTATTTGCAGAAGATTTCAGCATTATGGATTTTTCCGACCCCTATAAGTACGAGTGGTATAATGCCGAAGACCGCTATACTTTCAGAGACAGTTTGTCACAAAGCAATTTGCTCCTTGAAGACTATCTGGAGATTCGGCAATCACCTTTGACTAATGCCCTGAAAACTGCTGTTGCTCCGGGCTGGGGTCATTTTTCAGTGAAAAGCTATACTAAAGGTCAGATCTTGCTCGGATCACAATTAGCTCTTCTCGGAACAACTCTTTATTTTTATGAAAGATCAATGATCCATTACCGGAAATACAAAAAAGCTACCCAGATCGATGAGATCGATGAACATTATAACAACGCCTTGATACCCTACCGTCAATCGAATCTCTTCATTGGTCTGTTTATTGTGGTCTGGGGATACTCGATCTATGATGTTATCAATGAAACCAATCAGTATAATTATGAGAGATGGAGAGAATTGAATGAGAGAGAGAATTCTTACGAAATCTCCATTTCTCCCAATGGAGTTTCCTTCAGGTTTTAGAAATGAAAATAAGCAATAACCTCTATAACAAGATAGTATAAAGGTTTCGGAGTAAGTATGTTCAGAATGATTATTCTTTTAGCTGTTTTGACCTTGTTGTTCTTTATTAATTCCTGCAGTCTCGACAGAAGTAATCCGCTCGATCCCTCAGCAAGTTCCGATGTTTCCGCCCCAGGAAGAGTTTCCGAAATTACTTTCTCAAAGATAACTTCACCGCAAAATACTGTAGTCTTGAGATGGAGTCAACTCCTTGCTGCCGACGGTTACTATGTGTACCGGGCTCTCTCCCTGCATACAGTTAAAGAGAGAATCGCAACTATCGAGTTTGGTGACATTGAAGAATACTCCGATACTCAGGGCATTACTTCCGGCAGGCAGTATTTTTACTGGCTCTCTGCTTTTATTGAATATCCCCAGGGAAGACTGGAAGGTAAATTATCCGATTATGTAAGAGTCGAGTTTTAAAGATGCCTGGTTTAGTTTTTTATGATTCGACAGTAAAGATAGATGCTTGATAATTTAGATCCTCAGCAGCAGCAGGTAGTCCTAAACACAGAAGGACCTTTATTGGTCTTCGCCGGAGCCGGAAGCGGAAAAACGAGGACGATAATCTACCGGACAGCTTATTTGATCAATGAACTGGGCATACCTCCCTGGAAAGTGTTGATCGTTACTTTTACGAACAAGGCTGCCAGAGAATTGAAAGAACGCCTTTCCCAGCTCCTTGTAATCGAAACCCGTTCTCTCTGGGTAGGAACCTTTCATTCCATCTGTGCCAATATTCTCCGCCGGGAAGCCGTTGAACATAATCTCTCCTTTACGAGCAATTATACGATCTTCGACGGAGATGATCAAAAGAGCCTGCTGAAAAAAATCTGCAAAGATCTTGATTATCAGCAATCGACAATGCCGGTAAACACTCTTGCTTCCATCATCAGCAAAACAAAGAATTCGCTAATCACCCCCCAAGACTTTTACGATTACCATCCGGAAAACGCTTATACTAAAGCAGTTAAGAAGATTTATCAGGTCTATCAAAAGAGACTAAGGGAGAATAACGGGCTGGATTTTGATGATCTGCTGATGGAAACAGCACTGCTTTTAGCAAGTAACGAGATCGTACTCAGAAAATACAGAGAAAAGTTCTCCCATATTATGATCGATGAATATCAAGATACAAATTATGCTCAGTTCCGGATTATCCAGCTTCTGGGGAGCGAGCACGGCAATATCTGTGCCGTGGGTGATGATGACCAAGCCATCTACAGTTGGCGGGGGGCCTCTATCCAGAATATTATTAACTTCTCGAAAGATTTTTCCCAGGCAAAGACCATCCGTCTGGAACAAAACTATCGTTCTTCCCAGCCTATACTGGACTTAGCCAATCAGTTAATCTCCTGCAACAGCAAACGGCATCCCAAAAAACTATGGTCAGAAACTAAAACCGGAGATCAGCCTTTCCTTCATACCTATGAAAGCGATACGGAAGAAGCAAAAACAATCGTGAGCGAGATATCTCAATACTGGAGATCAACTGAAGGTAAGCAAAAAGAGGAGACAGCAGCAATTCTATATCGGACAAATGCCCAATCAAGAGTTTTCGAAACTGTCTGTCTGGAATTGGGAATCCCTTATAAGATCCACGGTTCACTCAATTTCTTCCAGCGTAAAGAGATCAAGGACATTATCGCCTATCTCCGGCTGATAGTCAATCCGAGGGATACCGAAAGCCTTTTGAGGATAATCAATTTCCCTGCCCGGGGCATCGGAAGTATCACCATCGGAAAAGTTATTAATTTTGCAGCAGACTCTGAACTCTCGCTTTTTGAGGCTATGACTATGGCTGACAGGATAACGTCATTGTCGAAACGACAGCAGGAAAAGATCGATACATTAGCCAGACAGATTCTCCGCTGGCAAAAGATGGCAGAAGACACAGAGGTTACAGCTCTGCTGGAAGATGTCTATGACTCTGTTGATCTTATCGAACACTATGAGGAGAGTAAGGACTATAAAGATGTTACCCGTCAGGAGAATATCAAAGAATTTCTTGTTGCAGCCGGTGATTTCTCTGAAAACTTTTACCGGGAAACGAAACAAAGAGCATTATTAAACGATTTCCTCCAGAATATCTCTCTCTTCACGACACTCGAATCGGAGTATGATAAGCTCCCGGTTGCCGGAGAAACAGAACAACGTGTCAATCTGATGACACTGCATAATGCCAAGGGCTTGGAATTTGACACCGTTTTTATCACCGGTCTGGAGGAAAAACTCTTACCCCACCAGCTCTCCCTGATAAACAATGATGAGATCGAAGAAGAACGAAGACTCCTCTATGTCGGCATGACAAGAGCTAAATCCCGTCTCTTTATCAGTTATGCCAAATACCGCCGTACCTACTACGGCTATGAGCCCACCCAACCGAGCAGATTCCTGAAAGAGATTTTTTCCGGTCAGATGAAATCACCATTTTACTCTAAACAGTCGAAATCTCCCGGGTCGGAAAAGAATAGGAAAAAGGAATGGAACAGCAAAGATGAACCGGGTTTCCGGATCGGACAAAAAGTAAGTCATAAGCAGTACGGTTCGGGAACTGTTTTAGGTGTTGACGGCAAGGGCAAAGAAGCAAAGTTGTCGATTCTTTTCAGTGACGGGAAATTGAAGAAGATCATCGGCTCTTACGTTAAAATCTTGACGGAGCAGACAGCCGAACGGTAATGTTGCAAAAAATTTCTTGTAACAAAGTAACAAAGATAATGTTAAAGAGAAATACAGACATTCGCAATCCAAAACTGCAAGCAGAAGTAAATTTAACTAATTCGGGGAGCTGTTGACATTAAACAGAAAGAATCAAACAAAAAAACAAAGAGGGAGACAAATATGAAGGGGAAAGAACACCTCCAGTATTATCCGGTATTACATCCGGATCATGAACCATTGAGGACTTCAGGGAAGAAAAGGATAACATTTCTTCTCTTACCCTGTTTTATCATTTCTTTGATCATTCTCTGCCTTCCGGTAAACCTCTCGGCAGAAAAATATGCCGGAGAGATTTTCCGCATGGGGGCGGGAGTAAGGAATTTTGCTCTGGGAAATACCGGTCTGACTGATTATCAATCACCTGCTATTGCCTACTGGAATCCCGCTTTACTGGCAAAATCCGAAGAAAAAGACTCGTCTTTTGAATTAATGCATGCTGAAGAATTCATGGGTTTGGTGACTTATGATACGTTCTCGGCAGTCTGGGGAAGTCAAACCCGTTACGCTCTTTCACTATCACGGATCGGGATCAATAATATCCCCCTGACCAGACTTCCGAATCCAGATGAACCGCTTTCCAATGATAATCGTCCCTATGAATATAAGAAAGTAAACAATGCTGATTATCTGCTCTATTTCGGCTTCTACCGGAGGATCGGATCTTATGTGATTGGTTTTACTCCTAAACTTGCCTACCGTTATCTTGCCGAGACAAGCGGTTATGGCTTTGGCGCTGATGTTTCAACCTTTATCCAGCCTCATGATAATGTCCTGTTAGGGATGAAACTTCGTGATTTCTTCTCAACCCAGATATTCTGGAATAACGGAACTCACGAAATTGTCAATCCCGGTCTGGATCTGGAGATGAGTTACTATTTCCCGACTCCTCTGATCGGCGGAAAATCAAGACTGATAGGGGGTACGGAAGTCATCACCGAGGGACGTAAAGAAGCAGCTACTCATTATTTAGGTTTGTTCAGTTTTGATTACCATTTCGGATTGGAGATACCGATTCCCGATTATGTTAATCTTTATGCCGGATATGATATCGAGAATATTACTACCGGTTTATCGGTCAATATTGCTCAGTTTCAGATAAACTACGCTTTCAAACACAATACCGAAATAGATAATTCTCACCGGGTCTCTCTCGCTTTAAAGCTTTAGGAAACTGGATACCGGTGAGCAAGTATCAGGAGAATGTGGAATAAACCATGAAAAGAATTGCAGTTTTAGGACTGACCGGCTCTATCGGGCTTTCTGTTGTTGAGGTTGTCCGAAGACACTCAGATCTCTTCCATATCTCATTTGCGACTACCCACAATAACTATGAATTGCTCTCCTCATTAGCAGCAGAGCTGAAAATTGATAAGACAGCAATCACCGGCAATAATTACCCACCGGAGACCGGTAAGCGTGGTGACTCATTCTATCATGGACAGAGTGAGGTTTTGAGTATTCTCGCTTCTGAAGAATTTGATCTCGTTATTAATGCTATCTCAGGTTCAGCAGGGTTGATCTACTCTCATCATATTCTCTCCCATAATCACATCCTTGCTCTGGCTAACAAAGAATCTCTGGTCATGGCCGGTCATCTTTTTCAGGATAAGATCAAACAAAAACGAATCATTCCGATCGACAGCGAGCATAGTGCCCTCTTCCAGCTTTTTTCCGGGCTTTCTGTAAAAGAGGTAAGAAAAGTTGTGTTAACCGCTTCCGGCGGACCTTTCAGAGAACTGCCGCTTCAGGAATTCACCCGTATCACCCCGGAACAGGCATTGCAGCACCCTACCTGGTCAATGGGCTCCAAGATCAGTATTGATTCGGCTACTATGTTCAATAAAGGATTGGAAATTATCGAAGCTCATTGGTTATTCCAACTTCCCTACGAAAGAATATCTGCTGTCATTCATCCTCAGTCGATCATTCACTCTCTTGTCGAATGCTCTGACGGCTCTATTCTCGCCCAGTTAAGCAACCCTACCATGCAGCTGCCGATACTCTATGCCCTCTCTTATCCCCACCATATAGAATCGGATCTGGTGAATACCAGGCTTATCGACCTCCCTTCTTTGACCTTTTCTCCTATTGACCCGGAGAGGTATCCGCTTTGTGAATTATCAAGGATTGCGGGAAAAGCCGGAGGAATAATGCCAACCGTCCTTAATGCAGCCAATGAGGCTGCCGTGAAACTGTTTTTAGACAGGAAAATATCCTATCTTGCTATCCGGCAGCTGGTAGAAGATCGGCTCAATAAACAAGAAAACATAGTAAATCCGGACCTGGAAACAGTGCTGCAGATTAATGATAATATCTTTCAAGAGATAGTTTCCGATCATGAGTAGTTTCATTACCGGAGAATAGTGTAAGAATAAGATTACAGATTGAAGGAATTCGTTAGTAACTAAAAGTACGGAGTAGCAGGATTTGATTCGGCTTAACCGGATTAAATCCCCAAATAAGCTCTCCATGCAAGGTGTTTCCCTTTTATCTCAACTCAGCAAAAAAAGCCTTGCAGAGAGGATAGTTTCCTTATCCTTCGGGGAGCTTCCAAAAATCTACGTTATCCCACAATAGCGGGGCAGGATTGTGATGGATAAAAAAAAGGGTGTGAAGAACAACTATTCTCTCGCTGCTTTTAAGAGTAGCAGTATCTTATCTCTGCGCGGGAGTACTACACCTCTTCTTTTCCCTGCTCTGTTCTGGATTACAGGAATAGCAGCCGGCTTCTATCTGCCTCTCTTCTCAAATTGCCATTATTTCTTACTTCTGATGATCTCTTTGTCTCTTTTCCTCTCTGTTTTATTCCTTGCTGTCAATAATAGATCATTCCGAATAGGTAGTATAGCCCTGCTGATTTTCGTTACCGGATATTTCAGGGCAGGTAGCTTAATTCTGACAGCAGAAAATCAGATCGGTAATCTTTTAGCTCCTGATAGTCAGATAACTAAGAATATTGTTGTCAGCCTAATGAGAGAACCGGAAATCAGAAAACAAAGATTCGGCAGCAACTACAGAATTGAGGGAACCCTGCAAAGTATTGACAATCTTCCGGTGAAGGGTAAGATTATTCTGACTTTTCCGGAATCTTACTTAGCCTTTGAACCTAAAGACCTGGTTGCCGGTGCTCATATCAAAACGATAGCTGAGATATCACCCTACCATTCCAGAGAAGAATTCTCGCGTATCCCTGAACCATACTACCGCCTGAAGAATAGTGAAACTATAATCGGAAAAGCCAGAACACCTGTTTATCCTGCGGATAGAGTTGCTCTGAGACAGAGTTTCGTAAGAGAGCAAATCATTAATATCCGCCGCTTTATCAATGGAAGGATCAATGCCCGTATTATGTTACCACCGGCTCAGGGTAATGAGAAAATGAATAATGGGGAAAGGAAAATCGAGCCTGGATTTACCAAAGCGGTGCTTCTCGGGGAGAGAAGAGATTTGGGATACCTGCGTGACCTTATGGTAACAGGGGGTATGACCCATCTAACTGCCATCAGCGGACTCCATCTGGGAATTGTGACACTTTTCCTGCTCACCCTGCTTAAACTTCTGCATGTCCGCCGAACTCCGGCAGCAATGGTACTGATACTCTTTTTCATTCTCTATGGAGAACTATGCAGCTGGTCAGCCTCGATCAGCAGGGCTGTTGTAATGCTCTCACTTTTAATGATCTGCCGCATCTTCCAGCGAAAGCCATCCTATAACAATATATTAGCTGCGACTCTGATCATAATAACGGCAATTTCTCCCTTACAGATATTTTCTATCGGCCTGCAATTCTCTTTTCTCTCTGTCTTTGTTCTGATAAACATCCTCCCCTTTTTCACTTCTCCTTGTAAAGCTCATCTGCTTTCTAAAGAGACCAAACCGCTAAACCTGATAGCTTACCGTCTATGTCAGCTTTTTCTTGCCAGTCTGTTTATCTCACTTTTTTTGAGCCCTCTGACTTTATACTATTTCAATCACATTTCCCTAAATGGTCTTATCGGAAATGTTATTGGGATTCTCATGCTCGGTTTGATTATGCCGCTCGCCCTGCTTATTGTTTTCCTCCCTCCGTTTCCTCTGCTGCTTCTTCCTTTTCAGGAATTGTATTTCCTTCTGATCTCAATCTTTTCTGAATGGAGTGATTTCGTTGCCTCATTACCTCTTTTTTTCGATTTTATTCCTTTCAACAGATTGCAGCTCCTCTTAGCAGGTTGCTTTCTTGGAATCTTTAGCAGCCTGATAATGAAAAAACAGGACTACTCTTTTGCAGCAGCTTCCGGAAAAAAGAAAGTGAAGGGATGTCAAAAAGACTCAAAATTTGCCTACTGGTTCTTTCCTGTTTTGATGGTTTTCATTCTTCTTGTCATCGTTTTAAGCTCTCTTCCCCGAAAGTCCGGTTATCTGACTGTCTCTCTCTTCCATGTCGGTCATGGAGACTCTTTTCTCATCGAAACTCCTGATAATGAGAGAATACTGATTGATACCGGTGCCTCTGAAGAAGAGGGAATCCATTTTCGCTTCTCTGTCCTTCCCTATTTCAAACAAAAAGGTATCAGCAAGCTCGACTGGTTGATCATAACCCATCCTCATAGTGACCACTATGGGGGGTTACCATATCTCGCTGAAAAGATTAACATCGAGAACCTGATGATTACTGAGGATTTTTATGGTCAGGATATCTGGAAAAGGTTACAAACTCATATTGATACTACCTTAACTGCTCTTCATCTGGTCAGGGATACCACCAGTGTAGTTTTTCATTCCCTGAAGTGTAAGATACTCCATCCGGACACCAATTTCTTTTCGGAAAACCCTAATGAAATGTCGCTTGTCGTTAAAATAGTTTATGGTGAATTTTCTCTTCTCTTTACCGGAGATATTGAACTGGAGGGTGAACTTCATCTGGTTAAGTCTTATCCGGAATATCTGAAAAGCAGATTTCTTAAAGTGGCTCATCATGGCAGCAGAACCTCAAGTTCCCCTCTGTTTATCGAAGCTGTCAGTCCGGAATACGGTTTCATTCCCGTAGATTCACGCTCTCGTTTTAACCTCCCACATCAGGCTACTCTGGCGAATCTGAAATTTCTCGGCGATTATCTCTTCCTCTCTTCCCGGGACGGAACTGTGCAGCTCAAAACCGACGGCTGCCGCATGAACTTGCGGACTCTGCGGAGTAACAAGAGAATATCTGTTAATCTGGAGGCAGGACGAAGCTGGTAGTTTATTCTCTCATTGCCGTAAATTGACCAGGTCTTTACCTGACGGATATTGGAATAAACGTAGTCCGAATTCAGGAGATATTGCTAACAGGTGGTCAAAGATATCAGCCTGAATACCCTCATATACTGTCCAGGCTGTATTATTGGTAAAGGCATATACCTGTAAGGGGACCCCCGTAGAACCTGACTCCAGTTGTCTGGTCATCATTATCAAGTTCTGATTGATACCGGGATGTTTACGAAGATAGTTTTCGATATAGGCACGGAACGTTCCGATATTGGTTAAATGCCTTCCGTTGATATAGTCATGCTCATCAATACCTAATTTTAGATTATACGCGGAAATCTCTTCTTTCTTTCTGGTTAAATACTCATTAAGAAGACGAATCTTTTCGAAACGGGCAAGCATCTCTTCATCACAAAACCGGATACTCGCCAGATCTATATTGATATTGCGCATTATCCTTCTGCCCCCGCTTTTCTGCATTCCCTTCCAGTTTTTAAAGGCATCATCTATCAGCTTATGGGTCGGTATTATAGTGATTGTCTTATCCCAGTTCTGAACCTGAATACTGTGCAGGGCAATATCAATAACATCGCCATCTGCTCCGTATTGAGGCATCTCAATCCAATCACCTATCTCGATCAATTTGTTGGTAGTTATTCTGACTCCGGCGACAAAAGAGAGTATTGTGTCTTTGAAGATCAACATCAATATAGCGGTCATGGCACCCAACCCGCTGAGCATGACCCAGGGAGATCTGCCGATCAGTATTGCTATAACTGTTATCCCGCCAAAAAGGAAAACAATGATCTCCATAATCTGGATATATCCTTTTATCGGTCTTCCTTTGGCTGACGGAAGTCTTTCATATACATCATTCACGGCAATGAGAAATCTATCCAGGGCAAGCAAGAAGACCAAGACAAAAAGGGCATTTATAATATTACTTACGATGTCCTGTCTGTTTGTCAATAAATAGGAATATTGGTTAACGAAAAACAGAGAGGGGAGGAGAACCAACTTGCTGAGCACTTTTCTGTCGATAAGGACATCATCCCAATCTGTCGGACTTCTTCGAATAAGAAAATAGAGCAGCGGCAGAATGATCTTTAGAGTAATTAGATAAAATAGTAATCCCCCAAACAGTAAAAAAAGGAATGAATACCAATCATTCTCAACTATCTTAAACTTCAGTAACCCGTAATACTCCTGTAACATAATTTACTCCCGAAATTATCTTGATACATTGCTGACTTCACTTTTTATCATTGAGATAAACTGCCTGACTGTCAATGACTAAAAGCCATTACATTTACCTAAATTGAACGCCTGAGCAGACTATCAAACTTTTAACCCGCTCTTTCTCTCTTTGGTAAGCGCTGTTAATTTTGCAACTCCTGTCAGAAAAGACGTGAAGCAGCTAATTATCAAGAGCTTCTCTGACTTTAATGGTAAGCTCTTTCATAGAAAAGGGCTTATTGATAAAATGAACATCCTCTTTTCTTTCACTGTAACGGGCAATAGTATCAGCAGAATAGCCCGACATAAAGAGGATCTTCAGTTCCGGATAACTCTCCTGCAACTTGTCGGCTAAGGCAACACCATTCATCTCAGGCATCACAACATCAGTTAACACAAGCTGTATATCTCCGGAGTGCTCTTTCGCTAATTTCAAGGCTTGGTTTGGCTTAACAGCTGAGATAACCGTATAACCAAACTTTTTTAACATCAGAGAAATGATCTCATTAGCTGAAGGCTCATCTTCCACGATCAATATCGTTTCTGTGCCGGAAATCGCGGTTTCCTGTGAAATATTCGAGAATTTCCGTTCCTCCCTCCCTTGGTGTCTCGGCAGATAGATGCTAAAAGAAGTCCCTTCATTAAGCTCACTTTTTACATTGATAAACCCCTTGTTCTGTTTTACTATCCCATAGACTGTAGCTAAGCCTAATCCTGTTCCCTGACCTACTTCCTTAGTCGTAAAGAAAGGCTCAAAAACCATTTTCAAGTTCTCTTCACTAATTCCACATCCGTTATCTGCTATCGATAATCTTACATATTCTCCCGGAAGAAAATCGGGGTGTTCGGTACAGTAGGTATCATCAAAAACGACGTTACGCGTTTCTATGACGATCTGTCCGATATTACTGATCGCATCCCGGGCATTAACACAAAGATTGGTGAGAATCTGATTGATCTGGGTATTGTCTCCTTTAATCAGCCAAAGATCTTCTCCCGGCTTCCAAATGATCTCGATATTCTCTCCAATGAGACGTTCCAGCATATTTATCATGTCTTCGATAGTCTCATTCAGGTTCAGCTCATTTAAAGTGATTGCCTGCCTGTGAGCAAACGCCAATAACTGTTGGGTAAGTACGGCAGATTGCTGAGCAGCCTTACGTATCTCCCGAAAAACCGCAGACAAGGAATGCTGGGTCTCGATCTGTTCCAGAGCCATATCTGTATGCCCCATAATAATAGCCAGCATATTATTGAAATCATGAGCTACACCGCCGGCTAAACGCCCGATAGACTCCATCTTTTGTGACTGGAAGAGATGAGCCTGTAGTTTTTCTCTTTCCTCTTCCGCCTGTTTCCGGTCGGTTATATCAATCGCTAATTCAAATCTTACGTCCCGCCCGTCAGGCCAGGAAATGATTTTATCTGTAATCAGAAAAGTTCTGTTTATTGATTGGTTATTATATTCCCATTGGTATGGTTTTCCTTTATTCTCGAGGATAATCCTGTTCGTACAAAACTCGCACGGTGTTTCCCTGTTCTGTAATTCCCGGTAACAAACTCCCCCTACAGGGTCATAGGTAAAATTTCTCCTCATCGTCGGGTTAATATATAAAATCTCATAAGTAAGCGGATCGGATACGTAAATAATCTCATTAATACTGTCAAAGATCGAGATGACCTGGGAACGTTCGAAACTGAGTGTTTGCTCTGATCGCTGTTTTGATATCGTTGCTGAGATTATTTCAGCTACTACTTTCAGTAATGAGATCTGATCTTCCCGCCAAAGCTCTCTTTTCTGAAAAAGCTCGACACCGAGAAAACCGAGCAGCTTATTAACCGATATTATCGGTACTATGATTAAAGACTGAACAGAGTATTTCAGAAGCAATCTCTTTTCCGGGGCTGCTGCCTCGGGGATCTCTTCAATATCATTTATGATGATCGCTTCTGAATTATTCAACCTGTTTCTTATCCATGGATAATCTGAAGCAGTTATATTTTGAATCTGGTCTTTGACTGATAGAACTCCCGGCTTACACCACTCATGAGTATTACTGACTCTTCCCTTCTCGGAAAAAGACTGAAACAAAAAACTCCGGTCAGTATCAAAAAACCTGCTTACTTTTTCCAGAGCATAATTGATTCCGTCATCGATACGCCCTAAAGGGAGGGTGGCAAAAGTTGAAGAGATGTCTGAAATGATCTTCTCAACCTGAAGCTGATAACTAAGAGCTTCTTCCGCTTTAATCCGGGCACTGATATCTCGAGCTGCTGCATAGATCAAGTTCCCCTGTGGAGTTGCCCGCCATTCAATCCAGCGAAATTGTCCGTTATGACAGCGACAGCGATTAGTAAAACTAACTGCTGCTGCTGCTCCTTTCAGTCTGGCAAGGGCATTAAGAGTTTTTTCATAGTCATCGGAATGAACAAAATCCAGCATCATTTGCCCTTCAAGCCCAGAAACAGGATAACCGAGTACATTTTCCCATTCCGGATTCAACCTGATAAACTTACCCTCACTATTAGCAATACAGAGCAAATCCAGGCTTGAATTGAAATATCTTTCGAGTTCTATCTTAGTCTTTTTCAGTGCCTGTTCTGTTTGTTTTCGTTTAGCATCGGTAAACACCTGAGCTATAATCGAAGCTGCCGAACTGACAAAAGATTCTTCGTCAGGATACCACTCTCTTTTATCTCCGATATGCTCCAGACACAATACCCCGGCTACCTCTCCTTTGATGATGATTCCGGCATCGAGCATTGAAGTAATTCCTAAGGGTATCAGGTAATCTTTGCTTAGCCCGGAAGTACGGGAGTCAGACTGGGCATCCTGGGTATTGATCCTGCTTTCTGATTTAATAGCGCTGAAGTAGTCAGGAAAATCAACTGTATTTAGGATCTGTCCTCTGGAATGAAGCCTGTCCTGGGCTTCAAATAAAGAGATGCATTTTAATTCTTTCCCATTATTGGTGAGCAGCCAGACACTTGTCCGGTTTACAGCAACGGCATCTGATATAATCTCTACGATTTTGTTTATTGCCTGATTGATCCCACCCAGCAGGATCTCTTCCTCCAGCACAAGCTGAGTAACGGCAATTCTCTGTCTGAATGCCCGCTCTCTGCTCTCGTTTATCTCAAATTCAGATTTCTTTCGCTCAGTAATATCCCGCACTATGGAAAGAGATTTGTTTTCTCCGCAGAGCACGACTCGGCTTTCGAATTCCTTGAGATTTTCTCCAATCTTAAGTTCATATTCATATTGTTGCGGTTCTCCGGTGAGAAATAAACGTTCTAAGGCTTCAAAGGTCGTTTGAGCTAATTGCTGAGGCAAAACATCAGAGATATTTTTGTTCAGAAATTCTTCCGGTTTCAGCAATAGGTTTTGGGGACTCTGATAATTGTAGTCAATAATGTCTCCGTCCTTATCGATAATGAACATCAAGTCCGGAATAGCTTTTAACAGTGCCTTATTGCGTTCTTCGGTATCCCGAAGATTCGTTTCTAACTGCCTGCTTTTAGTGATATCTTTACTATACCTGATTATTCCGATCCCTTGCCCTGACTCATCAAAGACGGGATACAGCACTATCTCCAGCGTACTTTTACCTTTGTTCCGGTTCAGGGAGGGAATCTCCATTGTTTCCGGTATTCCGGTTTCCAAAGCCTTTTTTACTTTGCAGTTTTCACAGCAGGAAGAACGTTCGTAAAAGACTTCATAACACTTTTTGTTTACTAAGGGGAGTTTTTGTTCATAATAATTATTCAGAACACTGTTAGCACTCAGAATAGTATAATTGGGATCCTGAATACTGATCCCCTCCTGAATAGTATTAATAATCGCATCAAGAATGCTTCGTTCTATCCCCAGGACAAATCGGTCATCTGTTGTATTCTTCTTCATTTTTCCCTTTTTTCTTCATCTTCTCTTCTTCTCAACAGGCTTTTAAGGCTATTTTGTCCCTACCCTTAGCAAGATATTCTACCTGAAGAACATGTTAAATCAATCCTCTTTTAATGATGCCCTGATAAACTCTCTGAAAATCGGATGTGGAGTAGCAGGACGTGATTTGAACTCGGGATGAAACTGAACAGCTATATAGAAAGGATGTTCGGCAATTTCAATTATCTCCACCAAAAAACCATCCATAAATGTCCCGGAAATAATCATCCCCCGGGAGGATAACATATCCCGGTAGTTGTTATTAAACTCATAACGGTGACGATGTCTTTCCGAGATTTGTTCACTCTGATAAATCTCAGCCGCTAAAGTCTCTTTATTGATTTTACAGGGATATGCACCCAATCTCATCGTTCCGCCAATTCTATCGACATACTTCTGTTCGGTCATCAGATCAATTACCGGATGTTTGCAATTATCATCGAACTCTGTACTGTAAGCACCTTTTAGCCCACAGACATTCTGAGAAAACTCGATTACCGCAACCTGCATACCCAGGCAGATTCCGAAAAATGGGATCTTTTTCTCTCTGGCATACCGGGCAATTTCAATTTTACCATCAATCCCTCTGACTCCAAAGCCACCGGGGATTAGTATTCCATCTACTTTACCTACCTCTTTTTCAATCTCCTGCTGCTCAAAAGTTCTTTCCGAATCAATCAGCTTCAATTTTAATTTCGCCCTATGGTAAGCGGCTGCATGGATCAGCGCTTGGCAGACGCTTTTATAGGCGTCCTGATGCTCAACATATTTACCACAAAGGGCAATTGTAACCTCTTTGATGGGGTTCTTCAAATTATTAACCATCTCAAACCAATCAGAGAGATCTATCTCCCTTTCCTCAATATCTAAGTGCCGGCAGATTGCTTTATGCATGTTGTCTTTATAGAAATTCAACGGAACTTGATGAATAAACTCGACATTAACGGCATTGAAAACATGGTCTTCAGCAACGTTGGTAAAGAGGGAGATCTTTGAGGCAATCTCTTTGTTAAAAGCCTTATCAGAACGGCAAATTAGAATGTCCGGCTGAATACCGATCTCTCTCAGTTTATAGGCACTGTGTTGAGTAGGTTTAGTCTTGAGTTCACCGGCTGACTTAATAAAAGGGACGTAAGTCAAGAAGATAAAAAGGGTGTTTCGGAATCCGGCTGCCATACGGTATTGTCTGATCGCCTCTAAAAAGGGGAGACTTTCGATGTCCCCTACAGTCCCGCCAATCTCCGTAATAACTATGTCATTATGTTCATTCAGTTTGCTGATCAGGCTTTTTATCTCGTTTGTGACATGGGGTATAACCTGTACGGTCTTACCTAAATAATCCCCCTTTCTTTCCTTTTGAATTACCCTTTCATAAATCTGTCCGGCAGTGGCATTAGAGTCTTTAGTTAAAGACTCACTAATAAATCTTTCATAATGCCCTAAATCAAGATCTGTTTCAGCGCCATCGTCAGTAACAAATACCTCCCCATGCTGAAAGGGACTCATCGTTCCCGGATCGACATTCAGATAAGGATCTAACTTCAGCATAGCAACTTTGTAGTTCATTTTTTTCAACAACAAACCAATGGAAGAGGCGGCAATTCCTTTACCCAAAGAAGAAACCACACCACCTATAACAAAGATATTTTTAGCCATTTTTTTACCTCAAAATCAAAGTTTTCGTCTGATAAACTTGCAGTCCTTTATACATTAAATTGCAGATCATAAAGAGTTTTATAGCGTGAACAGTTGCTAAGCAATTCTTTATGATTTCCGATACCAACTATACTGCCGGCATCAAGCACAATTATCTTATCAGAGGAGAGGATCGTTGATAATCTGTGAGCGATAATCAAAACTGTCCGACTTTTTGTCGCTTGTTCAATTGCAATCTGAACCTTCTTTTCTGCTTCCGTATCAAGAGAACTTGTCGCTTCATCGAGTACTAAGACCGGAGGATCCCCAACAATAGCCCGGGCAATGCACAATCTCTGCTTCTGACCGCCCGAGAGAGTCGTTCCTTTGGCAAACAGCACCTCTTCGTACTTCAGGGGCAGTTTATCAACAAATTCATCGGCATAAGCAATTTGAGCGGCCTTGATAATTTGTTCTTTTGATACCTTCTTAAGAGTCCCAAACCTGATATTATTGGCAATAGTATCAGTAAATATCAATGATTCCTGAGTAACAATACCGAATAAAGCCCGCAGAGATTTAAGTTTTATCTTCTTGATCGGGGTATTATCAATCCTGATTTCTCCGCCGGTCACATCATATAGTCTGAGCAGGAGATTAGTAAGAGTTGTTTTCCCGGACCCGCTGCTCCCGACAATGGCAATCTTTTCACCTTTTTTTATTGTGAAGGAGATATCTTGCAACACATTCTGGTTCGGTTCGTATTGAAAAGAGACTTCGTCAAACTCGATGCTTTTTTTGAAACTGGTTATACATACTCCCTCTTTGTCTTCCAGCAGGTCAGGTTCCTTAAACATGACTTCGGATATCCTTTCCAATGAGACCATAGCCTTTTTTACGTCGTTATAAATTTTCGATATTGACTTTATCGGATGAAGCATTGAGAAAATAGCAAAGAGAAAAGCTGTAAACTCTCCGAAAGTAAAACTTGAGGTGCCTGAGAGAACTTCACTTCCTCCAATCAAGAGAATAAAGATACCGGTGATAGCACCGTTTAATTCCGCTATAGGGACGTTGTAACCCGAGTATATCTCTGATTTCCTCCAGTATCGGAAAAACTGCTTATTGATCTTCTGGAAATCGCGGTAATGCTCATCTTCCCTTCCGAACGCCTTGACTATCTTCATGTTTGTCAAAACTTCTTCTACATTAGAATAGATATTGGAAAATTGATTCTGGATTCGTTGCGAATATTTTTTTATCTTCTTCCCTATGGAAGCCACAAGAAAAGTTGTAAGAGGCAGAATGATCAGACTTATCAGAAAAAGTCTGAGATTCAGATATATAGCTATCCTCATAAAAACAAGAATGAGCAGGATATCGCGGAGAGCATGAAAAATGGAGGTAATAAATAATCTGCTGACAATCTCGACATCGTTTATCATCCTAACCAGGGAATCACCTACCCTGTGACGGACAAAGAAACGGAGAGACTGGCGGAGATAATTATGAAAAATGTGGTTTCTGATATCGACAATAGTTTTGCCGTTTAGATTGGCAAACATCAGCCGGTTGCCGAAGAAAAAGAGATTTTTGAGGATGATAATTACCAGTATTACGGCTGAAACTATCTTCAGCACCAGCATTGAATCAGTCTGTTCCATAATTGCGCCGAAATTTTGAAAGAGGGGCCGGAGGTTATTAATATCGATTAAACCCCAAACTGATTCACTATGAATGAAATCTCCGGTAACTTCGCGAAGAGCAGCAAGAAATTGAGGAAATTCGGTATAGATAATCTCCCCTTTAACCTGGGGGAAGACATAGTCAAAAAAGGGGACCGCCATCGTTATGCTCGCGCCACTGAACAGAGCAAAACCGAGCATTGAGATCAAACCGGCAATCAGAAAGCCGTAGTGTCTTAACATAATGGCGTAAATTTTCAGCAGATTTTTCATTTTAAGACAATCCCCGGCTATCCTCTCTTCCCTGATAGCATAAAGTTCTTTAGTAAAAATCTCACATTGAATTTCTTCCTGCTTATATAATCCGACTCAGCATTAAAGAAGTAACAGAAAGTACTTCATTAGAAGGATGTTTGTTAGATAAAAATTATTGTAACTCGTTTGTGTCAATGAAAACAATGAATAAGGCCTCTATGCTCATTACATTGAGTTTGTTACTGATCATGATCAGAGTAGGTACACAGTTTTCAGAAAAGAACCTGACGATTAGGCTCAAGCCGGTTCCCTCTGGGGAACTGACCGGGATATTTTAAAAGCCCTTAATCTCTTTCTCCCAATTGCTGAAGAAGTCTCTCTGCCTGATCAAAGGTATTACCATAGGCCGTATCATCTGATTTTTTTATCGTGTCCGGCAGAGATATGGTCATCTTCAGTTTCTTGCCGGTTGCATCAAAATTGACCGGAAAATCTATTTTTCCGATAATCCTTTGCAGTACTTTCTCAGAGGGCATATTACCTTGTGAGAACTCAACGACAATTTTATTGTTCCTTAGCTGGAATGATTCCAATTTTCCCTTTTTTGCTAACAATCTCAAGCGATAGTATCTAAGCCCTCTTCTTGCAGGATCCGGTATCTCTCCGAAGCGGTCTCGCAATTCTTCTTCCAGGGAAATGAACTCCCTGATCTCTGTGAAATCCAGCATTCTCTGATAAAAATCCAGTCTGCTTTTTTCATCTTCAATATAGTCACCCGGGAAAAAGAAATCAGCATCAATTCTCAATCGTTCCTTGTACTTTTCCTTCTCGTCTTCCCATTGTATTTTCCTCTCAGGAGACTTGTTCTCTCCAGTCTGATGAATATCTCCGTTATCGGTTTTATTATTGTTAGAAGTCAGACTCTCTACTGCCTCCGAAAGCAGTCTGTTGTAATAGTTGAACCCTATTGTCTGGATAACACCACTTTGTTTAACTCCCAGCATAGTCCCGGCACCGCGAAGTTCCAAATCTCTCATGGCAATTTGATAACCTGAACCGAGAGCATTATATTCCGTCAGCGCTTCCAGTCTTTTTCTGGCTTGTTCCTTTAAATGCTTGGGAATGACAAAATAGGCATAAGCCCGCCGGTTACTTCTGCCGACTCTGCCACGCAACTGGTAAAGTTGAGCCAGACCGAACATATCGGCACGATTGATGATAATTGTATTCGCATTGGGTATGTCGATACCTGATTCGATAATTGTAGTTGCTGCCAGAATGTCATATTTTTTATCATAGAAATCGAGCATTATTCTTTCTAATAATCTTTCCGGAAGCTGCCCATGTCCCACGGCTATCTTTGCCTTTGGCAGCAGTTCCCGCAAATCAGCGGCTATAGAATCAATCGTTTCGACCCGGTTATGGAGGAATATGATCTGACCGCCCCGTTCCATTTCCCGTAAAACGGCATCTTTGATGATCTCTTTATCATAAGAGATTACGACTGTTCTGATTGGTAATCTGGCTTTGGGTGAAGTCTGCATCAAAGACATGTCCTTGAATCTGGATAGTGCCATACTCAAAGTTCTCGGAATAGGTGTTGCCGACATGTAAAGGGTATCGACATTCACTTTGAGCTTCCGCAATGTTTCTTTGTGTCTTACCCCAAATCTGTGTTCTTCATCAATAATCAACAATCCTAAGCGCTTGAACTTAACATCA
Source organism: uncultured Candidatus Cloacimonadota bacterium (assembly GCA_964464175.1). Classification (GTDB taxonomy): domain Bacteria; phylum Cloacimonadota; class Cloacimonadia; order Cloacimonadales; family JAJBBL01; genus CAYXFD01. The sequence continues at coordinate 21,017 of CAYXFD010000008.1, read as the reverse complement.
TTGGAGAGAAGGCGGTGAGTACCTATAGCAATATCCACTTCACCGGCTGCAATTCTTGCCACATCGTCTTTAAGATGCTTCGTTGTTCTAAACCTGCTTAACATAGCAATATTAATCGGGTATTGGGCCAGTCTTTCCCGAAAAACAAGATAATGCTGTTCGGCAAGAAGGGTTGTCGGAACGAGAACTGCAACCTGCCATCCGCTTGTTACAGCCTTAAAGGCAGCTCTGACTGCTACTTCTGTCTTTCCGAAACCGACATCACCACAGAGCAGCCGTTCCATAGGTTTTATCTGCTCCATATCACGTTTAATTTCTTCGGCAGCTCTTTTTTGATCGGGAGTATCTTCATAGATAAAGGAATCTTCCAGATCCTGCTGCCAGACATTGTCAACCTCGAAGCCAATTCCTGTACGGGTGGTCCGTTCTGCATATAATCTAACTAAATCATCGGCAATCAACTCGATCTGTTTCTTAGCTCTGTTTTTAACCGTTTCCCATTTCTTGCTGCCTAATTTGTTTATCTCGGGCTTAACCCCTTCATCCGCCACAAACCGGGTAACCAGTCTTAACTGGAAGGTTGGAACATAAACTTTGGCATTTTCAGCATAGCGAATAGCCAGACATTCGATGTTAACACCGTTAACCTTCATCAACTTCAGCCCTTCATAGATACCTATACCATGATCAACATGAACAATGTAATCTCCGGGTCTTAGGGTTTCGTAATCTGTCAGGCTTTCACCGCTAGAATAGTACTCCTGATACTTTTTCTGTTTATAACGGTTAAAGATTTCATGGTCTGTGAAAACAGCTAATTTACTATCTTCCAGATCAAAACCATAGTGAAAGACACCAAGTAAAAACTCAACCCTCTCTTCATATTCTATGAGAAGTTCCTTCATTCTACGGCTTTGACTTAAGTTGTCGGACTGGATGATGATATGCCAGTCATCCTTAAGTTTAGCATCCAGGATCTTACGGAGGATATTCAGTTCTCCATTCATTCCGGTTTGAGAAGTAAAGGTACTCATCAAGGCATTATCCTCTGATTCCGAAACACTCTCGCGGCTATAATAGGAACTTAATAGAAAGTAGCTGTTCTGCTTCACTCTCTTCATTAGAAAAACAAAGCTTTCGAACAGTTCTTCCGGTTTTGGTATGTATCTTTTTTGCTTTTTGAACTCTGCTTTTAGCCCTTTGCTTACTGTTGGTCGTGAACCGTCAGGAATCTTTTTTCTGTACAAAGCATGCGTTTCTTCCCGGAATTCTGCAGTAGCATTCTTTAGTAAAAGCATCTCGTCGATCAGGGTGATAGTGTTTTCCAGACCTATATAATCACAGATTGTGGCTGACTCGTCATAAAGAAGAGATATGTCCTGTTCTATCCCTTCATACAAGCCGGTATTATGGATAGTCTCCCAAATAAAAGGGTCGGTAGAGGTTATCTCATCTAAAAAAACCTCTCTTACCGGAAGAAGTCTGAATTTTTCAATTCTTTCTCCGGTTGAGCGTTGGGATTGGGGATTAAAGAAGCGGCAGGATTCAAGTGTATCTCCGAAGAAATCCAATCTTACAGGGAGTTGTTCTGAGGGCGAGAAGAGATCTAATATTCCTCCTCTTCGGGAAAAATCTCCCACCTGGATAACTTCCGATTCTGCTTTATAGCCAATGCTGACTAACTTGGAACAGAGAAAATCCAGATCGTAATCTGTTCCTGTTTCTATCGTAAGGATATTCTTTTTTAGCAAGACAGGGGGTACAATAAAACGTAACAGATTCTTTAGCGAAACAATAACAATGCGGGGTTTGTTATCTAACAGTTTTGTCAGTTCTCTGATTCTCTGAGCCCTGATTGACAGGTGAGGAGATCTCTCTTCGTAGGGAAGAATCTCCAGATCAGGAATAAAAACAACCTTATCTTTCCCGGCTATCAAACAGAGATCATCATAATATTCCTCACCTTTATTGTCTTCAGAGGTTACCAAAAGAACATTCTTCTTTTCCTGCAAAAGAAAGAAGACTCTGACCGCCAGCAGACACTTTGTTGTAGAATTCAACTGATAAAAGAGAGTTCCGTTTTCCTTCTCTTTTATACATTGATCAAAACGCTGCAAAAATGGAGAGTGGTCTAAAAAAGGTTGAAGGCTATGATATAAAAAAATCTCTTTCATCTGCTGCCTTGTTCTTATCTATTGTTCGTTATCTTAGAACAGTATTTCAGCCCAGATACTGAGGGTGAAGATCGTCAGTTTTTCATCTCTTCTCTTGTCATGGGAATTTTCGTAGCTGCTTTGCAGCCCCCCTTTAATATTACGGCTGAAATTATAGGTAATCCGAGGGTTAATAGTATATTTTTCGGTATGCCGGTCAATAATAGTTTCTTCCATACCTTTATTGCTGCTTTTTGATGTTTCCCAACTACCTCCGAGTTCTGTACTCATCTCGTTCGTTACCGGCATCCTTTTCGAGAAAAAGGGAAGTTTTATCCCCAGCGGGGAGCGAAAAGAATACCCGATATTGGCATTCAAGGAACTGGTGATCGTGGTCTGAACAGCATCAAAGGTCTCCCGGAAGGTAGTTGTTGCTGATTGTGAATAGTTGTAGGTCATTGTCGAAGTAATATTACTTATCCAATTAGCGTGCCAGGATAATAAGGGAGAAAAGTTGTAGGTCACTGTTCTGGCTGTAGGTTTATCCCAGTCTGGATTATCCCAATCAATTGCTCCCCGGACTCGTTCAGTAAAAGTATAGTTACTGCTCAGTCTGGAACTGGTAAGAAACCTCTCTCCTCTAATGATTCTTTCAAATCCGGTAAGGGTTACTCTGATATTGGGAAATACGGTTGTAACTTCCTTCTGGCTTGCAGTTGAGTAACGCCTGTCAATTGTCAGAGAATAGTTCCAGGTAGTCGATAGGTTTGCCAATATCATATAACCGGTTGCTACTGTATAGGTATCGCGATGATTTTTCATATCAAGTTCTTCGCTTTCATCCTCGAACTGATCAGGAAAACCGATTTGGTATAAGAGTGAGGGTCGCTCCTCTCTCTTGGAATATCTGCTTCCGTAATTGTTATCATAAGTAAGGCTAATATTGTCAATTCTGGCTATATAGTCTAACAATCTCGCCCAAATTTTTTGTTCACTGACTGTTTCTGTCTGCTGATCGGGTGGTTCTGTCCCCTCTCTTCCATCTCTTTCCCCTTCTTCCTCTTCTTCTCTTCTTCGCTGTTCTTCTTCCTGTTTTCTCTGTTCTTCTTCAGAGACTTCATTCATGGTAAGATAAGAAGCAGCAAAGAAATCACTATTGTTATGATCAATTCCCTCATGTTTGTAGCCATCCGGATCGATCCCTTCTCCCTCATTCCACTCTTCCATTGAATCATGAAAATAAAACTCATCTGCTCCATCGGGTCTTGTCAGTTCTTTGTATTTGATTCCATAGCGGTTCATGAGCCCGGTTAGCAGGGTTTTGTTTTGTAAGGACATATTCACCCGGAAATTACGGTTAAGATTACCCTCAAACTCATAGATAAAATCTTCTTCCGTTTCCTGACCCGGCAAACTCGTTTTCAAAGGTACCTGCTTTTCATTATAACGAACGCTGGCAGTACTGCTCAGGGTAAAAATACTCCTCAAATATGAGGGGGAATAATTCAAAGAGATGTTTTGATCCCTTTCGGTCTCCTTACCTATAGGTATTGTATCCCATAAACTGTATTCCCGGGTAAGATCACGCTTCTGTGAGAAACCCCAAACACTTGTCAGATCAGAAGTAAAATCATGATTTACGGTAGTTGACAAACTTAGGTCTCTCCTGTCAATGGCATATCTGTCGGGAGTCCATTTCACCTCAAGTGTATCGGGAAGATTAGTGTCCCAACGCCATTTTCTTGGCTGTTCATCCCGGTAGTTTATTGTATTGTTAAAAGTATGAGGGAAAAAGTAGATAGAATAGTCTGAGCCGATATTGACTCCCAATTTTTCTTTGGGAAGCGTTAAATTATAGGTCATATTTCCGGTATAAATGAGAGTTGTGTCTGCACTCGTCGCTGTCAGATTCTGATTCATTCTCACATTTCCCCGTAAGGAGGTATTTTTTATTGTATATCGTAACCAGCGGCTGGAGGGTGTAACTGTCTGACTGAATGACAACTCTGCACTTTGACTTAAACTCTCTCTCTTCTCTCTCTCTCTTTCTACGGGGTCATCAATATCTCCCCGCAATATATCAGAATTGGCTTTGAAGCGGGGAACTCCATAAGACTGGTTTCTCATCAAGGTCAAGGGAAGATTCAAGCCCCAGCCGGCCGGTAAAAATTTTTGCAGATTGTACCGGTTCGTAATATCAAGACTTATCGACTCTTCATTCGTTGTTCTGGCGGTGCCTGTTCTGGCGGTGCTGGTATTGAAGTTATCCGAGCGCCATACCAAACCTACATTTAGGGTGGAGAAGTCAGCAAAGGTAGTATTTAAAGTAGTTCGGGCAGCAAATCCAATGTCTTCATAAGGATCGGCAACCCGGAACTCATTAGCATACAGTCTCCCGGTAAATTGACGGGAACCGTGGTTTACCAGGCCAATTGACATCTCTCTTATATTTGTCAAAGTAACTCTGTTACCTCTTACTTTTACATAGAGAGAATCTGTCTCTCCATTGATAATAATGGGGATAGAGCTTTCATAAGTATCCGTAGCAGAGGTGAGATACTGTTTTAGTGTTGTCAGTTCACCGAAATCCAAGTCCACCTGCCGCCAGTTATCCACTCGCATTTTATTCCCATCAGCATTGTAGGGAAATGCCTCTATGGGATAACTGATCTCGTAATAATTGAGAGAATCTGCCCCTGCCCGAAACACAATATGCTGATCACCCTTGGGATGAGGATATTCCTCGTGACGGTCTCTTTCCAGATATACCCAATATCTTATCCTTCCGTAGGACAATAGATTTTGTGCTTCCCGAAAGCGCTGAATAGTTAATCCATAATGATCTTGCTGAAGGTTGTGGTAATCTATGGTGAGAGATTGCTCTAAGATAGGTACCCCATCCTCAATAGTCGTTACCCCGGGAGGTGAAACATAGTGATCTCTGTTATTTTGATTATCAACCACTCCTACCGACATTGATTCATCATTATTAGCCAGTTCCAAAGGTGTAATTACCCGATCGTCGTTGATGTTTTTTATAAAACCTTCCTGCCACTTGTTGCCTACCACATCCATTCTGGCTATATGTATTCTGGTAAGTTCTTCCGTTTCTAACCAAACACGGGCAAAATTTATCCTCCGTAAATCTGGTTTTGTTGTTACTTCTGTCTTTATTATGTAGTCATCAATAGGAATTCTGAAAAGCCGCCAGCCTTTATACTCACTCTCGTATTCGTGGCTGTTAAGGTTTATAGTAAACTGAAAGTAGCGGTTTAGCAAGTCCAGGTCTCCATTATTATTCAGATCCTCCGTATCAAGTACTCCATTACCGGAAGTTCCGTTAATAATGGGATAGTCTCCAAATTCATCTTTTTCGATACTGAATCTGTCCCAGGGATCATCTCCGGGTTCTCCTTCCGGAATACCATCCAAGCCAACATCTTCCCGCTGTTCCAGTATTCCGTCAACCGTACCTCCATTTGCTCCGTCTTCGGTATTTAAAACCCTTTCTCCTCCATTCCAGACATAAAAATCTTCACTGATATCACCCAGGTCTATGTGCATAGTGACAGAAGGTTCATTGGTTTGAAAAGGATACTGATCCACCTTTACCAGAACTTCGATATATTTCTTTTCGGAAAAATCAAGTTCATTCCCGAGATAACGCATAATACCTGCCCAATACTGATTAGTGATATTGGGATTCGAAATACTTGGCGGAACAGCCCTTAGGGTTAGTATCTGAACTCTTTCTCTCCTCTCTTTGACTGTGAGAAACTCCGGACTATATACATCCTCGGCATAAAATGTATCGGGATTATACCAGTTAGGTCTGGCTCTGGTTGAACCGACATTGACCGGTTTGCTGGCAGGAGACCAGCCGGGGCGGGTGAGCCCGAGCGGATAAGTATCAACAATACTCTCCATATCATCTAAATAAGCTTCCTTTCTGTCCGGTTGGTCTTTATGCCCATAGATCCGGGGAAGAGTCATGGCAACTTCTCCTGATAATCTGACATTGGAATCTGCATCAGTTCTCACCAAAGGAATTGCATCTACTAATTTTGTCAGAAGTGGGGGGTCAAAATCAAGTCTTCCATCTATGTCAGCCATTAATAGTGTGCGGTTCTCGTTTCCGATTCTCGGTCTGCGGTCTGAAACTTTTTCCGTATGGTAGATAAAAGTTCCCCCTATCTTTGCGATATCACTCAATTCCCAGTCTGCTCTTAACCCCATAAGTGTTTTCTGTTCGACTGCAAAAAGAGGACGGTATTCATAATTGACCTCGATAGAAGAATCCGGACTCCTGCCTCTTTGTCCCAACGGCGTTCCTAAAAAGCTGATATGCCCAAAATCATAGTCCACCAGATAATCTACATTTTCCTGTAATGTCTCGCCATCAACTACTACCCTTACAGAACCTGGCAGCAAATTCATCTGCCCCAGTTCAATTCTGTCTCTCCCGACTTTACCTACAACCGCCATGTTGACGGTCAAGAGTTCCCATTCTGATGAACTAAAGGTCTCCTGCTCATAAATGATAGCATCGGGAAAGGCTTTTAGGGGTTCAATAAAGGGCAGAAAGATATACCCGGAGGCTAAGTTAACTGTCCGGTCATTGCCATTTATAATTAAATCCCCATTCGTATCCAACCGGAGGTAATCATTGATCTCTATCCCTCCGGGCATTATTGTTTCATCCACATAGTAATTTAAAGTACCGTCAGGATTAATAGTATAGAAGTTTAATCTGAATCCGTCATTTTGAATGTTTCTGCGGTTCAGATTATAGATGTTTCTAACCTGCAGAGGCCAGGTATCAGTGTCATTGACATTCTGATTGCCCCTTCGGATAATCTTAACAAAAAGATTGGTTTCATCAGGATTACCTATCTGTACTCCATCTTGTTGGGTATAAGATATCCCTATGGTATTGCGGCGATCTATCATCCTGTTCATCGTCAGAATACCGGTATCGTAATCTATCTGGAAATCGGTTATCGGCTCCAAAATCTCAAACTGATAAGGTTCGAATTCTTCCGGGTCTTCCCCGATCTCCCAGCCGGGAATTGTATTCTCCGTATGACTCACCTGCCCCGTATCCAAATAGACCCTGAAGGGATAATCGTTATCGGGTAGTAATCCGGGATTAGCTATAAGCCAGGACCCGTCATTTGCAGTCCTTATGGCATTCTCAGCATACCCGGGCAATACGCCATCATCACCCTCTTCAAACAGGGCAAATAAGTCATAGGGATCTGTAACATAATAGTGTGTACGATTGACAAAATCACGGCTGCGATAATTCAGGGAATCAGCTGCGTCTGTTCCGGTAAATTTTCTGGTTAGTCTTTCCGATTCCTCTTTAGAGGCAATTGCTGTTATTGTCAGATCGCCAATTTTAAAGTCACCTCTGACTCCGAATAATCCCGTTGAAGAGGCCGAATACCGAATAAATTCGGAACCTGACAGGGCTAATGAGATATTCCCCCCTTTTATTGACTGGACTATCTCATCTTCGTCTCCCCTATATTCTATCTCTATCGTACTCGGTTCTGATAATGGTGAATCTGTTACTGATGTATGCCTGACATTGACAAAGATTTTCTCTCCGATAGTACCTCTGAGAATTAGATTCAAATCCTGCCTCATATCAAGACTGAAAGCTGCACCCGGTCCGGTTTCGGTTAACTGCCGGCTATCTCTTTTGGTCGAGCTGCCGGAAAGGGTTAACTTCTGACTACCGGAAAGACTCAGACGAGTTGGTCTATCTCCGATAAATCTTCTTACGGAACGGGGCATAGGGGGTAGATCGATTACAATATCAGGAATCAAACCTGTTTCCGACTCTCTTGTTTCATCTTCTAACAGGTCTTGCATTTTCGCTGAGAGTAATTCTCTGAATTTGGCTTCAAATTGATTATTTATATACCTCTGGAAAGACATCTCAATAGGGTAATAAAGATAGACGTCTTTACCGAATTTCGGTAATAATATAACTCTCCGGTTCTCGATATCAATCTCTTTCTCCACCGCAATTCTGAAACCCTCGTGGAAGTAAGCATTATCACGGTAAATTGAGAAACCCGGAGGTATTTTATAAAAATCTATCTGATTCCTTCTGATTCTTGGTACCCCGGTAAGGTAGAGCTGCAAAAAACTTCTATAGTCAGTCTCTTTCCTTTCCTTAACTTCGGTTTCGGTAATCTTTGCCGGCAGTTCGGGCTCTTCGGCCGGTGAGGTATCAGGAGAGGTTTCATCATTTATCCCGTTCTCGTCACTATCCTTTTCCACCTTATCATTATCCGTATCAATAAGATCACTATGCTCTTGCTCTGTATTGTTCTCTACTTCATTATCCTCTGGCAGGAAGACATCCTCGGCATCAAGTGAATCAGATTCATTGTGTATCAACAACAGACTATCTCCGTAATCGAACTCATATTCAGCTTCATTTGCGAAAGCGGCCTGAGTTGCTGCTGTAACAAGCACGATCAAGAACACCGTAAGCCATTTAATCATTTAATATTTCGCTCCATATAATACTCCCCTACCAGATTTTAAGGGAAATATTAAAAAGATAGTACTGCATGTTTACCGGTTAGAGTTAAAAGGCAATTCATTACCTCTGAAGAGCCGGGAATCAACCATTCATTTCTCAATAACGGAATCTGACTCTTGCCTTATTCTCTTTTCATTTAACCTGTCGCTCATTGATGTGTTTCATTATGTTTTAAGCAGATACGGTATAAACCGTCAATTGTTAATGATTTATCTATTATTGTCTGTTCTTTAAGATTCTTTCCGATCAAATTTGCTATTCCTCCTGTTAAGATGACTCTGATCTCACCTAAATGAGCGTATTCTTTTTTGATCTCAGCGATGAAGGTATCAACCATGAGACAATGACCCTTAATAATTCCGGAGAGCAGGGCATCACGAGTATTAGTGCCCAGTATATGTTGAGGAGTTTCTAACTGTATCTTTGTTAAAAGCGATGCCTTCTGAAAAAGATTACTTGAGCTGATAACTACTCCGGGGGCAATAACTGTTCCCTGAAAAGAACCGTCAGCTCCGACCAGTTGTATTGTGGTAGCCGTACCAAAATCACAGATAATACAGTTTGTTCTGTATTTTTTCCAGGCTGAATAGGCATTCACTACCAGATCAGCCCCAATAAAACCAGGGTCTTTCATAGGAAATTTTAAACCTAAATCTGAATAAGCTGTTATATTTATCATCTCAGCGGTAAGGTATTTCTCAAACAGATGTTCGAAGATTCTGCTCAGTTCAGGTACAACTGAGGCAAGGCAGCAGAGAGTAACTTCTTTCAGATTTATATTCTGCTCTTTTGCTAACGTCCGGAGAGTAGAAAAGTATTCATCCTCTGTCTTAGCTTGATCAGAAGCAAACCGCCAGGAACAGACATATCCTTTGCCGGTATATATACCTATCTCAATATTGGTATTCCCTACATCTATTACTAAATAACGGTTGTGCATAGCAGACATCTATTTATACTGCTTTATATTAGTCAAGAAAGAATTAACGGAGAGACTGTATAGATAATTCTGCGTCTTTGGAGAGTGCGGAAAAAAGATATCTGTCAAGAAACATATTCATTTTCAATTAGCCTTAAATCCGTACTGCTCTACAATACCCAAGCTTCTCTTGCTGATCTTTTCTCTGCACTTTACTTCAAAAGGATCATCTTCCGGGTTTCGGAGTAGTTATCTGTCCGCAAACGGTAAAAATATACCCCTGCCGATACTTCTCTCTTGTTGTCATCCCTACCGTCCCAGATAAAGCTGTACTCTCCTCTCTCCTGATAACCGTCTATCAGAGTTAATACTTTCTTTCCCTGAATATTAAAGATCTCGAGAGAAATATGGTTATCTTCCTGTAGAGAAAAGCTGATATTAACAGCCGGATTAAAAGGATTGGGAAATGCCGGATGTAATTTAGTTACTGCAGAAACAGGGATTTCCTCTGTTGAACTCTCTTTGATTGTATATTCAGCTACTACTATCTCGCTGGGGAGATAAAGATCGGAAGAGGCGGCAGCCTTGATTACTGTAGTCATACTTATCTGGATTGGCTCAGTATAAATCTGACTCTCCTCATCGGGAAGAGAGCCGTCCAGAGTGAAATGAATTACTGCTTCGTCTGTATCGCAGTCAATAGTAACAAAAATCTCCTCTTCATAGAATCCCGGCTCGGGAGAAAAAACAGGTGCTGTGACTTGTTGAATCTCCAGAACAAATGAATGCCACCCCTCCGCAGGGGAATATGATTCATTCGGAGGTTGTTCCATATCGACAGCCCGGATTTTATATTCTACCAAATCAGCAATTTCGGGATCAGGATCAAGAACACATTCATACAAATCATTACCGGTGTTATCGAATTGTGCAAACGCTGAACTCCCCCCGTTTATCCGATATTCTAATTCCACCAGTCCTATACCTGCAGGATCAGTAACCTCTGCCATAACAAAAAACGGAAGTTCATGCAAATATACTTCCGCCGGTGGGGTATGATTTATCACTGGCGGCAAACCCTCCGAACCCACTACAAATCGGTGAGGATCGGGAGCACCAATGTATGGGTGTTTTTCAACTCTGCCCGATTGGTCGGCTGCATAGATATAGTAAGAGATCGTATCGCCTGCCGAAAACTCGGTTAAAGAAGTTGAGAAAGTATTACCTCCCCCCCCGGTTAAGGATACGCTCTGAAAACCTTCTGAATTTATCCGGTAGTAAACCTTTAAGGAATCGGTAATGAGAGCTTCTCCGCTATAAGGATAAATATAAGCCTCGATCTGATACTCGCTGCTGTAGGGTTGTTCTTCTAACAGAGGATAATGCCTGATATAAAGCATCCCCCTGTCGGCAATCTCTTTTGTCCGGCAATGCAAAGCATCTGTTGCCATCCAATCACTGGAAGAGACCCCGATTATTTCATAACCGGGCATTGCCTGTTCATAAGTTGTTATAGCCTCACTATCATACATGCTGTTTACCGTCGGAACATATACCCTGTCATTAAGGATCAAAGAGTTCGTATATGGCTGGTTCTGAGGAGTATAAACCCGATATATCCTGAAGGGTGTGCCATAAGGAGAAGTCAGCCCGGCAAAATAACCGGCTGTGTTTTCTATCTGATTATAGTAAGAATGACTGGGAGGTACCGAACGGATTAGGATCTTATCCGGAGCAAGAAACTTTGCCCAGCAGTCAATGTGATGAATGTACTCTCCAGTAGGATCCTGCACGACAATATGGTCGGTTATGCCCAGATAATCTTCAACGTATTGATCTACCTGGGTTGGTGTTAAAGGGGTATTTTCGGTATAAACAATCGTCGTAGAAGCTGCTGTTCCGTAACCGTTAGACATATAATTCCCACCGGTATGGACAATATTCATACCATAGAGAGGCATATCAAAATAATTGGCAAAGACTACCGGAATATTATCATCATTAGGACGGGGACGGTTATAAGAATAGTTTACTACCCCTAATTCATTATCGCCATCGAAGACATAAAATGGTCCATAATCCCTCGTCCAATAAGAGTTGGTGGGAGCGATCATAAACTCACAGTTATCAAGATTTACTCCGTTACTGGTGTAAGAATTAACTGCCTGATTCTGATAATACTGACTGCTGACAATTGTTACTACCGTCACATGTTGAGACATTGCGGAAACTAAACTTAATGGAATTCCTAACGGGTATCTGATCAATACTCCCGACATTGGCTCAAATTCTCCCACAGCCCTTGCAGGACCCGGTGGAGGATCAGTAGGATCGATCCTCAGACCGATCTCATCAAGTCGCAGCATCTCCTCAGGGGTCAGCCAGTTAGGTAATGACTCCGGATTCTCTCTCAGCCACTCCTCTGTCCGTAAAACCCAATCTACGGTTGCTGATATCGTTACGGTTGTTATCAGCAATAGCAGCAACAGGATAATTCTACATTTCATCAGTCTTCCTCACTTGTCAGCAATTTTTTCCTGACTCTGTCATTGATGTCGCTAAATAAGCAATCCTTCAAAGCTGTTTTTTTGAGCTCCAAAAAATAATCTCCTTCGCAACTGTAAAGTAATAAAAAAAAATCTCACTTCTGCTTATATCTTGTCAAGAAATTTATACGGGAGTTAAGTCTGCTATTTTAAAGCTTCCGGCGATTGCACTCAGCAACGATTTTCTTGACAGAAAGGACTTCTTTCTGTTCATTGGAGTTGTAGAGTATATCCTTTTGGAATTTTGATTTAGTATGAAGTGTCATTCGTTTTAGGAAACGTCATTTTGACTCAGAGAGTTAACTGACAGGGTTATCGAATTTCATTATCTAAAGTTTTTTGTATGTATTAGCAAGCTTCACTAAGAGAATAAGTCTTAGCCCTTATTTTACGGTTTTATTAATCTTCTTATCTGTGATGGACAAATTATCAATTAGGACTTGAATAATCTTTGCTCCAATGAGACACATCTTGAGACTAACAATTTCAGTATCCTGTAAGGAGGAAAAAATGAAAACTTTTCGCTTTGCCCTGATTTTGGTTAGTTCTGTCTTTATTGCAATGCCTCTGCTCTGTCAGACTTACTATTATTCGAGAGGTAGTACTAATCCTAATAATTACTATCTTAATCAAGAAGATAGTTGGAGAACAGAACCGGACGGAGGTGGAAATGCTCCACCGAATTTTTCTAATCACAATCAGATTTTTATTGTCCAAAATGGGCATTTAATGTATCCTGATGGACAGTGGTCAGTCAGTGGTAATAACTCTGCCGTTTGGGTGAATGATGGAGGTAAGATAGAAACGAGAGGTTTCGATCATTCTATAGACGGAATAGTTTATAATGGAGGTACTTATCACGTTCAGCATACAACTTATGCTAATCTTGGCGTTCCTGCAGGTGAGGGAGAACTGCAAACAACCAGCAACTTTATTCTTGATCATTCTGACATAGTCTTCAGAGAAAATATCTCTTACGGCAATCTGATTATCAGGAACGGAACTATTACAATTTCCGGCAGCCCCTCAGGATTTGAAGTCAAAGGAACTCTGACCGTCGAATCGGGTGGTGCCTTCGATGGTGGGACAACAAGTGAGCTAAATATCGATATTGCCAATATACACATTACAGCAAACGGTAATTTCAGAGGATCAACCTCCTACCGCCGAATACACTACAACATAAGCGGCAGCATTACTGTTTCCGGTGGTTATTTTTTCGGTTCTACCGGTAGTGCCGGCAGTACTTTCAACATTGGGGAAGACCTCACGATAACCGGAGGTTTCTTCTGGGGTGTATACCGCTCAGGAAGTCTTTCACTCCCTGATAATGAGTTTCAGATCGGGGGGAGTTTTACCAGGACAGGAGGTACATATTATGCTGTAAACAGGGATCATACCGGCTATCCCCGTTACTATCTAAGCGGAAGTGGCTGTAATGTCGGACTTGGTAATCTAACCGGATTCCATGCCAAACATCTGATAGAAATTGAAAATGGAGCTTTATATACCCTGACTAACCATCTTCCATTTTACGAATGGAACAGCCTTTATATAAGAGGCACCTTAAACACCGGCAGCACTTCGCAAATAAAAGCTGTGTCGGCAAATGCCCATGTTTTTATTTATGGGACAGTTATAACAACAAACAATAACGGGTTTTCCGGGACAGCAAACACTTCTATCTCCAGTGAAAACAATCCCAGTATCAACCTGTATTCCGGTTCAACGATAGAATACACCTCTAATTCGGCTCAAACTGTCTCCGCAAGGACAGATTATAAAAATCTGACTTTGGACGGAAACGGAGCAAAAACTATTAACGGTACAACAACCATTGCCAATAGCTTCACCGTCGGCTCTACATTGAATATTAATGCCTTAACTACCTCCTCCGGGGCAATGACGATTAATTCTCCGGTCAATGTCAACGCCACAACAACTTCCAGCGGGAGCATGGTGGTTAATAATTCCGTATCTCTTGCTGCCGGTATCACCCTACATCTCAATGGTACCATGTCAGGTAATTCGGTTGTTACAGGTCCCAGCGGATTCTTGAATATCGGCGAGAATGCTTCCGCATTGAATCTCAGACCGGCAAATGTTCATACTATAACCCTGGCTCGTGCTGCCGGCTGTACTATGGACGGTAATGTTACCGTTACTGACTTGACGCTGACCAACGGTTCTTTTACTGTGGGTAGTAATACTTTAGAAATCAAAGGAAATCTTTCCGGTGATACGAATTTAATCACGACAGCAAATTCCAACCTTACCATCTCCGGTTCTGCAGCTCATTTCAATCTGCCTGCCTCTATAACTGAACTGAATAACTTTAATCTTTATCGCCCTACCGGTGCTTCAATGGTAGGTAACCTCGATATCAACAACCTTGATATTGATGGAAATGCAGCCTTCACAGTCGGAGCCCATATCCTTGAGCTGAGAGGAACTACTAATATCGCTTCCGGCAGTACTCTTGCTACAGGTAGCTCTTCTACTCTGGTTATCGAAAACGGGAATGTAGATGCTTACATTCCGCCGTTAACAGTTGGCAACTTAACTATGAACCGTACTGGAAGAACCTGCTATTTAGGAGGTTATACGGAAGTGGATGTCCTGAACCTGAATAACGGTACCCTTTCTATCAACGGTTATAGTTTACTAGTCAACAACGAGGTGAACCTCACAGCAGGTGGTTTAAGCGGTGATTCCGACTCTTCTCTCGTTCTTGCTTCTACTGTGACCACGGCAACAATACCGACAGTTACTCTTAACATCTATTCTCAAATCTGTGATGTTACGGTCGCTTTAACAGGCAATATGTCGGTGCAAACTCTTAATCTGGTCAACGGTACTCTTAATCTTAACAATAATTATCTCTCAATTTACAGAGAAATAATCACCGGTTTGCTCGTTCCCAATACAGGGGTAATAATCGGTGATCACCAATCTGGCTTGGCAATTTTCGACTCAGTCGAGAAATTATGGACAATCCCGGAAGCTAATATCGGTACTCTCCAGGTTGATCTTGCCGGGTCGTGTATCATGGTAGAACAGGTAACCATTCAAAAAGGGATAGTTTTGATAGCAGGTGGGAGCAATCCTGACAATAAACTCCTCCTAAACCCGGGTGCCACCATTATGCGCTTTTCCGGATATTTAACAGCCGAACCTGAATTTACCAATAATCATTCACTTGATTACTTTATGACTTGTGATACCGGTTTTGAGTTGCCTGACCAACAGAACCTGATCGGTCAGATCAATGTCCGGGCCGGAGCTACCGTAACCGCATATAATGACGTCCACTTAACTCAGGGAATAAACATTGAAGACAATTCTATCTTCGATCTGGCTCAACATGAGATGTTCTGTGAACCTTTTACCCTTTTCATGGGTAACGGTTTATTATTTGGGAAAGTGTTTCTTGATTTCCTTGCTCCGATGTTCGATTCTCCCCCCGCTGGTCTGATTATCATACCGTCACCGGACACAGAAATCAGCAATTTTGGCTTTTCCCAGGAACCTGATAGTCAGACAATCAAGAGCTTTGAAGGGATCGAGAGAACATGGAAGTTGGAAGGAGATTTCAACGGTGAAGTGGAGCTTTTCTTGCGATGGGATGAGGAAGCTGATAACGACATAGTCTTCAGACCGGATAACAGGGCAGTCGTTTATCGTAAAGAAGGAAGTGCCTGGCAGCAGGTCGGAGAACCCCAAGATGTTTCCGCTATGCATCCCCGAACAGTTCATATCATTACTGATAAGTTTTCTGAGTGGACTGTGACAGATGAACGTGACGAATCTTTGCCGGTTGTGCTCTCCTCTTTCTCTGCTCTTATTACTTCCGACTTGACCGTTCTTTTGGAATGGGTCAGCGAGACGGAAACCAATTTCTTCGGTTATAATGTTTTTCGGGCTAATAATGAAAATATCTCCAATGCTGAAAAAATAAATCCACAAATAATCATGGGTCATAGCTCTACCAATCAACAGGCTTACTCTTATCAGGATTCCGAAGTAGTAACCGGTATTTGCTACTATTATTGGTTAGAAATGATTGATCTCGATCTTACAACTCATTTTCATGGACCACTTTCAATCCTTGTCGAAAAGGAGGAAGAACCGGAAGAATCTCATATTACACCTTTAGTTACCGCATTGATCGGGGCTTATCCCAATCCTTTCAATCCGGCAGCATCGATCAGATTCTCTCTGGCTGAGCCGACAAGAGTATCCCTGACTATATATAATCTGTTGGGACAAAAAACAAAATCTCTACTGATGAAACAACATTATCCTGAGGGGAGTCATACAATCATCTGGAATGGTAAAGATGAATACGGAAAAGATGCCGCTTCCGGAGTCTATTTTTACAGGATGGAAACTTCCGATGGCTATGATAGTATCAAGAAATTTCTTCGGTTGAAATAAGAGTAAGGATTTGGGGGAGAAAACCGAGAATCTGTTGGGAATGTACCTTGGAACTCAGGCTTTATTCTTAACTGATAATCTCCCCCAAAGCCCTTTATCACAATTTCATTAGTATCTGCTGAGTTCAGGTTTGGGCGGAACCAGAATTACGAGTGTTTATCCTTGTGGAATTTGATATTATCATTACTATGCTATCTTTATGCTGAACCAGTGATTATGAATTTTTATGTTGACTTTGTACAGCTAATTTTTTCCTTTAGTTTACTTCAATGCAGTTTCTTTTGTGGAGAGTTGTATGAGCTAAATAGCTTTTTCTTTATTCATAACAAGCTTGGAAGAGCTTAACGAGTTTTATCACTGATTTCTCCTGATACCTTACCTACAGCCGCAACTGCTCGGAAATATCTTTCGGTAAACGATGGTTGTGGGATCATTAGTCCCAAAGAAGTATTTTTATTTTAACGGAGGTTCTTATGAAGATCTTAGTTGCTATTATTCTTTCTGTTTTTCTTTCTATTCTCCTTACTCCCTTTCTCTTAGCCCAGCCTGCTGACCCTGCACCACCGGCAAATTGGGAAGATCCCGATGCCGGAACAGCCGGTAACCCTTATCAGGTTGCCTCTCTGGATAATCTTTACTGGATAGCGGCAGATGATGTAGTGGTTCCAAGTCCTGTCCGGGCTGTTCGCTGGGCAAGTCATTATTTCCAAACTACCGACATTGACGCTTCAGACACTCAGAACTGGGGTGCTGATTTGGAAAAAGGTTGGACGCCAATTGGGTTATCGGAAGGGTCACCATTCTCCGGAACTTATGACGGAAACGGCAACACTATAGACGGTGTATATATTTATCGCTATGAAGAAGATTACCAAGGGTTGTTTGGCTTTACATCCGGTGCAGCTTGTACAGTCAAAAATTTAGGTGTTACTAATGTCGATATTTTAGGTCGTTGGCATGTAGGTGCTCTGGCAGGGAGAAACCACAACTATGCTACGATTGATAACTGTTATTCTTCCGGAGAAGTAAAAGGCAGACCAAATCGTTGGTATATAGGCGGTTTAACCGGATCAAATTCCTTCCATTCTACCATCAAGAACAGTCACAGTTCGGCAGATGTGAATGGACCAAGATATGTCGGCGGACTGGTAGGATATCAATGGGAAAGTGCATCAATTATCAACTGCTATAGCACCGGAAATGTCAGTGGCGGTAAACATACAGGTGGTCTTGTAGGGTCTAGCTGGGATGCTTTTACCTTGATTAGTAATAGTTACAGCACCGGTAATGTAACCAGTACAAGCGACGAAGTAGGTGGTCTTGTTGGAAGTAATAATTCGGGATCAGCGATCAAGAATTGTTTCAGCACCGGAAATGTACATGCTTTTGCATATCCGGGAGGATTGGTTGGCAGAAATAATCAGGGAATCATTGAATATAGCTTCTCGATGGGTGCGGTCACAGGATCTGGTCCTGGGGGGCTTGTCGGTTGGAAGACTACAGGAGGCGCATATTCTGATTTGCAAAACTATTGGGATGCCGAAGCTTCAGGCGTACCAACCTCAGACATGGGTTTCGGTAAAGATACGGAAGAGATGACTTACCCCTATGATGCTGGAACTTATGTTGGTTGGGACTTTGATGATATCTGGCGAGTTGATCATACCTATTCCATGAACGATGGTTATCCTTATCTGCGGGGATTGGCTTTTGTCCCTCTTAGCGGCTTAACCTGGACTTTCGAAGAAGATATCGATATTTTCCATAACTCGGCTAATCAGGTCGGCTTTGATCCTAATCCTGTTCTGCCTGGCGGGCTACCCGAGCTGATAGATATTTTTGCCTTCTCAGTGACCGGGGAGGGGGTCGTTCAATTCACTGTTCATACGGATGCTGCGCTTGGATACTATTATCAGAATGGAAGCTGGTCATCATCCATCTCCAACGCCGAAGGATTGATAATTTACAATATTGATTTCGCTGCCCTCAGATCCCCGGAAGTAATCCTTTACGGCGGTAATGACGAGATTGACGATCCGCTTCCGGTTACACTTTCATCCTTTACTGCTTCCCCGACAGCTAATTCTTTTGTAGAACTGCAATGGATTACGGAAACAGAAACCAATCTTTTGGGATATCATCTGCTGCGTTCGCAAGAAGATGAACTTGCCACTGCCGGCAGGATTACCTCTTCGGTCATCGAGGCTTTCAACAGCTCTTCGGCAACTGAATACCGCTTTCTCGACGAAGAAGTCCTGACCGGTAATACTTACTATTACTGGATTCAGGCAATTGATTTGGATCTTTCTACCGCTTTCTTCGGTCCGGTTTCCATTACTCTCGCAGAGGAGGATGACACAGATTCTGTTCCGGATATCTACACTACCCATCTGATCGGAGCTTATCCCAACCCCTTTAACCCGGGAACCAACATAAGCTTTTCTTTAGCAGAAGAATCGGAAGTCACTATAATCGTTTATAATAGCAGAGGTCAAAAAATACGTTCATTATCAGCAGATCAGACTTATCCCAAAGGTTTTAACTCGGTAAGCTGGAACGGTAAAGACTACCGTGGCAACGAAGTGTCTTCCGGAGTTTATCTTTATAAGATGAGCGTCAGCAACCGCTACGAAAGCAGCAAAAAGATGATGCTTATCAAATAGTATAAGTCTTCTCCGGATTCCGCTCCTTCGACATAGTTAAGACAGTTAATGAGCTGATATTTATATCACTCCTGGGGATTGTTCTGCCTTAATTTACTAAGAGACACGGTAAGTTCTCTGCCGGTACAATAATCGGTCGGCTTCCTTTCCCGGTATAAGTAGAGCACAAAGTGTCTTGACATGACAGTCGGCTGCAGATCGAATGCTTTCTATGAAAGATAAGAAAAACAACTCTTCGTTGTCCCGGATCAGAGGTAACATTGTTGATATCGTTAACCGGACAATCTTTCAGGGTGAATTAGAGATTTACGAAGGTAAGATCTCAGCCCTGAAGAGAATGCCAGTCTCCGAGAAACAGTATATTTTACCCGGCTTTATCGACAGTCATCTCCACATTGAGAGTTCCATGATGATCCCCGCCGAGTTTGCCGCAACTGCTCTCCCTCACGGAACCACCGGAGTCATTGCCGATCCCCATGAGATAGCCAATGTAATGGGGGTTGAGGGGGTAATGTTCATGATCGAAAACAGCAGAAAGACCCCCTTGAAGATTTATTACTCTGCCCCCTCCTGCGTACCGGCTACCCCTTTCGAAACCTCGGGAGCACTATTAGGACTCGCAGAGACAGAGCTTCTTCTCTCCAGACCGGAGATCGTCTCCCTCGCTGAAATGATGAACTATCCGGGTGTTCTCCATCATGATAAAGAGATTCTCGCCAAGTTGGCAACGGCAAAGAAATATCATAAACCTGTAGATGGTCATGCTCCTGGCTTGAGAGGTAAAGAAGTCCGGCAATATGCTGCCGCCGGGATCAGCACCGACCATGAATGTACTGAATTGGAGGAGGCAGAAGAAAAAATCTCCTACGGGATGAAGATCATGATCAGGGAGGGTAGTGCTTCCAAAAACTTCACTACTCTCATTCCTCTGCTACAATCATCTCCCGGCTCGATAATGTTCTGCTCCGACGATATCTGTCCCGGTGATCTGATGAAGGGTCACATCAATCTGCTGGTAAAAAAAAGCGTCGAAATGGGATATGATCTAATGGATACCCTGCGTGCTGCTTCCTATAACCCGGTAAAACACTACCACCTGGATACCGGTCTCTTACGGGAAGGGGATAGCGCCGATTTTATCATTGTCGATGACTTGATGCTGTTTAATATACTGACAACTTACATAGAGGGTAATCCGGTCGCGGAAAAGGGGAGATCAATCACCATAGCAGAAAAAGAGCGTCCGGTTAATAATTTCCGTACCCCTTCCCTTAACCGCGAAGACCTAAAAGTCAAACCTCTCTCGAACCGGATGAGGGTAATCGAGGCTTATGATGCTCAACTCAATACAGGTTGCAGTATTGTAACCCCCCGGATAAGAAATGACGAAGTTCTGTCCGATCCGGGGAACGATATCCTCAAAATAGTGGTGGTAAACCGTTACCGGCAATCCAAACCGGCAGTTGGCTTTATCAAAGGTTTCGGTTTGAAGAGGGGCGCTCTTGCTTCCACGGTTGCTCATGACAGTCATAACATCATCGCAGCGGGGGTCAATGACTCTGCTATCTTGACAGCGATCGAAGCCGTTGCCGCTACCCAAGGGGGACTTGCGGTGGTCAATGAAGAAAAGAAAGAAATTCTTCCGCTCCCTTATGCCGGACTGATGTCAGCCGACAATGCCGTTTAAGGCATACCCCCAAAAAAGTGAAGTAACGCCCATGTAATATATGGCTACGT